>JALVQZ010000231.1 GCA_027036355.1 Acidimicrobiia bacterium | reverse complement strand
GAGCGGGTCGTCACGAGCGGAAGCGCTCGCCCGACGTCGCGTGATCCCGCAGGATCTGGGCGGCCGCGAACCGCTCGCCGAACCGTTCCGCCAGGGCGTCGAGGCGATCGACGATCTCGGCGGCTCCGACCTCGTCGACGTACCAGAACGGCCCACCCCGGAACGGAGGGAACCCGAGACCCATGACCGCTCCGATGTCTCCGTCGCGGGCGGAACGCAAGATGCCCTCCTGCAGGCACAAGGCCGCCTCGTTGATCATCGCCAGCGACAGCCGCTCCTGGATCTCCGCCGCCGGGATGTCCCGGCGAGGACCGAGACCGAGCACCTCGTACACCGACTCGTCGACCCCGTCCCGTTCGCCCTTGTCGTCGTAGCGGTAGAAGCCCTTCCGGTTCTTGCGGCCCCGCCGGTCCGCGTCGATGAGCCGCTCCATCATCGTCGGTCCGGCCATCCGTTCGCCGTACGCCTCGACCATGATCTTGGCGATCTTGGCGCCCACGTCGATCCCGACCTCGTCCATCAGCAGCATCGGCCCCACCGGGAAGCCCCACTTGACCATCGCCCGGTCGATCGCCTCGACCGACGCTCCCTCCTCCAGGAGGAACGCCGCCTCGGTCGAGTAGGGCGCCAGGATCCGCGTCGTGTAGAAGCCCGTCCCGTCGCCGACGACGATCACGGTCTTGCCCTGGCGCTTCCCGTAGGCGACCGCGGTCGCGACCGCGACGTCGGAGGTCCGTTCCGCCCGGATGACCTCCAGGAGCGGCATCTTCTCGACCGGCGAGAAGTAGTGCATGCCGAGCACCAGCTCGGGTCGTTGCGCCCCTTCGGCGATCGACGAGATCGGCAGGGACGACGTGTTCGAGGCGAAGACGGCGTCATCGGGCACCACACCCTCGGCCTCGGCGAGGAGCTTGCGCTTGAGCGACAGATCCTCGAAGACCGCCTCGATGACGAGGTCGACGTTCTCGAACCCCGACCAGTCGGTCGTGCCGGTCACCTTGTGCATGAGCCGTTCCGCCTCGAAGTCGCGCACGCGCCGTCGCCGGCGCAGCTTGTCCACGTTGCGATGTACGTACGCCAGGGCGCGGTCGATCCCGGCGTCGTCGATCTCTTTGATGCGGACCGTCGAACCGGCCTTCAACGCGGAGACGGTGGCGATCCCCGAGCCCATCAGACCTCCACCGAGGATCCCGACCTTGCGGACCTCCTTCGGTTCGACCTTCCCGTCGACGCCGGGATCCTTCTTCAGCTCCTGGGTGGCGAAGAAGATCGACCGCAGGGCCTTCGACTCGGGGGACACGACCAGCTCCCCGAAGAACCGCGCCTCGGCGGCGTAGCCCGCCTCGTGGCCCTGCTCGACGCCGATCTTGACCGCCTCCAGAGCCCGCTGTGGCGCCGGGTAGTTGCCGTGGGTCTCGGCGAGCATCCGCTCTTCGGCCTTCTTGAACAGGACCCGGCGCCCCATCGGGTTCTGCTCCAGGGCGAGCTGCTGGAGATGATCGGGCGACAGGAAGCTCTTGATCGAACCTCCGTCGGGCTTGGCCGTCGTCGCCTCCAACGCCCGGGTTCGGGCGACGTCGAGGAGCACCTGGGGAGGGACCACCTCGTCGACGAGGCCGATCTTGCGGGCCTTGTGGGGACGCAGCGACCGGCCGGTCAGGATCAGGTCGAGGGCTGCGGCGATGCCGATCAGGTCGGGCAGTCGCTGTGTCCCTCCGCCGGCGGGGATGACCCCCAGCTTGACCTCCGGCTGGCCGAGCTGGGTCTTCGGGTCGTCGGTGGCGATCCGCATCGAGGCGGTCAGCGCCAGCTCGTTGCCGCCACCGAGGCACGCCCCGTGGATGGCGGCGACGACCGGCTTGCCGCGTTCGGTGTGCAACGCCTCGATCCTGGCGAACATCGCATGGGTCGCCTTGATGGCGTCCTCGGCCGTCTTGGCGTCGGTGAGGGTCTGGAAGAAGCGGATGTCGGCCCCGGCGAGGAAGTTGTCCGGCTTGGCCGAACCCCACACGACGGCGACGATCTCGTCGTCGTGCTCGAGCCGGTCGAGGATCGTGTTCATGTCGTCGAACAGCGCAGGGCCGAGGGTGTTCATCCGCTCGTCGCGGCGATCCATCAGGACGGTTGCGACACCGGCCCCGTCGACCTCGAAGGTGAAATGGGTCAGATCCATGGGGATAGCTCCTCAGCGTTCCAGCACGACCGCGGCCCCGAGGCCGCCCGCCGCGCATTGGGTGATCAACGCGGTGCCGCTGTCCCGGCGCGCCAGTTCCCTGGCCATCGTCAGGAGCTGACGGGCGCCGGTGGCGGCGAACGGGTGGCCGAGGCTGATCGACCCCCCGTAGATGTTCAGCTTCTCGTCGGGGATCTCACCGAGCGGTTCGTCCCGGCCGAGGTACCTCTGGGCCCACTCTCGAGAAGCGAACGCCTTCAGGTTCGACAGGACCTGGGCGGCGAAGGCCTCGTGCATGTCGACGAGGTCGATGTCGGCCATCGTCAGGTCGGCCCGATCGAGGGCTTTGGGGGTGGCGAAGTACGGGCCCATCAGGAGCTGCCAGTTGGGATCGATGGCGGCGAAACCCCACGAGCGAAGGAACGCCAGGGGCTCGAGGCCCAGCCGTTCGGCGGTCTTGGCCTCCATCAGGACGAGGGCCGAGGCGCCGTCGGTCAACGGACTCGAGTTGCCTGCCGTCACCGACCCGTACTTGCGGTCGAAGACGGGTTTCAGGCTCGCCAGCTTCTCGAGGCTCGTGTCCGGTCGGGGGATGTTGTCGCGGGTGACGGTCGTGGCGTAGCGGGGCGGGACGTGGAAGTGCATCACCTCGTCGTCAAAGATCCCCTTCTCCCACGCTTCGACGGCCTTGCGGTGCGAACGGAGGGCGAACTCGTCCTGCACCTCCCGCGAGATGCGGTTCTCCTTGGCCATCTTCTCGGCCGACTCGCCCATGGTCTCGTCCGTCGAGCGTTCGGCGATCGCCGGCGGCTGCGGCGCCAGGTCCTTGGGGCGCAGCGAAGAGAAGGCCTTCAGCTTGGACGGCAGGTCGCGGGCCGCGTTGGCCTCCAAGAGCACGTCGACGAACCGATCCGAATACAGGACCGGGGGCTTCGAGAGGGTGTCGGCGCCGCCGGTGATGACGATGTCGGCTTCGCCGAGGAGGATCGCCGTGGCCCCGTCCACGAAGGTCTGGGTGCTCGTCGCGCACGCCCTGGTCACCGAGTAGGCGTCGACGGACTCGGGCATGTCGCAGGTCAGGACGATCTCCCTGGCGATGTTGGGAGCCCGAACGTCCTGGATCACCGAGCCGTACACGACCCGATCCACCTGCCCGCCCTCGATCCCGGAGCGCTGGAGGAGTTCGGTGACGAGCTCGGAGGCCAGATCGAGGGTCGGGACATCCTTGAAATCGGTCCCTGCTTTCAGGAACGGGGTGCGGAGCCCGTCGACGATGGCGACGCGTCGCCCGTAGACGACTCCGGGGTGCCTGGCTGCCATGGGTCCTCCTCAGGGGGTCTCGGCACACGTAGTCTCGCGCGTTCGCGGCGGGGCCGATCCGCCCCGGCTCCGAACGCGGGAGAGGGACGGCTCGATGCCGTCCCTCTCCTGGGTTCCGGGCGGATCATCCGTCGAGGACCATCGCCTCTTCCTGGAGGCCGAAGCTCGGGTGGCGAAGCCGGGCCAGCGCCCGCTTCTCCAAGCTCCGGACCCGGGTCGGTCCCAGATCCAGGTGCTTCCCGATCTCCTCGTGGGTCCGGGGGATGCCATCCTCGAACCCGACCCGCCTCGACAGGATGTACGCCTCCCGCTCGGGGAGCCGATGGATCGCCTTCCGGAGCATGTCGATGACCGCGTTGCGCTCCGCCTCGAGGACCGGGTTGTCCTCGTCGTCCTGGGCGACGAAGTCGCCGAGGGTGGCGCCGTCCTCGCCGACGGGCGCCTCCAGCGACACCGAGTCGGCGACGAGCTGGGCCTCGACGACCTGATCCAAGGTCAGACCCGACTCCGCCGACAGCTCCTCGGGCGTCGGTTCGCGGCCGAGCTCCGACAGGAGCCGGTTGCGGGTGCCGTTCAGGGTGAGCAAGGTGTCGTGCAACGAGTTGGGGAGCCGAACGGTGCGGGACTTCTCGGCTACCGCTCGCTGCATCGCCTGCCGGATCCACCAGGTGGCGTAGGTCGAGAACTTGAACCCCTTGCGCCAGTCGAACTTCTCGACCGCGCGGATGAGGCCCAGGTTCCCTTCCTGGATGAGATCGATGAACTCGATCCCGTACTGACTGCGGTAGCGCTTGGCCTGCGAGACGACGAGACGAAGGTTGGCGCGGATGAACCGATCCCGCGCTTCCTTGCCGCGTCGTACGGCGCGCTCCAACTTGACTCGCTGGGCTCCGCGAACGGAGACCTTGGCGAGCTGTTCCTCTGCCTCTCGGCCCGCTTCGATCGCCTGCGCCAGTTCGACCTCCTCATCGGCGGTCAGCAGCGCATGGTCGGCGATCTCCGCCAGGTACCTGCTGAGGCTGTCACCCACTTCCAGTGGGGTGGCGGCACTCGTCCTCATGTCCTTCGACTCCTCCGGCTAATTCGTGAAAGATTTCACATGATATCTCATATCGTGCGCCCAGCCGAGTACTCGGGTGGACGGGGGACCCCCTTCGGTCTCCGCTACTTCAACGTCCGAAAGGCGTCTCGGGTTCCCGCCAATCGACGAGAATCCGACATTCATCACAACACCGCCCGGTGTCGAGATGTTCCCCTGCTTCTCCGGCGTACACTCGGCCCGCGGCGGCCCGGCCGGGCCCCGAGGCACACCCAGGAGGCGTCGAAGCATGGAACCGCCCCCCGAGACCCTGGCGGCGCTCGTCGAAGCGGTCGAGGCGAAGGTGCCGTTCAACCGCGTCCTCGGCCTCGAGCGGTTCACGGTGACCGACGACGGGATCGTGTCGGTCCACGTGCCCATGCGCGAAGAGCTCATCGGGAACTTCACACGCCGCACCCTCCACGGTGGCGTCATCTCGGCCACCCTGGATCTCGTCGGCGGTATCGCCGCGTTGTTCGGAGCCGCAGGCAACCGGATCCCCGAGACGGTGGACGAAGGCCTGGAGATCTTCGCCAACATGGGCACCATCGACCTGCGGGTCGACTACCTCCGGCCCGGCACCGGAAGCGGCTTCGAGGCAACGGCGACGGTCCTGCGAGCGGGGAGGCGGGTCGCCGTCACGAGGATGGAGATGACCGACGACCAAGGCCGGCAGATCGCGGTCGGCACCGGGACCTACATCGTCGGCTGAGCCGGTCCCCGTGGACGTGCCGCTCGGTGGGCCTCATCTCGCTCTCCGCGGGGCTTGGTTCAGTGGTGGGGGTCGTCTGGTTCCTGTGGAGGTGCTGCTCGGTGGGCCTCATCTCGCTCTCCGCGGGGCTTGGTTCAGTGGTGGGGGTCGTCTGGTTCCTGTGGAGGTGCTGCTCGGTGGGCCTCGTCGGGTTTCCTTTGCGGGGCTTGGTTCAGTGGTGGGGGTCGTCTGGTTCCTGTGGACGTGCCGCTCGGTGGGCCTCGTCGATGAACAGCGTCTGGTTCGAGCGGCCGAGGTACCCGTCGAGGTCGTAGACGGCCGTGTCGGAGAGGCCTCGGCCGGAGGGGAACCAGTGGGACGTGGCGTCGATCCCCACCCACGAGCCGATGGGTCGGCGCGCGAGATGCACCGTCAGGTCCGTGTTGACGAACAGCATCTCGCTCGTCTCCGCATGCCGGGAGAGGCCGTTAGCGGAATCCGCCGCGATCGCCACCTGCTGCTCGGGGGTCGTCTCCTCGCCGGCGACGAGGGGAACCCGCAGCCGGAACCACACCGCGGCTCGGCCGGTCGCTCCGAGGTCCCCGCCGGCCAGACGCAGGTCCTCGGCGTCGATCGGGAAATGCGTCCACTCCGAGATGAGGAAATCGGGTTCGGGGAGGGTGTCGGGATGCGGCATCGGCAAGGGCGGGGCATCGGTGCCGTACATCGGCAGATCGGTACGTTCACGGAGCGACCACCCCCGCGCCAGGGCCAGCACGTTGCCCGACGTGTCCCGGATCTCGGCCTCCGCGAGCGCCACCTTGGCGCCGGGACGGACCACCGCCGCGGTGACCGCCAGCGGGGCCATCGGCACGGGCCGAAGGAACTCGACGGTGATCCGGGAGAGACGGAGCTCGTCCCCCGTGACCATCTGGATCGCTCGGGCGAGCAGTCCCGATGGCGGTCCCCCGTGGCTCGTGGTCTGCGACCACGGGGACGTGACGAGCCGCGACGGCACCATGACCTCCCCGTCGGGCAGGTAGAGTGCCTCGTCGCTCACGATGGCCGCACCACCCGCCCCGCCCGGATCACCAGACGCGGAGCGAGCAGCGTCTCGAGCTCCTCCAACGGATCGGCCTCGACGAACACCACGTCGGCGACGGCTCCTGGGCGGAACCCGCGGTCGACCCCCGCGTACGAGTAGGCAGCCGTCGACACGGCGGCCAGCGCCGCGGGGTTCGACAGGCCCGCGTCACGCAACGCCACCGCCTCGATCGCGACCCGACCATGCGGCACGGCCAGGTCGGTTCCCGCCAGCACGGTCACGCCGAGGCGTTCGGCGGCCGGGAGCAACGAGGCGACGTTGGCGAGCCCCTCGGTGAGGAGCTTCCCTCCCGAGCTGTCCGTGCCGAGGAACTCGACGATGGACGCCGTGTTGGTGACGGTCGGGACCCAGGCCCCGCCACGCGCCGCCAGGGTCTCCAGATCGGCCTCGGTGAGGAACGTGCCATGTTCGATCGAATCGACGCCGGCGTCGACGGCGACGCCGGCCACGGCGGGCGCCATCGTGTGGATCGCGACGCGAGCGCCGGCGGCATGCGCCGTCGAGACGGCCCGACGCAAACCTGCGAGCGTGTAGTTCGCCCGCGGCCCTTCCCCTCGTCGCGGCCAGTCGCCGATGATCTTGACCCACCCGGCGGCGGTGGCCGCCGCCTCGGCGACGGCGTCGGCGAGACCCTCCTCATCGACCTCCATCGCGTAGAACGGGTAGTAGCCGCCCGGACCGGCGATGATCCTCCCGGCCATCTGGAGCTCGGGGCGACGATCGGCGGCGGTGTCGAGGACCCGCAGCGTGACCTCCGAACTGGACCCCTTGTCCAGCACGAGCAGCACGCCGCCTTCGAGCTGCATGGCCGCATGCCGAGCCGCGTTGGCCTCCATGTCGGCGTCGGTGAGGCGGCCGGCGTCGCCCATCTGCTCCATCCCGAGATGGGCGTGGCAGTCGGCCAGGCCCGGGATCGCCCACCACCTCGCCGTGTCGAGTTCACGTTCGATCGTCGCGGCGGCAGGATCGACGAACCGATCACCGTCGATCGCCAGCGGCACCGACGAGATCGATCCCGGTTCCTTGATGTGCACGAGAACGGCCATGGGCATCGCAGCCTATCGGGCCGGCGGAGGGGAATAGCCCGGCATGGGTCGGGTTGCAACGGCCATGGACACCGACACGCTCATGGCCCAACGCCGCGCCAAGGACGAGTTCTTCAGGAACGACCCCCGCTCGCCGTTGCCGGAAGCGGCCAGGGCGACGTTCACCGGCCTGCGCTACTTCCCGCCCGACCCGGCGTACGTCTTCCGGGTACCGGTCGAACCCGTCGACGTCGAACCGGTCACGATCGGCACCACCGACGGACAGGAACGCGTCTACCACAAGGTCGGCGAGATCGCCCTGCCCGTCGACGGGACGGAGGTCCGGTTGGCCGTGTACTCGACCGGCCATCCCGGACTCTTCCTACCGTTCCGTGACGCCACCTCCGGCAAGGAGACCTACGGCGCCGGTCGCTACCTCGACCTCGAGCCCGACGACGACGGCACCGTCGTCGTCGACTTCAACCTCGCCTACAACCCTTTCTGTGCCTACGACGAGGCCTACTCGTGCGCCTTGCCGCCGTACGACAACTGGTTGGACGTGCCCATCCGCGCCGGGGAGCTGACCCCCTCCTGAGGCCCCTCACGAGACGAAGGCGATAGGGTCGGGGGGTGAGCCTTCCCCTCTCTCCACCGATCGCCCCCATGGAGGCGAGGGTCCGGACCGTCTGGCCCGAGGGACCGCACTGGTCCTACGAGCCGAAATGGGACGGCTTCCGCGCCCTCGCATGGAACGCTCCGCCCCGACTCGACTCCCGTAACGCCAAGCCGCTCCTCCGGTACTTCCCCGAGCTCGTCGGGGCCGTCGCCGGGCTGCCCGGCGGGACCGTCGTCGACGGGGAGGTCGTGGTCGTCGTCGACGACCGCCTCGACTTCGACGCCCTCCAGAACCGGATCCATCCCGCCCAGAGCCGGATCGACCGACTCGCCGTCGAGACCCCGGCTCGGTTGGTCGCCTTCGACCTCGTCGTCGATCGCGGAGACGACCTCCGCGACGTTCCGTTCCAGGAACGCCGGAGACGGCTCGAGCGGCTCGCGGTGTCCCTCCCCGATCCGTGGCACCTGACGCCATCGACCACCGACGTCGCCGAGGCTCGACGGTGGTTCGAGACATTCGAGGCCGCGGGCTGCGACGGGATCGTCGCCAAGCGCCTCGATGGGCGCTACGTGGAGGGCAAGCGTGAGATGGTCAAGATCAAGCACCGCCGCAGCGTCGACTGCGTCGTCGGCGGCTACCGGGTGCACAAGGACGGCGACAAGATCGGCTCGCTCCTCCTCGGCATCTACGACGCCGCCGGTGAGCTGCACTTCGTCGGGCACTGCTCCGGGTTCTCCGATCACGATCGCGTCGAGATGTTGCGGCTGTTCGAGGAGCTCCGCGCCGACGACGCCTTCGGGCAGGACGTCCGCAGGCCAGGCGGCGGATCTCGATGGGCCGGCGCCGAGGACCGGTCGTGGGTCCCGGTACGGCCCGGGGTGGTGATCCAGGTGAGCTACGACCAGCTCACCGGTGGACGGTTCCGCCACGCCACGCGCTTCGAACGCTGGCGTCCGGACAAGGACGCCGCCGACTGCACGATGGACCAGCTCGAACCGCTCGACGGTCCCGGGTTCGACCAGATGTTCGCACCGTCGGGGCGGTGAGATCCGACTGGTCGACGCGACCGTGTCGATCAGGTCTCGGGTTGACGGTGTCCATCTTCGCCGGGCTCATCCACCGTCACCGTCGCGGCGCCGAGACGGTTGCACCCGCGGCGGCTCGCCGGGCTGCTTCGGATAGTGGGGTGGCCAGGGCGCGTCGCCGAGACCCCGCTCGTCGTCGGCGGCGACCAGCTCCAGCAGCCGGTCGAGTCGTCCGGCGGCGGCGTCGATCCCCTCGGTGAGATCGCCGACATCGTCCCAGCGGTCCCGGAAGGCCATCATGTCGAAGTCGGCGGGATCGATCGTCGCCAGTTCGTCCCATCGGAACGGCGTCGACACGAGGCCGGTGTGGCGCACCGAGTAGGCAGAGGCGACGGTCTTGTCCCTGGCGTTCTGGTTGTAGTCGATGAAGACCCCGCGGCGTTCCTCCTTCCACCACGAGGTCGTCGCCAGCGGGTTGCGGCGCTCGACCTCGCGGGCGAGTGCCAGGCCCGCTCGGCGGACCTCGAAGAAGTCCCACTCGGTTCGGATCCGCACGTAGATGTGGATCCCGCGGTTGCCGCTGGTCTTGGGCCAGCCGACGAGTCCCAGCTCGGCGAGGAGGTCGCGGATCGTCGCCGCCACCTCGCGGGCGTGGGCGAAACCGAAGCCGTCGGTCGGATCGAGGTCGATGCGGAGTTCGTCGGGGTGCTCGAGATCCGGGACGCGGGCGTTCCACGGATGGAGGTCGAGGGCGTTCATCTGGGCCATCCACACCACGTCGGCCACCGAGCCGGGCAGGATCATCGTGCCGGGGCGCGCCGACGGGAAGCGCACGTCGACGGTCCGAGGGGCTCCCTTCGGAGCTCGTTTGGTGTAGAAGGGATCGCCGGCGACACCCCGGGGCCACCGTTTCAGCATCGTCGGGCGGTCCTGGACACCGCGCAGGGCACCCGGGCCGCAGCGGGCGAAGTGTTCGGCGACGTCACGTTTGGTCCAGCCCCGATCGGGGAACACGACCCGGTCGGGGCTCGACAGGCGGACCGGCCCGTCGATGGTGTCGATGTGGGTCGCCTCGGACGCATGGTCCTCCTCGCCGCCAAGTATGGCCGTCGCCGGGTGAGGACGCGGCGAAGCCCGGCCCCGGGAGGGAGGAGGGCCGGGCTTCGGGTTCAGATCGCGGTCGGGATCACTCCTCGACCTTGACGGAGACCTTCTTGGGAAGCGCCTCGGCCATCATCGGGATGACGACCTCGAGGATCCCGTTGCGGGTCTTCGCCTCGATCTTGTCGAGATCCGCGGAGTCGGGGAGGAACAGCGTCCTCTTGAACTCGCCTTCGAAGATCTCCTTGCGATGCCACCCGGCCTGATCGGTCTCGGTCTCGAAGTGCCGCTTGCCGGAGATGACGAGCTTGCCGTCCTCGACGGTGACGTCGATGTCCTCGGGCTTGACACCGGGGACCTCGGCCCGGACGACGAGCTTGCCGTCCTCGCTGAACGCATCGATGCGGGGCACCCAGGTGCGCTCCACCTGCGCCTCGCCTTCGAGCATCCGATCGAACTCGCGGAGCATCCCGAACGGATCGAATCGAACCATCTGCATCTGAACTCACCTCCTCACCCGAAACAGTCGTTTCTATCTCTCAGAACCTAAGAGAACCTTAGCGTATTCCACTCAGTTTTGTCAAGCACGAGGGCACTAGATCGGGTGGGCGATGGTCGGGGGATGGGACCGGTGGGCCCCACAGGACGACGAACGGTCTCGACGAAGGGACCCGGGGCCGGGCCGCGGTGGCGCCGACCCCAGGATCCGAGGTCCCGCCGAGTCGGGAACCCCGCCGTTGCGCCTCAAGCGACGCGACGCAGACCGTGCTTGGACTCCATCTCGGCCGCCTCGTCGGAGTACTTGCGGAAGAGCCCCGCCAGGACACCGATCGCCTCCCGCCAGAAGTAGGCGGTCCCGGCGATGGCCAGGCCGGTCAGGGTCGTGCCGATCCACGCCGAACGGACGCCGATGCCCCACAGGGTGAAGACATCGAAATCCGCCAGCCAGGCCGCTCCGACGCCGAGGCCGACGAACACGATCGCCCAGATCTCGGGAGCGATCGACAGCCAGCGCTCGACGATCATCGCGACCGCCCACACGGCGAGACCCAACAACAGGACGGTTGCGAACACGTACATGTCACGCCTCCTTCCGTGTGCAGCAGTGCCGGTCGGAGACGACGACCGGAGGTCCGGTCATCGTGGACCGGCGCACCTCGTGTACCCCATCATTGTACCCGACGGTGTCGGCACCCGCCGGGTCAGCGCCCCGGTCGAGGACGCCCCGAACGATGCCCCCTCCGCGTCCCGAACGTCCGCCGGAACGCCTCCGCGATCGCTTCGGCCAGCAGCTTCTTGCGGAACCACACGAGCGTGGCATGGCCGCCCGGGACCACTCGCAGCACCGACCCGGGCCAATGCCGATGCAAGGTCCGCGTCGCCTCCACCGGCACGTACCCGTCCGAACGGGCCGCCACCATGACCGCAGCCGCCGTATGCGGCTCCGGCTCGAAGCGGAGCACCGAAGCCTCGAGCATCAGGTCGCGGAGCCGCCCGGCGGCCGATGATCCGCCGCCGAGCGCCTCCCAGGCGATCCCGCCCCGCAGCACACCGTCGAGGCAGACCGGGGCCGGCGAGTAGGACGCGGCCAGGGGAGCCACGGCCACCGGGAACGGCGTCGTCGCCCCCACCAACGCGGAGACGTTGCCGCCCATCGAGTAGCCCGAGACGCCCGCTCGGCGACCTGCGGCGGCGACGGTGGCCAGCAAGGCTCGGCCTTCGGCCACCGCCGCTGCACCCATCACGAAGAAGTCCGACACGGTGGCGATGGGTTGGCCCGAGCCGCGTCGCCGTGTGCCGTAGAACGGATTCACCAGGATCCACGACCCGATGCCGTGGCGCCTGGCGAGGATCTCCGCGATCGACGAACGGGCCTTCGGGTCGTGCTCGTTCCACGCCGCCATCAGGACGACGATCCGGTCGCAGTCCCCTGCCGGCTCGATCCGGTGGACGACGCCAGGACCCGAGCGGTCCCCGAGGTGCTCCGCATGAGGCGACCTGAACGTCGCGGTCGTTCGTCTCAGCCCGTCGCGTTCGCGCACGTCGGACACGACGAGCTCCACCGGGACCGGCGTCTCCGACGGAAGCGACAGGTTGGCGAGCACCGACGGGTCCCCCCACCCGTCCTGGAAGAACCGAAGGCTGCGGGGACCGCGCGCAACGATCAGGCCGCCGGCGAGATCGATCGGGTGACGCACCGGCTCAGGACGTCTCGATGTGCTCGAGGACCGGCTGGTACATGCGGCGCTTGATCGTGCCGAGCGTCTCGGGATCCTTGTCCGAGAGCTCCTCGGCGAGCGCGACGGCTCGCGGTAGCACGTCGGAGGCGGCGACCGCTTCGTGCACGGCGCCACCGCGTTGCGCTTCGGCCCCGCCGATCCGGGACCCCGACACCACCAGCGTCTGGGACAGCGGCGGCGGGATCTTGGCCGTCACGAGGCGGGTCATGCCGGTCGTGAACGGGATCCCCACGTCCACCGACGGGAGGCAGAAGTAGCCGCGATCGACCCGCATGACCCGGAAGTCGTGAGCGAGGGCGACCAGTGCCCCGGCGGCGTAGCAGTGCCCGTTGATGGCGGCGACGGTCACGAACGGGGCGGCGAGGAGACGGCCGAGGAGCTGGTCGAACGTCGAGAGCGTTCGGGCCGCCTCGATGGGCGGCAGCGCCCGGATCCGCTCCAGGTCGAGACCGTTCGAGTAGAAGCGCCCCGATCCGGTCGTGACCAGCGCCCGCGGCCGAGGGCTCGCCTCGACGGCGTCGACCGCGGCGGACAACTCGGCGATGAACGACGCATCCACCCGGTTCTCTCCATCGCCGAAGTCGAGGACGTGAACCGTGCCTTCCCGACGTGTCTGCATGGGTACCTCCGCGGGCGAACCTACCGCGTATGGGAGAACTACGCTGCCCGCATGGTCGAGATCGGACAGCATGCGTCGGTCGAGGTGGTCGTCACCGACGAGGACACCGCCATCGCCCTCGGGAGCGGCGACGTTCCCGTCCTGGGGACCCCGCGGGTCGTCGCGCTGGTCGAAGCCGCCGCCGTCGCCGCCATCGCCGATGAGATGGACGACGCCTCGACGTCGGTCGGGACCGAGATCGATCTTCGCCACATCGCTCCCAGCCCGGTCGGGTCGGTCGTCGTCGCCTCGGCGACGGTGGTCGGCAGGGAGGGCCGGTCCGTGCGGTTCCGGGTCGAGGTCCGCCAGGACGGCGCCGTCGTCGCCGCCGGCGGCCACACCCGCGTCGTCGTCGACCGCCGTCGCTTCCTCGACCGGCTCGGCTGATCGCCTCCAGGCGTCCCTCGGGACCGGCCTCTCAGCCGAGCCACTCGATCTTGCACCAGGCCCGGCGCTGACAGCTCGGGCACTGGATCCACCGGCTGTACGGCTTGCCGGGGAACCACAGGGAGATGGCGAGGATCCGCACCGCCGCCTCCACGAGCGGGATACGGCTTCGCACCCCACAGTGGGAGCATTCCACCACCACCGTGCCGGGTTGATGCGGTCCCGTCGAGAAGAGGGCATCGCGACCGTCGGATTGTTCGGCGACGATCAGCGGGTCGTCCTCCAGCGGATCTTCCGGCCGCACCGGCGGCGTCTCGAACAGGGCCCGTTTGCCCAGCGGGTCGTCACGCCGCGCCGATCCGCCGCTCACAACCTCGCCTCGATCGTCGCGGCCAGCTCGCGGTACGCTTCGGCCGGTTTCGACCGGCGGGCATGGTCGAGGACGGACCGGCCGCGGCCGGGCGCCTCGGCGACCCGGACCGAGCGGGGGATCGGGGGCTCGAGGACGTCGAGCCCGTGGATCTGTGCGACGTCCTCGAGGACCCGGCGTGACAGGCGGGTTCGGGCGTCGAACATCGTGGCGACCGCACCCAGGACGCGGAGGTCCTCGTTGGTGTAGGCACGCACGTCGTCGATGGTCTCGAGGAGCTGTCCGACGCCGCGGTGGCTCAGCGTCTCGGCTTGGAACGGGACGAGCACATGGGTCGCCGCGGTCAGCCCGTTGATCGTCAGGATCCCCAACGACGGGCCGCAATCGATGAACGTGAGGTCGTAGTCCCCCGCGACCGGCTTCAGCGCCCGACGGAGCACGAACTCGCGACCCGTCTTGGTGAGCAGGTGGATCTCGGCGCCGGCGAGATCGATCGACGACGGCAGCACGTGGAGCTCCCCGACGTCGATGATCGCCTCGTCGGCCTTGGCCCGGCCGACCATGACGTCGTGGACCGTGATCCCCAGGTCGTCCGGGTCGGCTCCGACGGCGTACGTCAGGCAGGCCTGGGGGTCGAGATCGACCAGGAGCACCCGACGTCCGCGTTCGGCCAGGGCAGCACCGAGGCTGTGGACGGTCGTGGTCTTGGCCACTCCGCCCTTCTGGTTGGCGACGGCGACGATGGCACCCATGGAGCCCCCTTCGGGGCCGAGTCTACCGGACGGTCACCGCTGGGGCCCGGGCGCTCACCGGCTGGCGAACAGCGTGAACTCGTCGGCGGTGACGGGGGTCAGGCTCTCGTCGATGGCCACCGACTGTTGGGCCGTGAGTCCGCCGCCGAGGAGGGTCGAGACGATGCCGTCGCCTTCGTCGACCACGACCGCCACCGGTCCTTGGGCGCCCCAGACGACGATCTCCGCAGGCCGCCCCCGGATCTTGCCGGCGGCGATCTCGAAGGGCCCGTCGTAGGCTCGCTCGACCTCGGCCACCGCCGCGTCGAAGGTCGAGTCCTCGGTGATCGTCAGTCGCATCCCCGGTCCCGGGAGGGCGAAGCCCGACACGTTCGACGGCAGGTAGGTCTGCGTCGTGGTCGACGGCGACGGGATCGCCGCCGAGACCGGCCCCCAACCGTCGGGCACCGAACGCGGCACCATGTAGATCGTCGGAGGCGCTTGGGGCGTCGCGCCGGGCGGCGAGCATGCCGCGACGACGACCGTCGCCGCCAGCACGATGCCCCAGATCCTTCGTCCCATGATCGGCGATGCTAGGACGGACCGTCGGGGGCGCAGGGTCCGCGGTAGCCGGGCTGCAGGACCGGATGGCCGGTTCGCTCGATGACGACGGGAAGCAGGCAGGCGCCGACGCGCCCGTCGGGTTCGAACACGAACTGGGCGACGGCGGTCCGTTTCGCCTCCGCCGGGAAGGCCTGCCAGACGAAGTTCCCCAGGCCCCAGGCGATCGGCCTGCCCTTGTACCAACCGAGCGGTTGGAGCCGGTGTTGGTGGTGTCCGAAGATCCCGTCGGCGCCGGCATCGATGAACGCTTCCGCTTGGCGCATCTCGAACGGTCGAGGTCGGGTGGTGCCTTCCTCGCCCCAGTGGATCGTCACGATGACGATGTCGGCGATCTCGTCGGCGGCGCGGATCGCTTCGACCATCGCTTCGGTGTCGTCACCGTTGGTCATGCCAGGCCGATCGTCGGTGGCGATCCAGCTCCCCGTCTCGGGATGGACGCCGCCTCCCCCGAGGACGGCCACCGTGCGGCCGCCGATCTCGAACAGGGCGGGCGCGTACGCCTCGTCGGCATCGGCCCCGGTGCCGACCGGAGCGATGCCGACCGCCTCGAGGTTGCGCTTGGCGTCGAGCATCGCATCGAACCCGTAGTCCATCGAATGGTTGTTGGCGAGGTTCGCCACGTCGACGCCGGCGGCGGCCATCGACGGCAACGCATCGGGATCGCACCGGAAGTTCCATGGCTTCTCCCACGCGGTCCCCAGGTTCGACGCGGCGCACTCGAGGTTGACGACGGTCAGGTCGTCGGTTCCGAACAGTCCGAACAGCCCGGTCCAGGCGTCCTCGTAGCCGGTCCTCGGGAAGGTGCGGACGAAGGTCGGATCGAGGTTGACGTCGCCGGTGCCGTTGATGACGATCCGCCGCGGCGGCGTGTCGACCGGCGGCGGGATCGTCGTCGACGTGGTCGTGGTGGTGGTGGTGGGCGCCGTCACCGCGGGGAGCGGCTGGAGCTGATCGAAGTCCGTCGACGGCTGGCCCGGCGCCGCGGCGGCCTTCGTGCAGGCGCCGAGGACCACGGCGAGGCCGAGCAGCGCAGCGGAGCGGATCGCGGTCATGATCGTGCGCAATGTACCCCCGAGAGGTCCGTAGGGGACGGAACTCGGGCCGGATTCCTCTGGACGGGCGACGCGCCGTCGACCACACTGCCGACACCAGGCGTGATCTTCCCGGTGAGGAGTGACGGCGATGACGAAGTGGGTGTACGCCTTCGACGAGGTCGATCTGGCGGAGAAAGCGGTCGGTGGTGACTGGGAGGCGGTGAGGGGGCTTCTCGGAGGTAAAGGGGCGAACCTGGCCGAGATGACCAGGATCGGGATCCCCGTGCCCCCCGGGTTCACCATCACGACCGAAGCCTGCAACGCCTTCCTGGCCCACGACGGCCGGATGCCCGAGGGCGCCGACGCCCAGATCGCCGCCGCCCTCGCCCGCGTCGAGGAGGCGACGGGCAAACGGTTCGGCGATCCGTCCGAGCCGCTGCTCGTGTCGTGCCGGTCGGGCGCCAAGTTCTCGATGCCGGGGATGATGGACACGGTCTTGAACATCGGGATGAACGACGAGGTGGCGGCATCGATGGCCGACCTCTTCGACGACGCCAGGTTCGCCTACGACTCGTACCGGAGGCTCATCCAGATGTTCGCGTCGGTGGTCCTCGGGGTCGACACCGAGCCGTTCGAGGAGGTGCTCACCGAGCTCCGCGAGAGTCGAGGGGTGGCGACCGACGCGGAGCTCGGCGTCGAGGACCTCGTCGAAGCGGTGCGCCGCTTCAAGGACATCGTCGCCCGACGTACGGGCCGCCCGTTCCCCACCGACCCGAACGAACAGCTCCGGCTGGCGATCGACGCGGTCTTCCGGTCGTGGAACGGCAGACGGGCCGTGGACTATCGCAACGCGTCCGGGATCCCCCACGACCTGGGCACCGCCGTGAACGTCCAGACGATGGTGTTCGGCAACCGCGACGAGCATTCGGCGACCGGCGTCGCCATGTCCCGCAACGCCACGACCGGCGAGCCGAAGCTCGAAGGCGACTACCTGACCAAGGCGCAAGGTGAGGACGTCGTGGCCGGGATCCGGCAGACCAAACCGATCGAGGAGCTCTCCAGAGAGATGCCGGAGGCCTATCAGGAGCTGGCCGGCTACGCCGAGACCCTCGAACGGCACTACCGGGACATGCAGGACATGGAGTTCACCATCGAACAGGGGACCCTGTGGCTGCTCCAGACCCGCGACGCCAAACGCACGGCGCAAGCCGCGGTGCGGGTCGCGGTCGACATGGTCGACGAGGGTCTGATCTCCAAGCAGGAGGCGCTCGTGCGGGTCCGTCCCGAGCACGTCGACTTCTTCATGCATCCCCAGTTCGCGGCGTCCTCGAAGGAGGACGCCGCCCGTACCGGGCGTCGCCTGACCGGCGGTCTCAACGTGTCGCCCGGCGCCGCCGTCGGTATGGTGGCGTTCGATCCGGAGCAGGCCGTCAAGTGGGCGGCCGAGGGCAAACCCGTCGTGCTCGCCCGGCCCGAGACCAAACCAGACGACGTTCACGGGATGCTCGCCGCCGAGGGCGTCGTGACGAGCCGTGGCGGGCGGACCAGCCACGCGGCCCTGGTCGCTCGCCAGTTCGGCAAGCCGGCGGTGGTCGGGGCGTCGGACCTGGAGATCGATCTGACGGAGCGAACGATGACCGTCGGCGACCGGGTGATCCACGAGGGGGAATGGATCTCGGTGGACGGCACCGAGGGCGACGTGTACGTCGGCAAGCTGGAGACGAAGGTCCCCGACATCGCCGACCGGTGGTTGACGACGCTCCTCGAGTGGGCCGACGAGATCCGGACACTCGACGTGTGGGCCAACGCCGACTACCCGGTCGATGCCGAACGCGCCCGTCGGTACGGGGCTCATGGGATCGGCCTGTGCCGGACCGAGCACATGTTCTTCGAGCCCGATCGTCTCCCCCACATGCAGCGGATGATCACCGCGGAGACCACGGCCGAGCGCCGCGACGCACTCAAGGCGTTGTTGCCGTTCCAACGGGAGGATTTCGCCGGTCTGTTCCGGGCGATGGACGGCTATCCGGTGATCATCCGGCTCATCGATCCCCCGCTGCACGAGTTCCTCCCCGGGTGGGGGCAGCTCACCAAGGAGCTCGCCGACCTGAAGATCCGGCTCCGCAACGCCGGCACGCTCAAGGAGATGGACGATCTCCTGGCCGAGATCGAGGAGAAGGACCGGCTCCTCGAACGGGTCGAGGCGCTGCGGGAGGTCAACCCCATGCTGGGTTTGCGGGGGGTCCGGTTGGGGATCCTCCGTCCGGCTCTCACCCGGATGCAGGTGCGGGCGATCATCGAAGCGGCCTGCGAGGTCACCAAGGAGGGTGTCGTCGCCAAGCCCGAGGTGATGATCCCGCTCACGTCCGACGCGGCCGAACTGGAACGGCAGCGCGGCGTGCTCGAGGAGGAAGCACGCACCGTCATGCAGGAACATGGGCTGGAGATCGACTACAAGTTCGGGACGATGATCGAGGTTCCCCGGGCGGCCCTCACCGCCGACCAGATCGTCGAGTTCGCCGAGTTCATCTCGTTCGGAACCAACGACCTCACCCAGATGACCTACGGCATCTCGCGCGACGACGCCGAGGGAGGGTTCCTCATCGAGTACCTGACCCAGGGGATCCTCACCGACAACCCGTTCTTCACGATCGACCCCGACGGGGTGGGGAGGCTCATGCAGATCGCCCTCGAACGGGGACGGGAAGCTCGCCCCGACCTGGAGGCGGGCATCTGCGGCGAACACGGCGGGGAACCCCGTTCGATCGCGCTGTGTCATCGTCTCGGTCTCGACTACGTGTCGTGCTCGCCGTTCCGGGTGCCGATCGCCCGCCTCGCCGCCGCCCAGGCGGCCATCGAGTTCGAACGGGAATCGTCGGAGCTCCCGGATCCCGACGAGGCCGAAGGCGTCATGGCCGACGGGGCGTAGCGCGCCGTCTTCCCCGAGGGCTCACCAGGTCGCGACGAGACGACCGTCCTCGACGGTCACTTCGGTGCCGAACTCGGCGCAGGCTTCGGCGTAGCGGCGGGCGATCCATGACCATTCCTCGGCAACGGCGAGTCTCGTGAAGCAGTAGTCGAGGAAGACCGGGATGGCCTCGACACGGTGAAGGCCGTCGGCGTCGACGTCGACGATGAACAAGACGCCGAGGTCGTTACGGAGGATCGGGTCGACGGCGTAGTCGTCGATGAAGTCGCCCATGTCGAACAGCACGGGCCGGGCGATCCCGTGGAACACGTGGGCGGAGTGTCCGGCGACGAGGTCGGCACCGGCGTCGACGAACGCTCTCGCCGCGGCCCGGACGTGGGGGAGCGGACGGGGCACCATGTTCGGCCCCCAGTGGGGAGTGACGAGGGTCACGTCGGATCGGGCATGGGCGGCGGCCACGGCATCGGTCAACCAGGCGGGCACCTCGCCGCTCCACAGGTCGGCGTAGGCGATCCCCGGCTGGTCGTCGGTGGCGGCGAAATCGGCGGGATGGTCGGCGACACCGATGATCTCGAGGCTGGTTCCGTCGACGTCGAGGACCGTCGACGAACGGGCTTCGGCCAGGTCGTGACCGGCGCCGACCGTGGCGATCCCCGCGCCGCGCACCAGCTCGAGGGTGTCGGCGAGGGCCTCGTAGCCGAAGTCGAGGGCATGGTTGTTGGCTAGGGTGACGGCGTCGACCCCGAGCAGCGTGAGCACCTCGACGGCCGCCGGAGGGGCGCGGAAGAAGAAGGGCTTGTTCGGGTCGGGCCACGGCCGGCCACGTTCGGAGATGCAGCACTCGAGGTTGAGGACGAAGGCGTCGGCGTCGCGGGTGATCTCGACGATCTCGGGGGCGAACAGTCCCGCCGGTCCTTCCTCGAGGAGCCGCTCTGCGACCTTGCGGCCGAGCATCGTGTCACCGGCGAGCGCGATCCGCATGTCCGAAGGATACGGCGGCGATCAGCGATGCTCCCCGAGCCACGGCATGACGACCTCGAGGAAGCGATCGGGGTCCTCCAACATGGGGAGATGACCGACGCCGTCGAGTGTGACGAACGTCCAGTCGGGCCGCTCGGCGGCCGCCCAGCGGGCCGCGTCGAGGGGCACGAGTCGATCCTCCTCCCCTTCGAGCAGCAAGGTCGGCTGGCTGACGGCATGGAGCATCTTGCGGAAGCGCCGCTTGTTGAACACGTACCGGGCGATCGAGCGGTCGGCGTCGAGGAACGCCGGTACGGACCAGTCGAGGGTGCGACGGATCCGGTTCATCTCGACCATCGCGGCTCTCGCTTCGGGGGCGACCGAGGTCGGGTCGGCCGTGCACATGGCCAGCGTCTCGTTGGTCTCCGACTCGGGAGAGTGCGTCGCCCGGTAGGCACGCATGGCCGGGCCTCCGAGGGCGGGAACGAGTGGGCCGATGAGCTTCAGGGCGACCTCGGGATCGGGGGGTCGGACCGATGGCAGCGGGAGGGCCGGGTCGACGAGCACCAAGGCGGAGACGTCTCGGGGGAACCGGGTGGCGGCGAGGATCGACACGAGCCCTCCCATCGAGTTGCCGACCAGCGTTGCCGGCCCGGCGTCGAAGTGGTCGACGAGATCGGCCACCAGCTCGGCGTTCGCGTCGACGGACGCTCCGCGTTCGCCGGGCGGAGTGATCCCGAACCCGGCGAGGTCTGGGGCGATCACCCGGTAGCCGGCGGCGGCGATCCGATCGGCGACGGTGATCCAATTGGCGGCCGAACCGCCCAGACCATGCACGAGCATCACGAGCGGACCGTCTCCGCCGTGGTCGACGACATGGACGGGCGTTCCGAGGTCGACGACGAGCGCTTCGGTCATGGGCGCAGGGTACCGGTCCCCTTCAGACGGCGAGCGCGTCGAGGAGTCTCGGCGTCGCGTCCGGATCGAACCCGCCCTGGAGGTAGAAGCGACCGACACCGAGCTCGGCGAGCCGCGCCATCTCCCGACGGAGCTCGTCGTAGGTTCCCACCAGGGCGTTGCGGCGCCGGAGCTGCTCGTCGAGCTGGGCGCGTTCGACGTGTCGCCGTTGGGCGATACGGTCGATCTGTGCGTCGATGCCGGACGACGTCTCGGCGCCGACGACCCACGTCACCGTGGAGACGAACAGGCGCTCCGGGTCGCGTCCTGCCTCGGCGGCAGCCCGCCGGGCCCGTGCGATCCGCTCGTCGAGGCCGGGTCCGTAGAAGGCGTTGAACTCGTCGGCGTAGCGTCCCGCCAGATCCGGGGTGCGTCTCGGACCGACCCCGCCGACGAGCAGACGCAGGTCGATCGGTCGCGGCACGATCGGCCACGCCTCGAGGCGGTACCGCTCACCGGAGAAGCCGACCGGTTCGTCGGCGAGGCCGGCGCGGAGGTAGCCGAGGGCCTCCTCGAGCATCGCGAACCGCTCGGTGAGCGGAGGGAAGGGGAACCCGAACACCTCGTGCTCTTCGACCATCCAGCCGGTGCCGACCCCGAGGGTGAACCGACCTCCCGAGAGCCGGTCGATCTCGATGCCCATCTTGAGCAGCACCGCGGGGTGCCGGAACGTGATGGGGGACACCAGCACGACGAGCCGCAGGGCGGTGGTCTCGCGGGCCAGAGCCGAGAGCTGGACGAACACGTCGGGAGCCGGGGCATCGGCGGCTCCCTGCGGGTCGGTGGCGTACAGGTAGTGATCGGGAACGGCGAAGGCGGGCAGGCCCCGTTCCTCGCTGAACCGGGTCACCTCGAGCAGCTCGTCGTAGTCCCCGACGGCCTGGATGGCGTACTCCACGTGGTCCTCTCGCGCTGGTGGATCCACGCTACTCGTACAGCGGGGTCTCCCGGGCCGGGAAGACGGTCAAGTGGGCCACGTACCGGGCGGGATCCGCGGTCCAGCGCCATGCCGCCATCTGCTCGTGGCTCCGCCGCCCCAAGGCGGCTCGGGCCAGCTCGTAGGCGTCGACGGTGACGGTGGCCGCCGGGTCCCCGTCGCCGACGACGAACTCGAAGGGCTCCGCGACGATCCGGAGCGCGCCGAGGCCGGCGTTCGAGAGCCGAGGGCCGGCCACCCGCGCCGCCCCGGCGGCCAGCCGGAGCCCGTCGCCGTGGCGGTTGCCGGGACGTCCCACCGCGTTGCGCACGTCCTGGCCGTGGGTCCAGGCGTCGACGACGGCGGCCCGCCATCGTCCTCCCTCCCTGGCGAGGAGCTCCTCGAGGGCGCTTCCGGCGAGCTCCCACTCGGCGAGGATCTCGGCGAGCGTCATGTCCCGACGGGCAGCGACCTGGGCCGCGGTCCACGCCTCTCCGGGGGCACCCTCCCGGTTGCCGGCGACGGTATCGGCGGCGACGCCGGTCACGTGCGCGTACACGTCCTTGACGGTCCACGCCGGGGTGGCCGGGACCACCTGTGCGAGTTCGTCGGCGTCGAGGGTGGCGGCGATGGCGACGAGGTCCGCCCTCGCCTCTCGATAGGCGGCTGCGTAGTCGGTCACGGGATCTCTGTCACCCTATGCTTGTGGAGAGAGATCAGACTACGTGGGGATCGTCGAGGGATGCAATCAAGCTGTCGACTATCGATTCGCCACTAGTGCCTTGAGTTCCTCGTAGCTCAGCCCGCTCAACTGGATTCCTACCCGAGGAGATTCGCCGTTCGAGCGATCGATCAGGGACGACACGATCTTGTCGCCGCGGACGTCGAAGATCCCGTCGAAGGTCGCGAGGTAGTGAGTCGGTCGGACCTTCATCGCGCGTTCCTGGTCGTCTGGGAGATCCCGGAGGAACAAGACGAGCTCGTTGCCTGGTTCCGGGACTCGGATCCCTTCGACAAGCCGGATTCGTCCTCTTGTTTCGTCACTGCGAAGTTCCCAGGCTTCCCATGGGAATGAGACGGTGTCTCCGACGCGGGCCGTTCCTTGCAACACGTCGATGATCCGCACCGTCACCGTGATGAGTTCTGTCGATTCCTCTCCCCCGGGGATGATGCGCCCCGGCTCCCAGCCCGTGACGATGCCACGCGCGATGAGATCACTGCCGCGAACCATCTCGTCCACCGTGGCGTAGTTCTCGTACGTCGAGGCCGAAACGAGCACCTCGGTTTCTGGGTCGTAGGGGAGGGGGTCGGCGGAGGTCTTCGAGCAACCCGCGGTCGCAACGGTGAGAGCCACGAGCAGGGTCGCGATCGTCGCGGGACGGAGGAATCTCCGAAAGCGTGTCTCCATCATCACGGTGGTCCAGTCAATGGCCATAGGTGCTGTTGATGTGGCTGATGTCGTGAGAGTTCAGGGTTCCATCCGGTCCACCACCGATACAGCCGCCGTTCGAAGAGCCGTCATCGGCGCCGAGAGTGTGCATGATCTCGTGGCATACCTTCTGCCGCTTACTTGCGGGTGTTTGACCCGCGTCATCGTCGAACCGGACGTGAGAGTGGTCGCAGGACGAGCCGCTCAGATAGACCTTGCAGACGGCGTCGCCACCGAGACCGACGGGGAGATCGGCAGCCCACCAAGAGATGTCGACGTATGGATACGTGAGTGACCAATTGATGTGGTAGGTGACCTTCGTTGTGAGAACGGTGGTCTTTCTCTCGATCTCGTTGGTCATCACGTCGTCCATGATCGATCCGAACTGGGCGCGATCGTCGATCGAAGCCGAGCCATCCCACTGACCTTCCCCCGGTTTCCCGGAACGTTTGGGTTGGTGGTCACGCTACCGCCTCGATGCGGCGGTGGCGCTGTTCGTAGTCGATGGGTGACAGGTAGTTGAGGGCGGAGTGCCTCCTTTCGGGGTTGTAGAACGCTTCGATGTATTCGAAGATCGCCTGGGCGAGCTGATGGCGGGTCTCCCACCGGCGCCGATCCAACAGCTCGAGCTGCAAGGTAGCGAAGAAGGATTCGGCCATGGCGTTGACGCCCCTATATGTCAAGAATGGTGGGTCAGGCGGCCTGGTTGGCCTGTTGGCGGTGGTCGGTCATGACTCGTCGGTAGATCTCGCGGGCAACGTAGCGTTTGAGGCAGCGGATGATGTCTCGTTTCGAGAGCCCTTCGGCGGTGCGCCGGATGACGTAGTCGATGGTGGGCTGGTGGTGGCGCATCCTGACGATCACGGTGCGGTAGATGGCGGCGTTGGCTTGCCGGTGGCCGCCCCAGGAGAGACGATGGCGGTTGGTCATCCCCGAGGAGGCCGGCACAGGGCAGGTGCCGCAGAGTTTCGCGAAGGCGGCTTCGGAGTGGATGCGGTCGGGGTTGTCGCCGAAGACGATGAGCATCTCGGCGGCGGTGTCAGGGCCGATCCCGAATCCTTCCCGCAGGGTGGGGGCGGCCTGTTGGGTGAGCTGATCCAGCAGACGGTCGTGGGTGCGGATCTCGTCGGCAAGGTCGAGCCAGCGGCGGGCGGTTGCGCGCAGTGAGTGTTTGACCGAGGCGGTGGGGTTGACGATCTTGCCTGGTCGGAAGGCTGCACACCGGTCGATGAGCGCCTTGTCGCTGAGGCTGTCGAGAGTCTCTCTGAGGGCGGCGGGGGCGTTGACGACGAGCTGCTTGAGGGTGATGATCGCCGCTGTGCGGGCCTTCACGGCGGTATCGCGTGCCACCTTGATCTGGCGGATCATCTCGCAGGCTCCGTCGGCGGTCTTGGGGATTGCTGCGGCGGTGCCGTTGAGCACTGCCCGAGCAGCGGCTTCAGCGTCGAGGGTGTCAGACTTGCCGTTGGCTCGACGGCCACGACGGTCACCCCGGTTCACCTCGACGACCCGGTGACCTTGCCGACGCAGGTAGCTGGTCAATCCTGCGCCGTAGCTGCCGGTCCCTTCGATCCCGAACGCCTCGATGGGACCCCATGTCTCGGACCACTCTCCGAGTTGGCGGTATCCGCCAGAGTCGACCGGAATCGACGTGTGGCCGAGACGCACTCCGAGCGAATCGACAGCCACCGCGACGTGAACGTGTTTGTGGGTATCGACTCCCACCACGATCTTCCGGGAATCCCCGATGTGCGCGACACTGGACATTGCTGTTTGCCTCCCTTTCCAGGCGAACGGTTCGGCTCGGCTGGTCGGGAGGGCGGACAGGACTGTGACGGGCATCGAACGCAGGCCCCTATTCGGTCACTGCCCACCCGACCAGTCGGGCATCACGGGCAGTCGCCCGGCGGTGCCGACAGATCAACGCCAAGGCACCAAGGCCAGTCGTAGAGCAAGGGTCAGACACCAGCCGGGCGACCCTCACAGGATCTCACAGTCCTGGTAGTTGCTATCCGAACCGGTGTACCGGATGATGCCACCGGTCGCGTACGACGAGTTCTTGTACAGGCACACCTGCCCGGATCCCCAGTCGCAGTTCGTCGCACCCGCCTCGGCAGGAGCGTTCGCCAGGAACAGTACCCCGACGAGAACGACCATGGCGGCAATCGTCCTCAATGCCATCTTCGACAGGGGCGAGAGCACCGACACGTCACGGGTCATGGCCCGTCTCCTTCCCATCCCCCTGAACACCCTACGTGTCCCCGTCGCCACCCATCGTATGCTGTGTGTGTGTGTGTCAACAGGTCCGGCGGTCACCTCAGCCGCAGACGGCGCCGCGTCCGGCCGAGCCGACCAGCTTGGCGTACTTGGCCAGGGCACCGGTCGGGTACCGCGGCGGCGGTGCGGTCCACACCGCTCGACGCCGCTCCAGCTCGGCGTCGTCGACGAGCAGGTCCAGGGTGCGAGCCGGAAGGTCGACCCGGATCGTGTCGCCCTCTTCGACGAGGGCCATCGGACCACCACGGGCGGCCTCGGGGGCGACGTGCCCGATGCACAACCCGGTCGTGCCACCCGAGAAGCGGCCGTCGGTGATCAACAGCACGTCCTTGCCGAGGCCCGCCCCCTTGATCGCCGCGGTGATCGCCAGCATCTCCCGCATGCCCGGGCCGCCCCTCGGCCCCTCGTAGCGGATGACGACGACGTCGCCGGGATGGATGTCGTGGGCGAACAACGTATCGAGGGCGTCTCGTTCATCGTCGAAGACGCGGGCCCGACCCTCGAAGACGTCGAGCTCGATCCCGGCGATCTTCACGACGGCGCCCTCGGGGGCGAGCGACCCACGGAGGATGGCGATCCCGCCCTGGGGGGCGATCGGATCGCCGATCGACCGCACGACGTCCTGGCCCTCGGGAACCTCGACGCCCGCCAGGTTCTCCGCCATCGTCTTGCCGGTGACGGTCATCACGTCGCCGTGGAGCAACCCGGCGTCGAACAGCGACCGCAACACCACCGGCACCCCGCCGATCTCGTACAGGTCCACCATGTGGTAGCGACCGAAGGGCTTCATGTCCCCGATGTGCGGAGTCCGCCGAGAGATGGCGTCGAAGTCCTCGAGGGTCAGGTCCACCCCGGCCTCGTGGGCGATCGCCATCAGATGCAGGACCGCGTTGGTCGACCCGCCGAGCGCCATGACCGTGGTGATGGCGTTCTCGAAGGCCTCACGGGTCATGATGTCGCGAGGGGTGATCCCCGCCTCGAGCAGCGCCACGACCGCCTCTCCGGACCTGCGGGCGTAGTCCTCGAGCTTGGCCGCCACCGCCGGCGTCGCCGCCGAACCCGGCAGGGACATGCCGATGGCCTCACCGACCGACGCCATCGTGTTGGCCGTGAACATCCCCGCGCACGACCCGGCGCCGGGACATGCCGCCTGTTCGATCCGCAACAGCTGCAGGTCGTCGATCTTGCCCTCCGCCCGGGCTCCGATGCCCTCGAAGACGTCGACGATCGAGATGTCCTTGCCATCGAGATGCCCCGGCAGGCTCGAGCCCCCGTACAGGAAGACCGCGGGCAGGTTCATCCGGGCCGCCGCCATCAGCATGCCGGGGAGCGACTTGTCACATCCGGCGATGGACACCATCGCGTCGAACCGCTCGGCGTGCATGACGAGCTCCACCGAATCGGCGATGACCTCCCGCGACACCAGCGAGGCCCGCATGCCCTCGTGGCCCATGGCGATGCCGTCGCTGACCGCGATGGTGGCGAACTCGAGTCCGACCGCACCGGCTTCCCGCACGCCTTCCTTGGCGAACAGCGCCAGCTTGGGTCCGGTGAGGTTGCATGGGGTCACCTCGTTGCCGGCCGACACCACACCGACCTGGGCACGGGCGAAATCGTCCTCGCCCAACCCGACGGCGCGCAGCATCGCTCTCGCTCCGGCCCGCGCCGGGCCTTCGGTCACGTCCTGGGAGTGGATCTTCCTCGTCATGGGCCGAGCGTAGCTGGCCATCGAGGTCTCCGGTCCCCGTCGACGCGCCTTGTCCGGGTTCTCCGATACCATCGCGCCGGTCCATGAGCACCGACACCCACCCCGCGATCCCCACGACCGCCGCGCCGCCGCCCTCCACCAGCAGGACGGCCATCGGCGCCCCTGGCCACCCGACCCAGCCCCGGCCGAACCCCGCCCCGCACCCGCCCCACCCCCCGGCGCCGCCCCCCGCCAGCTTAGC
>JALVQZ010000230.1 GCA_027036355.1 Acidimicrobiia bacterium | reverse complement strand
CCTCCTGTCGTACCTCGCCGGGGAGGTCCCGCTCGCCGCCGGAGCCGCCGCCGCGGCGGCGCCGACGGCGTTGATCTCCGCGCCACCGCCGACGGTCCCGCCCGACGAGACGGCCAGGGCCGTCGCGTACACGCCGCCTCCGGAGGAGACGTCGCATGTCACCTACTTCGCGGCGGTCGCCGGGTTGCTGGCGGTCCTGACGGTCGGCATCTTCATCCTGGTGCGGCTGCTGTCCGGCGGCGGCGCCGCTCCGGCGACGACCGTCGCCGTCCCCGACGTGACCCTGCAACCCGAACAGGAGGCATCGCTGGCGTTGCAGGCGGTCGATCTGAAGGTGAAGAAGCGCAGCGAGCCGAGCGACGCGGTTCCGGCGGGGATCGTCATCGCCACCGACCCGCCCGCAGGCACCGAGGTCTCGAAGGGCGAGTTCGTCACGATGGTCGTCTCGGAGGGGACCGAGGAGTTCGCGGTGCCGCCGGTCGTCGGGGACACCGAGCAGATCGCCAGGGCCCGGATCGAGGCCCAGGGGTTCGTCGTCGGGGTCGTCACCTACGAGATCACCGAGGACCTCGAGGAGGGCGTCGTGGTGCGGCAGGATCCCGAACCCGGCGAGAAGGTGCCCCCGGGAACGACGATCGACCTGGTCGTCTCCTCCGGTCCGTCGTCGCTGACCGTCCCCAACGTCGCCGGCCTGTCGGGAGAGAACGCCCAGTTGCAGCTCACCAGGGCGGGGTTCGAGAACGTCGTGGTGGCCGAGGAGTTCTCCGTCGACGTGCTCGAAGGGTTCGTGATCCGCACCGAGCCCGCCGCCGGCGACCTCGTCCCGAGGGAGGCGACGGTGACCGTGTTCGTGTCCAAGGGCCCCGAGCCGGTGGCCGTACCGTCATTGGTCGGGATGACGTCGCTGGAGGCCGAGCAGGTCCTCAACGGGGTCGGGTTGCTGCTGGAGGTCGACCCGACAGCGGTGGAGGTTCCCCTCGCCTCGGGCCTGGTCGGGAAGGTGGCGGAGCAGGATCCGGTCGGCGGCGTCACCGTCGATCTCGGTTCGACGGTGACGGTTCGCCTCGGGGTCGTCCGTCAGGTCGCCGTGCCGTCGTTCGACGGGATGGATCTCTCCGAGGCGCAGGCCGCGGCGGCGGGCGTGGGCTTGGAGGAGGTGCAGGTGGGGACGGTCGAGACGACCGATCCGGCGCTCGTCGGCAAGGTCGTCGATCAGGATCCCGACGCCGGGACGATGGTCGACGAGGGCTCCACGGTGCGGGTGTTCCTCGGCGAGGCGCCGGCGACGACGACCACGACCTCGACGACCACGACCACCACGACGACGACCACGACCACGCTGCCGGGGGGCTGATGACCGCCCGTGTCGAGACCGAGCGCAACCGGGCGCTCATGGAGTGGTACGCCACGAGCGACCTGCGCGCCCTGCCGTGGCGGGGCGAGACCGACCCGTACCGGATCCTCGTCTCGGAGTTCATGCTCCAGCAGACCCAGGCGAGCCGCGTCGTCGAACCGTACCGGGCCTTCGTCGCGCGCTTCCCGACGGTCGAGGCGCTGGCCGCCGCGGACCTGGCGGAGGTGATGGCGCTGTGGTCCGGCCTGGGGTACAACGCCAGGGCGAAGCGTCTCAGGGACGCCGCCAGGCGGATCGTCGATCGGGGATGGCCGACGACCCCCGAGGGTCTGGTGGAGCTGCCGGGCGTCGGACCGTACACGGCGGCGGCGGTGGCGTCGTTCGCGTTCGGGGCGAAGGTCCCGGCGATCGACACGAACCTGCGGCGGGTGCTGTCGCGCTGGTACGGGACGCCCCTGGACGGGGCCACCCTGCGGGCGGTCGCGGAGGGTGCCGTCGGCGACGACGCGGGCGCCTGGAACCAGGCGATGATGGACTTCGGAGCCACGGTGTGCCGGCCCAGGCGACCGGCGTGCGGAGCCTGTCCGGTCGGGTCGTGGTGCTCGGGGCCCGACGGCTACATGCCCCCGCGGCCACATCCCCGTTTCGAAGGGTCGGCTCGCCAGCTTCGCGGCGCCATCGTCAGGTCGGTCGTCGACGAGCCGCGGACGTTCGACGATCTCCGCCGGGAGACCGGCTTCCCGACCGAGGAGGTCGCCATGGCGCTGGAGGACCTCATGTACGAGGAGCTGATCGAGCGCGGCCCGGATGGCACCTACCGGATCGGCTCGTAGCTCCGGTCGAGGAAGTTGGCGAGGAGACGCTTCCCGACCGGTGTCATGACGCTCTCGGGATGGAACTGGACGCCCTCGATGGGCAACCGACGATGCCGGATCCCCTGGATGACCGAATCCTCGCTGCGGGCGGTGACGACGAGATCGTCGCCGAGCTCCGTCACGGCCAGGGAGTGGTAGCGGGTGGCCGGGAACGGGTCGGGGAGGCCGGTGAACACGCCGGCGTCGTCGTGGGTGATGTCGGAGGTCTTGCCGTGGCGGGGTTCGGGGGCGAGATCCACGGTCGATCCGAACGCGACCGCGATGGCCTGATGACCGAGGCAGACGCCGAGGGTCGGCGTGGTCGGTCCCAGGGCGGCGATGAGGTCGATCGAGACGCCGGCGTCCTCTGGACGGCCGGGTCCCGGCGAGACGAGGAGGCGGTCCGGTCGCAGTTCCCGAGCGCCGGCGACGTCGATGGCGTCGTTGCGGGCGACGATCGGCTCGGCGCCCAGCTCGCCGAGGTACTGCACGAGGTTGTAGGTGAACGAGTCGTAGTTGTCGACGACGAGGACCTTCACCCGATCGTTCCTCCGGTGTCGAGCAGGTTGGTGCCGATCCAGTCGTAGACGAAGAACAGGACGATGAGGGCGACCACGACGATGAGGCCCATCTGGAGGGCCTTGGCGGCGGGAGGGCCGGGCAGCCGGTCGTACAGGGCTCTCATCGGTAGATCGCCGCCATGTTCGGGCCTTCGACCATCTCGGCGAAGACGATGAGGCGTTGACGGGACGAGAACCGCGGGTTGCATGTGGTGAGGGTGAGCCATGCTCCCTCGCGTGGTTCGGTCACCCACAGGTCGGTGGGTTCGACGATGATCGTTTCCCTGACCGCGTAGACGTGGGTTCCGAGGGCGGTCTCCACCTCGATGCGATCGCCGGGAACGAGGATGTCGAGGTCGAAGAACGGGGCCCCGTAGGTCGTGCGGTGTCCGGAGATCACGGCGTTGCCCGGCTGGCCGGGAAGGGGGGTGTGGGGCATGTGGCCGGCGCCGTTCTTCAGATCCCGCACGGAGACCCCTTCCACGACGGTCCAGCCGTCGCGGAGCTTGTCGATCTTGGGGATCCGGATGATGGCGAAGGGTTGCCCCTTCTCCGGGGGAGCCTCCACCAGCAGCACCGGCTCGGGCGGCGCGTTGGGATCGTCGGGGTCGACGAGCCGGGGCGCCCCCGGGGCGAGGAACTCGACTTCGGAGACGGGGACGGGGGTGATCTGGGCGGTGTCGAAGTAGTCGGCGGCTTCGGCGGCGAGGTTCTCCTGGTTGCGGTCGGCGAACCAGGTGGTGACGAAGAGCTGCTGGACGACGAACCCGAGGATGAGGAGCCCGGCGACGAGGCTGGTCCAGCCGACCCCGCGGATGATGCGCGTCGATCGGGGCCGCCGGGGGGTGGCCGCTGCCGGATCGGGCTCGACGATCGTGTCGGTCATCGGGTGCCAGGCTACCTGTGGTCGGGAGATGCGTACGGGCTCGAGGTGTCCTCGCCGGCGGAGGGACTACCCTTGCGCCCATGCCAGTGTCCAAAGGCCGCAAGAAGGCGAAGCGCCGTCCGACGCCTCCGAAGCGTCGTCCGGATCCGGTTCAGACCAAGGGACCGTCACCGACGTGGTACGTGGCGACGATGTTCGGGCTCATGGTCGTCGGGATCGTGATGATCCTCGTCAACTACATGGGTTTCCTCCCTGGCGGCACGTCCAACACCTATCTGCTCGGTGGGTTGGGGTTGATCGCGATCGGCTTCGCGATGACGTTGAACTACCGCTGACGGGCGGAACTACACGCGTGTAGTTGTCCCCGGTTCCCTCCACAGGCTGTGGAGAACTACATCGGTGTCGTTCACAGCGGGACCATCTCCTCGCGGCAGTGGCGAGGCGGGTCGACCTCTGCGTCCTGGGCCTGGGTGACGGTGAGCTGCATCCCGCAGACGCCGCATCGGTACGAGATGTCGACGTCCCGGACGGCGTCGGGGTCGGGCTCCGGCGGGGGACCGAACTCGATGAGCCGGACCGTCCACAGGGTGCCGAGGAAGATGACGGCTCCGATGGCGATGCCGACGAGGAGGATCCCCACGGCGTTCAGTCGAGCCGTTCGATGATCGTGGCGTTGGCGGTGCCCCCACCTTCGCAGATCGCCTGCAACCCGTACCGACCCCCCGAACGTTCGAGCTCGTTGAGCAGCGTGGTCATGAGCCGGGCGCCGGTGGCGCCGAGGGGATGCCCGAGGGCGATGGCGCCGCCGTTGACGTTCACCTTCTCCCACGGCACGCCGGTTTCCCGCCGCCAGGCGCCGATGACCGAAGCGAAGGCCTCGTTGACCTCGAACAGGTCGATGTCGTCCATGGTCAGGCCGGCGCGCTCGAGCGCCTTGAAGGTGGCCGGGATCGGGCCGGTGAGCATCAGCACCGGGTCCGTGCCGGCGAGCGCGAACGAGACGAACCGGGCGCGAGGCTGGAGTCCCAGTTCGCGCGCCTTGTCCTCGCTCATGATGAGGAGCGCTGCGGCGCCGTCGGTGATCTGCGACGAGTTCCCCGCGGTGACGACGCCGTCGTCCTTGAAGACCGGGCGCAGTCCGGCGAGGATCTCGGGTGTGGTGGTCGGGCGGATCCCCTCGTCGCGGGTCATGGTCTCGACCGTGCCGTCGTCGAGCTTCACCTCGATGGGGACGATCTCCCGGTCGAAGCGGCCTTCGTCGGTGGCTCGGGCGGCCCGCATGTGCGAGTCGTACGCGTAGCCGTCGAGTTCCTCGCGGGGGATGTTCCATTTCTCGGCGATCATCTCGGCGGAGATCCCTTGGGGGACCAACCCGTCGTTGTAGCGCGCCCGCATCCGCTCGCCGAAGGGCTTGCCCGGGCCTTGGGAGAAGCTGATCCCCATCGGGACGCGAGTCATCGATTCGACCCCGGCGGCGACGGCGACGTCGTAGACGCCGGCCATGACCCCCTGGGCGGCGAAATGGACCGACTGCTGGGACGATCCGCACTGCCGGTCGATGGTGACGCCGGGCACCGTCTCTGGCCATCCGGCGGCGAGCGCCGCGTTGCGTCCGACGTTGAACGTCTGTTCCCCGACCTGGGAGACGCAGCCCATGATCACGTCGTCGACGAGACCCGGGTCGATGCCGGTGCGGTCGACGAGCGCTCGCAGCGTCTCGGACGCCAGGTCGACGGGATGCCAGCTCTCGAGCATGCCGTTGCGTTTCCCCAGGGGAGTGCGCACGGCGTCGACGATCACGGCGGTCTGCATGGCGGATCCCTCCTCTGTCGCGTCGTGGAGACGATCGGATTCGAACCGACGACCTCCTGGTTGCAAACCAGGCGCTCTGCCAGCTGAGCTACGTCCCCGCCTGGGGCGATTGTACCGACCGTCGGACGCTGGGTCCCCGGATCGTCAGGGCTTGTACACCATCAGGAGGAGGGCGACGAACAGGATGCCGGTGTTGGCGTGGAGGACCATCTGGATCTGCTTTCCGAGGGAGAGCACGTCGGGGTCGTCGAGTCCGCGTTCGCCGATGAGGTCGTTGAACGTCTGGGCCTTGGGCTTGAGGAAGGCGACGCTGAGGGCGATGGCGATGAGGGCGAGGACGAGCCCTCCGGCGACCCACGCCATCTCGAACTCCCAGGTGGTGACGATGACGAGCCAGAAGCCGAAGACGATCGTTCCTGCACCGGCGGCGCCGAAGAGGCGGTCGTTGGTGCGCACGACCGCCGAGAGGGTGCGCATGGCTTCCTTCGGGCTGCCGGATCGGTTGGCGCCGGCGAGGAGGCTCTCGGTGTAGATGGAGCCGCCGAGCCAGATGGTGGCGAAGAGGACGTGGAGCAGCATGATCGTCTTTTCCATGGGCCTCGTTCCTTCCTGGGGATTGCGGCGGGATGCTAGACGCCGGTGACGTGCGAGCGGAAGGTGGCGTCGAGCGCGTCGAGGATGTGGCGGGGTTCGACGGTTTCGACGAAGGGGAGGTCGGCCGCGGCGGAGCGAAGGTCCGCTCGTCCGGTGGACGGGAGTCCGGGATCGACGACGATGGCGCCGATCCGCCGCGCGGGGAGCAGGTCGATCGCGTCCGCGGCGTCGTCGACGATGATGGAGCGATGTCCCCGTTCGGCGAGGTGCCGGGCGATCCGGTCGGCGGCGGCGCGCCGCGGTGTCACCACGAGGATGTTGCCGTCGACCTGCGGCGCGGGGTCGCGTCGTTCGCGTTCGATGATCTCGACGAGGCGTGCCGCGACGGCCGTGAGGTTCGCGGCGACGTCCGGGTCGACGAGGCGGCCTTCGGCGAAGCGCTCCGTTCCCCGTGTCACGAGGACCTGAGGGGTGGCGACGACGCGGAGCCGGTTGTGGCCGAGGATCTGCCGGAGGTGGGCCTGGGAGCGGGCCGTGCCGGACCCGCCGCCGACGCCGACGATGGCGGCGGGTTTCCGGTCGAGCGGGGAGTCGGGGCCTCTCGACAGCCAGTCGATGGCGTTCTTGAGGGCGCCGGTGACCGAGAAGTTGTACTCGGGGGTGCCGAACACGATCCCGTCGGCCCTGGCGACCTGGTCGCGGAGTCGCTGGACGGCTGGGGGGAACCCGGCGGCTTGTTCGAGGTCCCAGTCGTACATGGGGAGGCCGGCGAGGGCGGTGACATCCATGGTCACGTCGTTGGGGAGGAGGTCGCGCATGGCGCGCAGCAGCGCCGTGTTGTAGGACCCTCGGCGAAGGCTTCCGGAGATGCCGAGGAGGTGGACGGGTGTCGAGGGTGCGGTCACGTGGGGTGGAACCTCGCCGTCCGCGGGGGCATTCCGCCGGAGGGTTGCCCCGGGGACTTTGCTATCGTTCCCGGGTCTCGGGCCCATAGCTCAGCCTGGTTAGAGCGCATCCCTGATAAGGATGAGGTCCCTGGTTCAAATCCAGGTGGGCCCACCGGAGTCCCCCTGCATCGCCGCAGGGGGTTCGCGCGTCTGGGGGTGGGTTCGTCCGTACGCAGGTAGGCGCATCGGTCCGGAGGTCACGGTGAGCGCCGCATGGCCTCGACGAGGTCGGTGAAGGTGGCGTAGGGAGCGATCAGGGGCGGCAGTTCCTCCGGGTCGCGGTCGAGCGTCTCGAAGCCGACGGGACGCCCGGTATCGGGATCCTCGAGGTAGAACCCCTGGTCGTCGTTGACGTGCACATAGGTGCCGCTTTGGCGAGCGACCTGCTCGGCAGGCGCACCTTGGCGCGCGGCGAGCTCGCCGCCATCGAAGAGGAAGTGGACACCCGCGACGCCCCGAGGAAGCGTCGCTCTGATCTCCTCGAGCGAGACCGACCGTTCCTTGAACATCTCGATCGTGATGACGTCGGTGTTCTCGGTGAGTTCGCCGCGGAGGACCTCGTCGACACGGACCCGAACGTCGAGGAAAGCGGTCGAGGTGCCGGATCCGTCGGAGTAGGTGACCTCGGAAGAGACGATGTCGACGATGCGTCCGAGCACGACCACGTCGGCGGCGTCGGCCTGCTCCTCCAGCGTGTCGTAGCCGTAGATCGCCCCCGCCCCTTGGGGTTCCATGAGGCGCAGGAACGCGTCGATCTCGGTGGAGGGCCGCGGTCGGAGCATCGCGAGGGAACCTGCCACGAGAACGGCGATCGCCACCACCGCCAGCAACCGGCGAGCCCATCGGTCCTGGATGGGCTTCTCGAGTCGGGTCGTCGATCGCATCGCGGCATCGCGAACGTATCACGCCGCCCTCGTTCTGTCGATCCTGGGCATCGAGCTCGTGTGAGGAACGTTCGGGATCGATCGGCGGCGCGGCGCTCGGCGCGGCTCCCCGTACCAAGATCGTCGGAGCCGCGACAGGGAGCGAACGGAACGTGAGGGATCGACGTTGTCTCGACGTGGCTTCCGAACGCAGGACCGTGCTCGTCGTGGGGATCGCATCGATGGCGCTCATCGGTGTGGCCGTGGCGATGGTGACCCGATCGGGCCGACCGGCGGCATCGGCCCCGCGGATCCCCGGCGGGGGTGTGGTGGCGACGGCCGACCCGGGCGCAGTGTACGACCCGGTCCGAGCCGGAGAGGACCTCCCCCCGGGCTACCGGCAGGTGCTCGGACGCGACCAGATCCCGCCCGTCTACACGCCGGCGTTCGTCACCGCGGCCGATGCCGGATGGGATCCGGCGACGCTGGTCATCGGGCTCGCCGGCGAACGGGAAGCCAAGGCCTATCCGGTCGGGTTCCTGAACCGTCGGGAGATGGTGATCGACTCGCTCGAAGGAACGCCGATCCTGGTCTCGTGGTGACCGCTGTGCGGGACGGCGATGGTCCATCGCCGTGAACTCGACGGGGAGACCCTCGTCCTCGGCAATCAAGGCGCCCTCTACCTCAACGCCATGACCTGGTGGGATCACACCACCGGGTCGATCTGGAGCCAGCCGTCCGGTGAGGCCATCGCCGGCCCCCTCGCCGGTTCCCGGCTCGCCCTCGTGCCGTCGACGCTCACGACCTGGGGGGAATGGAGAACGCAGCATCCCGACACGCTCGCGCTGGACGCTCCCGGCCGGAACCTCGCGGTGGGGATCGAGATGATGGCGATCGTCGTCGACCTCGGCACCGAGGTGGCCGCCTACGACGTGACGGCACTGCGCGACGCGGGGGTGGTCGACGACGTCGTGGCCGGGGTCGAGGTGGCCGTCGTCGTGGACCCGGACGACCCCAACCGATGGGCCGCCTACAGTCGCCGGGTCGACGACGCCGTCGTCGACCTCGAGATGACCGCGGAGGGTCTCGTCGACCGCCGCACCGGTTCCGTCTTCGATCCACTCCGCGGGATCGCCCGATCCGGCCCGTTGGCGGGGAGGGTCCTCGACCGTCTCCCCGCCTTCACCGTGTTCCCGAAGGACTTCGAGCGGTTGTTCCCCGGGGGACGGTCATGGCCCGAAGGATGACCCTCCCCCCGCCGGCGCGTCTCAGGCCGCCGGCGTGTCGAACGCCGGTACGGACACCGACCCTCCCAGGTTCTTCAGCCGCTCGATCGTTTCGTCCACGTCCGCCACGTTGAAGTACACCATCCAGTGGGCGGGCACGTCGGCCGGCCAGTTGTCGTCCATCGTCAGCACGCCGCCGTTGTAGGCGTCCTTCGCCAAGGGGCCGCCGGCCGGCTTGTCGAGGGTGATCAACCAGTACTCGCCGGGAGCGTCCTCGCCACCGAACCGGTCGAACCCCCATCCGAGAACCTCGCCGTAGAACGTGCGGGCCGCCGCCGAGTCGCGGGTGTTCAACTCGTTCCAGGTCATCGCCCCCGGGGCGTTGAACAGCTCCGCACCGGCGTGGTCTCCCGCCTGCCACAACGCCAGCACGGCTCCTTCCGGATCGGCGACCACCGCCATCTTGCCGGCGGACATGATCTCCATCGGCGGCATCAGCACCGAGCCTCCCGCCGCGGTCCACCGCCCGACGGCTGCGTCGAGGTCGTCGACCGTCACGTACGAGGTCCACATCGGCGGGATCCCCTGATCGGCCGCACCCGGCGGTTGGGAACCGAGTCCGGCGACCGCCCTGCCGTCCTTCGACAGCATCGTGTACACGTACTCGTCGTCCGGTCCCTGCTGGTCGGCCGCAGCCCAACCGAACAGCTCGGTGTAGAAGCGGCTCCCCGCCTGCGGATCGGGAAGCGAGATGTCCGTCCACGAGAACAGACCGTTCGGATAGGCCATGGCGTCGTCTCCTTTGCGTTCGCCGTACCCCCAACCGAACCTACACGCGGGGTGTGACGGGAACCGGCGCCCGGGAGACGCCTCAGCGTTCCCTCAGCTCGGCGATCGCCGCGAGCGCCTCGTCGAGGCGATCCGTCGGAACGAGGAGATGATCGTGCACGAACCCGGCCAGGACGTTGCACGGGACCCCGCGTTCGGCGAAGGCGGCGGACACCGCAGCCGTCAGCCCGACCGCCTCGAGCGAGCTGTGCACGTCGAGGGTGAGCCAGCTCCCCACGAACCCCACCTCCCATCCGCGGGCGGCGGCGACCTCGAGGCGGGCCACCACCGTGACCCCCTCGTCCTCGACGATCAGCGCCTCGACGCCGCCACCGAGCGCCACCGGCTCGTCGGCCCGAGCCACGACGTACCGGCCTTCCCTCGCCGTCGCCGTCAGCGACGACAGCATCCGGCGAAGGTCGGTCTCACCCACCACGGTGTCGAGACCGATCCCGAGCCCAGGCCACCAGACGTCGCATCGCCTCGGCGATCTGGTCCGTCGACTCCGAATACGAGAACCGGACCCAGCGGTGCCCACCGTCGGGGTCGAAGTCGATCCCGGGGGTCGCCGTGATCGCCAGCTCGTCGAGCCACCGCCGGCACAGCTCGGTCGCATCGCCGAGATGGTCGACCCGGGCGTACACGTAGAACGCTCCGTCGGCGGGCGCCACCTCCTCGAACCCGGCCGCGGCGAGCCCATCGAGCACGATCCGTCGTCGATCCCGATACCGAGCGACGTTGCCGTCGAGCTCCTCGACACAGTCGAACGCGGCGATCCCCGCCAGCTGCGACAGCGTCGGCGCCGAGATGAACAGGTTCTGGGCGAGGCGCTCCACCGGTCGCACCAGGCCCGCCGGCAAGATCGTCCATCCCAGGCGCCACCCGGTCATCGAGAAGTACTTCGAGAAGGACTGGATCACGACCGCCTCATCCCACAGCTCCACGGCGGAGACCTCCTCGGCCCCGTACGAGATGCCGTGATAGATCTCGTCCGACACGAGCCGGACGTCGTGCTCGGCGCACCAGCGCGCCACGGCGACCAGCTCGTCGCGGGTCAGCATCGTCCCGGTCGGATTGGACGGCGACGCCACCACCAGACCATCGAGGGGAAGCGCCGCCTCGAGCCGCTCGGGAGTCGGGACGAAGCGGGTCGCGGCATCCACCCCGACGGACACGACCTCCAGATCGAGGGCCCGAAGGATGTTGCGGTAGGCCGCGTAACCCGGAGCGGTGATGCCCACCCGATCCCCCGCATCGAAGGCGGCGACGGCGGCGAGGACGAACCCACCCGACGCACCCACCGTCACCGCCACCCGGTCGGTCGGGACGGCCACCCCGTACCGCTCGTCGTACCAACGGGCGATGCGTTCCCTCAGCTCGGGGATCCCGAGCGCCGGCGTGTAGCCGAGCCGATCGTCGATCAGCGCCGCCGCCGCGGCCCGACGGACGCCCTCGGGGGCGGCGGTCGTCGGTTGCCCGACCTCGAGATGGAAGACGTCGACGCCCGCCGCGGCTCGCTCGTCGGCGGCCTTCATCATCTCCATGACGAAGAACGGGGCGACCTCCGAACGGCGTGACGGTTTCATGGCCGCAGGGTACCTGGAGACGCTTCCAGGGCCGACCACTGCGCCGCGGATCCGATCACGCGCTCGAACGGGTTCCTACCCGAGGATCGAAGGTACCGTGGCCGGAATGGCGTGACCGCCCGAGCCGTTGCCCTCCGCGACGGTTCGACGATCGACGGTGTGAGGAGCAGGCGTGGCCAAGAAACCGGCATCCGGGAAGAAGAAGGCGGTCGACCCCGACAAGCAGGCCCAGAAGCGGGCGCGTCGCGAGGAACGCAAGAAGGCCGAAGCCGAAGCCCGCAGGCGTGCCGAACGCAAGCGCCTGCTCCGCCGGGCGGCCATGATCGGCGTCGGCGCGGTGGTCGTCGGTGCGTTGGGGTTCGTCATCGTCCGCAAGGCCATCCCCCCCGAACTCCCCGGCGTCGTGAAGGAAGCGAACCTGGGTCGCACCCACGTCGCCAACGGCCAGACGGTGCCCTACGCAACCGCCACACCCACGAGCGGAACCCACAGCGCCAGTTCCGCCCGATGCGGCATCTTCGACCAGGAGATCCCCGCCGAGTTCGCCGTCCATTCCCTCGAGCACGGCACCGTGGTCATCTGGTACCGCCCCGATGTCGGCAGCGAAACCGTTTCGGCGCTCCGTCGGATCGTGGACGGATTCGACGACCGGGTCATCCTGTCCCCGAACAGCCGGCTCGACGCTCCCGTCGTCGCCACCGCCTGGACTCGCATCAAGACCTACGACGGAGCCGACGCGGAACTCTCCGACTTCATCGAGACCTACCGCAACCGCGCCCCCGAGAGCCTTCGCTGCGCGTACTGACCGTCAGAACCCGCACTCGGAGGTGCCATCCGACGTCGATCCGGGGCTCGTATCGCCGGCGAGGACCGCGGCGACCGTCCGGCGGATCCGGGTGACGTTCGGGATGGGGTACCGCTTCGGCGTGCGGCCGGTGTTGTACCTCGGCGGCACGAACCCGACGGTGGTGATGTCGTCGAACTCGATGGTCGCCAGTTGCTCCACCAGGTCCGGGAGGGCGTTCAACGGCACGTCGGTGACGACGGAGTCCTCGAGGACGTCGAGGATCGCCGGCAACCGGCGGAACAGATCCAGCGGATCGGCGTTGGCGATCGCCGATCGCACGAGGCAGCGTTGCCGCTTCATCCGGGCGTAGTCGGACGACCCGCGTCGCCAGCGGGACCACGCCAGCGCCTGGAGGCCGTCGAGGTGGCGCCAGCCCGGCTCGACCGAGATCGACGCCTTCGGGGACCCCTCCTTCGGGGCCGACACCGTCACGTGCATCGGCTTGTCGACGAGGACGTCGACGCCACCGATGGCATCGATCAGGTCGACGTACGCGCCCATGTCGACCAGGACGTAGTAGTCGATCGGCAGGTCGATGAGGTACGAGATGATGTCGCGGAGGGCCGCCATCCCCGGATCGGGCGTGTTCGGGTACCGGTCGGTCCAATCCTCGGTCTCACGGTGGACCTTGTTCAACATGTCGGGGAAGCACCTGCAGGACTCGAACGGAGGCTCGTCGGGGATCCCGTCGCCGTCGAGGTCGGTCCACGCATCCGGATAGCCGTCGTCGTCGGCGTCGGTCAGGTCGTACTCCCTGACCCGCTTCTCGAGACCCACGAACGAGCGGCGCATGCCCGGCGGCAGCGGTACCTCCTTGAAGTTCCGGGGCAACCCGAACAGTGCCGTCGCTCCGGTCTCCAGATCGACCGTCATGACGATCATCGTGTCGGTCCGCAGCCCCTCGCGCCCGGGCCCCGCGTCACCGCCGACGAGCAGGATCGTCAAGCGATCCTGGGGGAGGCGCTCTTTCAGCGGCAGGTACTTCGACAGGGATCGCAGCGGCCTGGGGTCGTCGAAGGCTCCCTGCCGGTCGTCGCCGGGCAGGAACCGGTGGAGGGCTCCCACCGCGGTCGTTTGGCGGGACAGGAAGAGGAACGGAGGATCGAGACCGACCTCGGGTGGCGCGATCTCCGATGAGAAGTCGACGTCGTCGGCGGTGAAGACCGTCTCCAGGAACCGACGGGCACGGAAGGCGTAGGCGACACCGAGGACGTGAGGGATGGCGACCACCAGGGCCAGGAGGCCGACGCCGATCTGGACCGGGAGCGAGCTACTGCGGTACCGCCGTGGGGTCGTGACCCGGTAGGCGTCGACGACGACCGCCGCGCGCCAGACGGCGATCGCGAGGGAACCGAGCGCGACGACCAAGAGCATGCGGGTGTCCACGAGCCGGGAGGCGGCGGCGACGGTACCGCCCCGGAGCAACGAGGCGGCGAACACGCCGGCGACGATCAACGGAACGAACGAAGCGACCGCCCTGGCCTTCCGACCCGCGTACCACTGACCACCGCCGGGGACGAGCGCCGACAACCCGGCCGCCACCAGGCCGCGTACCGGAGCCGAAGCGCCTCCCGTCGGTGTGCCGTCCATCCCGGATCCACCCTATCGGAGGTGACCCGATAGCGGACGGGGGTGATGTCCGGATCCGGACCCGGCCGGGTCAGACGTCGAGGTCCGCCCACAGGGGCTGATGGTCCGAGCCGACCGCCGCGTCGTCGATCCAGACGCGGCGAACGGCGCCGGCCAGCCCGGCGGTGACCAGGACATGGTCGATCCTGCCCGCCCCGCGTTTCGACTCGGCGTCGGATACTTCACCGGCGAGCGGCCAGGCGTCGACGAGGCCGTCCATGGCGGAGAGCGTTCGGACGTACTCGGCGGTGCCGGCCGCGATGTTGAGATCGCCCATGACCACCGCTCGTTGCGGGATCGGGGGCTCGTCACCGACGAGCCAACCGTCGGCGTCGGCGGGATGATCGCCCGCCCACGGCGCGTCCGTCGGGTCGGTGGCGGCGATCCACGACGAGAGCGCCGCGAGCTGGAGGGCCCGCGTGCCGGCAGACCGGTAGTCGAGATGGGTCGAGTAGATGCGGAGGGGACCCGAGGGACAGTCGACGATGCCCTCCAGTGCCCCCCGCTGCATCGTGCGGCCGGCCCGCGCTCCCCGAGGCAAGGCGACGTTGCGGGACGACGCGATCGGCCAGCGAGACAGGATCATGTTGCCGAACTGCCGGCGGCGGTCGGCGTCCTCGCCCGGGAACCCCATCGGTGACGCCAGATCGATGTTCGGGCCGTACACCCACCAGTGCTCCGGGAGGAGCTTGGCGAGTCTCTTGACCTGATCCGTGTACCCCGAACGCGGCCAGAAGCGTTCCACCTCCTGGAGGGCGATCACGTCGGCCCCGTCGACCGCGGCGGCGATCCGGTCGAGATCGAAGCGGCCGTCGCGGCCCTGGCCGTAGTGGATGTTGTAGGTGACGAGTCGCACGGTCGTGGCTTTCTCTCTCGATGCCGTCGTCGAGGGAACCCGCGAGAAGGCCCCTCGTCCCGGTGACGTGACGCCGATGTGACGGTTCAACAGTCGGCGAGACCATCCCTCAGGAAAGGGTCACGGTCGATGACCCGGTCGTACAGGTACAACGCGTAGGTCTTGATGGTGGCGATCACCGGCACCGCCAGGAGGGCGCCGAGGAGACCGGCGACCCCGACGCCGACGATGAGGCCGACGATGATCGTGACGGGTCGGAGCTGCACCGCCGAGCCCATGACCCTCGGCGCGATGAGGTTGGCCTGGAGCTGGACGACGACGACGTAGATGATCGTCACCAGGAGCGTGAACCCGAGGTTCGACATGTCGAGGCGGGTGCTGCCGCTCACCAGGGCCGCCAGGATCCCGGGGACCGCGGCGAAGATCGGGCCGAACGTGGGGATCATGTTGAGCAGGGCCATGATGAGGCCCATCAGGAACGCCCCCGGCAGTCCGATCACCGTTAGCACGACGAACACCATGAAGCCGGTGATGATCGAGTTGAGGAGCTGACCGTACAGGTAGCCGGTCCAGATCGCCTTCGTGCGTTTCGCCAGCCGCATCGCCTCGGACCGGTAGCCCTCCGGGACCATCGACAAGGTGCCTTCGTAGATCCGTCTCGAGTCGGCGTTGAAGTAGATCGCGACGAGCACCGTGACGATGAACGACATGAACAGACCGATCACGCTGGCGAGCACCGAATAGGCGCTCCCGATGAGGCCGGTGAGGAGCTCCCCGATCCGCTCGGGATCGAGTCCGATCGTCGGAGGTCCCGCGGGGTTGCCGCCCCCACCGGGACTCGTCAGCATGTCGTGGAGGGCGTCCATAACCGCAGACAGATCGATGGTGACCCCGACGATCGTCACCGAGCGCCACTCCTGGGAGAGCCGCAGCAGCCACTCCCGTATGTCGGCCGCCATCCCGGGAAGGTCCATCTGCTGGAGCGACTTGACCGTGGCGGCCGCCACCAACACGCCGATGGCGGTCGCGGCGACGAGGGCGAGGAGATAGACCACCAGCAGCGACACCGTCCGAGGCAGATGGAGGCGGTCGTGTCCGAAGCGGATCGCCGGAGCGAGGAGGAACGCGATCAGCCCCGCGACCGCCACGAGCCCCATCGCTCCGCGAGCGAGATACAGGGCGTAGACGGAGCCGGCGGCGAGGGCGGCAGCGACCGCCAACTTCGTCTGCGGGCTCCAGCTTCTGCCCGGGGTGGGATCGGTTGCGTCGGACACGGCTCGGCTCCTGGGTCGCGGCGAGTGTAGGCACCGCCCCCACCGGACCCGAGGACTCCTGGCTCTGCCATCATCGTTCCGACACGAGATGGAGGAGAGCGCATGGATGTGCACCGGCTGTACATCGATGGACGGTGGGTCGATCCCGTCGAAGGAGGAAGGCTCGAGACGAGGAACCCCGCCACGGGAGAGGTGGTCGCCGCCTTCGGCCGCGGCACGGCGCCCGATGTCGACGCCGCGGTCGAGGCTGCCCGGCGGGCGTTCGGCGGTCGCTGGGGAGCGGCGGTGCCGCCCAGGGACCGGGCGACGCTGCTGCTCGCCGTCGCCGAACGGATCCGACGCAGCCGCGACGAGCTGGCGACGACCGAGGCGACCGACGTCGGCAAGCGCCTCGAAGACGCCTACGAGGACGTGGACGAGGCCGCCTACATGTTCGAGTACTACGCCGGGTGGGCGACCAAGGTCGACGGGTCGATCCCTCCGGTCGGCCCCGAGGCCATCTCGCTCGTCGTCCACGAGCCCGTCGGGGTCTCGGCGCTGATCACCCCGTGGAACTTCCCGATCCTCATGGCCGCCCAGAAGGTCGCTCCGGCCCTGGCCGCCGGCTGCCCGGTGATCCTGAAACCCGCCGAGGACACCCCACTGACGGCCATCGCCCTGGCTGCGATCATCGATGAGGTCGGCTTTCCCCCCGGGGCGTTCAACCTCGTCACCGGGCTCGGCGCCGAAGCCGGGGCCGCGCTCGTGGCGCATCCCGACGTCGACAAGGTGTCGTTCACCGGCTCGGAGGCCGTCGGCAAGGAGATCCAACGGGTCGCCGCCGACACGCTCAAGCGGGTCACCCTCGAGCTGGGTGGCAAGTCGCCGTCGATCGTATTCTCCGACGCCGATCTCGATGCCGCTTTCGAGGCGAGCGCCTTCGGGGTCTTCTACAACCAGGGGGAGGTCTGCTCGGCCGGTTCCAGGGTCCTCGTCCAGCGCGACATCTACGAGGAGGCCGTCGCCGCCATGAAGGCCCATGCCGAAGACATCCGGATCGGCGACCCCATGGACCCCGACGCGTCCATGGGACCCGTCGTGTCGGCCCGCCAGCGAGACCGCATCCAGCGGTACGTCGAGATCGGCATGAGGGAGGGCGCCACCGTCGCCTACCAAGGCGCCGTGCCCGAAGCGTTGGTCGGAAGTGGCGGGTTCTTCGTCCCACCGACCATCTTCGCCGACGTCGACAACTCGATGACCATCGCCAGGGAGGAGATCTTCGGCCCGGTCATGGCCGTCATCCCCTTCGACGACGAGGACCAGGCGATCGCCATCGCCAACGATTCCCCCTACGGCCTGGCGGCTTCGGTGTGGACGTCCGACATCGGCCGGGCCATGCGGGTGTCCCGAGCGCTGCAGGCCGGGATCGTCTGGATCAACGATTCCCAGCCGGCGCCCGTCGAGGCGCCGTGGGGCGGGTTCAAGCGATCGGGGATCGGCCGGGAGCTGGGGAAGGCCGGGATCGAGAGCTTCCTCGAGATCAAGCACATCTACCTCAACCTGGGCGGAGACGAAGACGGCGGCGGGTAGGGTCCCGTCTATGACCGACGACACTTCCAAGCCGACCAAGGACGACGGCCCCAAGGACGAGCCGAAACCCGAGCCGCCTCCGCACCACGAGGAGCACCTCTCCGAGACCCGGCACACCGCGACGATCGGAGGCGAGACCTTCTCGTACACGGCCACCGCGGGCCGGATCCTGCTCAAGGAGGAGGAAGGCAAGAAGAAGGCCTCGTTCTTCTTCACCGCCTACACCCGCGACGACATCGACGATCCGGCCACTCGACCGATCGTCTTCGCGTTCAACGGCGGACCCGGCTCGTCGTCGGTGTGGCTGCACCTCGGCATGCTGGGGCCTCGGCGGGTCGCCCTCGACGACGAGGGGAACGCCGGTCCCCCGCCGGGACGGTTGGTCCCCAACGACGTCTCCATCCTCGACGTGGCCGACCTCGTCTTCATCGACCCGATCTCCACCGGGTACTCGCGAGCGATCCCCGAGGAGGAAGCCAAGAGCTACCACCACTTCACGAAGGACATCGAGTCGGTCGGCGACTTCGTCCGTCTCTACCTGACCCGGTTCGCCCGGTGGGCTTCGCCGAAGTTCGTCATCGGCGAGTCGTACGGCACGACCCGGTCGGCGGGACTCGCCGGCCACCTGCTCGAGCGATACGGGCTGACCCTCAACGGGGTCATCTTGATCTCTTCGGTACTCAACTTCCAGACCGTGGGGATGGACTCGAAGACCTGGACGTTCCATCGTGGCAACGATCTGCCCTACCTGTTGTACCTGCCGGTGTACGCGGCGACGGCGTGGTACCACCAGCGGCTGCGCGACCCGCTCCAGTCGCTCCCGCTGCCGGAGCTGCTGCGGGCGGTCGAGGCCTACGTCGCCGGCCCCTACCAGCAGGCGTTGTGGAAAGGGTCCCGGATCACCGACGCGGAACGCAACGACGTCGCCGAACAGGTCGCTCGCTTCACCGGCCTGTCGAAGCGGTTCGTGCTGCTGTCGGACCTGCGGGTCGAGAAGTTCCACTTCATGAAGGAGCTCCTCCGCGACGAGGGCCGCACCGTCGGTCGCCTCGACAGCCGCTACACGGGTATCGATCGGTTCAAGGTCGGATCGATGCTCGAGCACGACCCCGCCATCGACGCCCTGCTCGGCGCGTACTCGTCCATGCTCAACGACTACGTCCGGCGGGACCTCGGCTACGAATCGGATCTTCCCTACGAGATCCTCAACCCGAAGGTCTGGCCATGGAACTACGAGGACTTCCAGAACGCGTTCGTCGACGTGTCCGAGACCCTGCGATCGGTGATGACCCGGAACCCGCACATGAAGGTGTACGTGGCGTCGGGGTACTTCGACCTCGGCACGCCGTACTCGGCGACCGACTACACGTTCTCCCATCTCGGCCTCGAACCCGAGCTGATGGACAACGTCACGCTGGCGTACTTCGAGGCGGGGCACATGATGTACGTCCATCGTCCGTCTCTCGAACGTCTCCGATCGGACCTCGTCGGGTTCATCGGTGCAGCCGTGGTGTGAACCCGTACCGTGCGCTGCTCGAGCGGGTGGGCAGAACGCGGGCGTTCGCATGGTTCGGGCGGCGCGTGCTCACTCCCCTCGACCTCCGTTTCAGGGGGAGCCGCCTCGCGCCGAGTCGCCTGGGCTCGGACCTGCCGTTGTGCTACCTGACGACGATCGGGCGACGCTCGGGTCAACCGCGGACCGTACCGCTGCTGTACGTCCCCGCCGACGATGGCGGCGTCGTGGTCGTCGCCACGAACTTCGGGACCGCGCATCATCCAGCCTGGTCCCACAACCTCGAAGCGGCTCCGAACGCCGTCGTGGAGATCGACCGACGGCCCATGGAGGTGCGCGCCCGTCGTCTCTACGGTGAGGAGAGGGAGCGTTTCCTCCGCGAGTTCGCCTCGATGTGGCCCGCCTACGACACCTACCGGCAGCGGACGGACCGCGACGTCCGGCTCTACGTGCTCGAGCCGAGATAGGGGACGCGGGCCTGGTCGGTGTCCGCCGGAAGGCCGAGGTCGAACACGGTCCATCCGTCCCGGCGACGGAACTCCAGAGAACCGCCCATGTGTACCGCGAGCTGGAGCGACACGGGCAAGCCGATGCCGACGGAACCCGGCTGGGCGCCGGTCCCGGTCGACCCGACGAAGCGGGAGAAGGCCGCCGAGGCGAGGTCGTCGTCGATCCCGGGCCCGTCGTCGGCGACCTCGATGTGGTGCATCGTCTCGCCCGCCACGATACGGACGACGACGCGGTCGCCCCCGTGCTCGATGGCGTTCGTCAGCAGATGCCGAAGGATCTGCCCGAGCCGGGCCGGGTCGGCGAGGATCTTCACGTCGGGTCCCTCGACGGTCACGTCCTTGCCGCCGGCATGGCGCTTGGTCGCCTGGATGATCGCCTCGCGGGCCGACACGGGCTGGTGCCGGACCAGCAGCGTGCCGATGTCGCTGCGGGCGCACACGAGGAGGTCGTCGACGATGTCGGCGAGCTGAGCCGACTCGGCGGCAACGATCTCGACCAGTTCGCTCTGCTCGTCGGGGGTGAGGTCGACGGACGGTTCGGCGAGTTCCTCGGAGAAGCCGAGCACGGCCGTCAACGGCGTTCGGATCTGGTGGCTGATCGCGGCGACCAGTTCGTCCTTGGAACGGATGATCTCCTCCAGCCGCTGCAGCGTCTCACGCCGGATCAGGTGGGCCCCGAGCATCTTGGCCACCGCCTCGAGCAGGATCAGCTCGTCGTGGGCCCAGGAGCGTTCGGCAGCGTGGTCGATGAGCACCAGCCAACCCCAGCGCTGGTCCGATGATTCGACCGGTAGGTACAGGCGGGTCTTCCCCCACGCCTCGTCCGCGCCCTCGAGGTCGTCACGTTGGGGGAACACGACGTCGAACCGGTCGGGCGGGGACCCGCGGAGGATCCGGATCAGCCACCGATCCACACACGGCCTCCTGCCGCGGAACGCCGCCGCGCTCGGATGCTGCCCGACCTGTTCGACCAGCTGCGGGCCGGCGTCGGGGTCGACGGCGACGAGGTTCACCTCGTGGGCGCCGGTCGCCGGGAGGAGCGCCTCCAGCGCGCGACCCATCGCCCGATCGTCGGTGGAGACGAGCAGCTCGCGGGCGGCGTGGGCGACGGCTTCCTCGTAGCGGACCCGGGCGTCGAGGCGGTCGACCGTCTCGACCAACCGCTGTCGCGTCTGGGAGCGATCCCACGCCATGCCGATCATGTCGGCCACCGATCCGACGACGGCGATCTCGTCGGGATCGAAATGAGCCACCCCCGCGGACCACAGGATCAGCGAGCCGTGCCACCGCCCGGCCGCCATCACCGGGACCCCGAGGAGAGCGCCGACGCCGAGACCCGCGAGCCGTTCCTGCTCGGCGCGGGTTCCCGAGGTGGACGAGATCAAGACGGCCCGCCCCTCGGCGAGGGGGCCGTAGATGGACGGGAAATCGCGATGGGCGCCCGACGGCCAGCCTCGATCGAGGCGGAGCATCTCCCGACGCGCCTCGTGCAGTGGCCGCGCCGTCGGACCGTCGGGGCCTTCGAGGTTGCGTTCGAGGCGGATCGCGTCGACGCCGAAGGTTCGAAGGAGGGATCCGAGGGCGCGTTCGATCCCCCCGTCGCCGTCGTCGGAGAAGAGCTCGCGAGAGGCCTGGGCCAGGGTCTGCTGGAGCCGGGCCCAGCGGGCCGAGTCGTCGACGGCGGCCATCAACGCCACCCGTGACTCCTCCCGTTCCCAGAAGGCGCCGACCAGCTCGGCGGCGGTGTGGAGGATCTGCTTGCTCCCTTCCGACCATTCCTCGGCGGTGCGGATGTCGGTGAACCCGAGAGAGCCGACCCACGAGTCGCCCGAGACGATGGGGAGGAGGAGGTCCGTGTGGGTGTCCGACTTGATGTACAGGTCCTTGGCTTCGTCGTCGAGCTCCTGGATCCGCATCACGTAGGGATCGCCGGCGCTGAGCGTCTCGTAGGCGTCGGGGAACAGCGACCAGGGCACCTCGTCCCACAGCCCGTCGGGATCCGGGGGGACGCCGGGAGCGAGGTCCTCGACGAGCATGGTGCTGGCGGGGCCGTCCGGGCCGTCGATGTTGAGCTCGATGTAGGCGGCCTCGGCGTGGACCGCCTTCCGGAGGATCCCGAGCACGTCGAGGAGCGGATCGCCGCCGGTGGATCGGAGGAGACGGCGGGACGCCTCGGCCACGGCATGTTCCAGATCGAGCCGGTAGGTCCGTTCGTCATCGGCGAGGTTCGCGACCCGCATCACCAGCATCGCCGACGACAGCGTGGCGACCGCGTAGACCGATGCGACCGTGATCCCGACGAAGGTCCGTTGAGGGTCGGAGAGGACGTGTTCGGTGACGTCGCGCATCGCCACGAACACGGTCGCGAACGAGGCCGCCGTCGCGACGAGCATCGCCACGGTGTACTTCCGCGGGAGCAGGACGACCATCACGACCAGCAGGTAGGCCAGGCCCATCATCGCCGGGCCCGGCGGCACGTCGGCGACGTACATCGCCCCGATGACCACGCCGGCCTCGATGATGAGCGAACGGATCGGCGCCCGAGGGACCCCCGAGTTGAGGACCAGGAACGAATCGGTGACCGCGATCGTGGACATGCCGGCGACGACGACCCCTTCGGGCCATCGCCAGAGGAACGCCAAGGTGACGGTCAGGAGGGCGAACGCGCCGGCGACGATGATGCGGCCCAGATGCCACAGCGTCGTCAGCCGACGTCGCTGATCCTCCCCGAGGCCGACCCGCGCTCGCTGCACCGTTGCGGCCTCGTCGAGGAGCTGTCGGATCGGTTGGCGCATCGGGCTCCCCGAGGACGCGGGACGGTACGGAGATTCATCGACACGAACGGCCTCGACCTGAAGACGGGTTGGATCAGATCTCCATGCAGACGTACTTCGTCTCGAGGTACTCGTCGAGGCCCTGGTGGGATCCCTCGCGACCGATCCCCGACTCCTTCCATCCGCCGAACGGGGCGACGGTGGTCGAGATGAGCCCGGTGTTGACGCCCACCATCCCGTACTCGAGCCCCTCCATCACCCGCCAGATCCGCGAGTTGTCGGCCGCGTAGAAGTAGGCGGCGAGGCCGTAGACCGTGTCGTTGGCGGCGGCGACGGCCTCCGGTTCGTCGTGGAAGCGGATCACCGGCGCGATCGGACCGAAGATCTCTTCGACGGCGACGGCCATGTCGTCGTCGACGTCGGCGAGGACCGTCGGCTCGTAGAACGTCCCGCCCCGCTCGTGGGGCCGCCCTCCGGTCACGACCTTGGCGCCCTTGGCGACGGCGTCGGCGACGAGTCGACCGACCTTCTCGAAGGCGCTCGTGTCGATGAGCGGACCGATGTCGACGCCGCGGTCGGTTCCGACGCCGACCGTGAGCTGCTCGGTGGCCTCCGCCAGCTTGGCGACGAACTCGTCGTAGATCGCATCCTGGGCGAAGATCCGGTTGGCGCAGACGCACGTCTGGCCGCCGTTGCGGTACTTGGCGATCACGGCCCCTTCGACCGCGGCATCGAGATCCGCGTCGTCGAAGACGATGAACGGCGCGTTCCCTCCCAGTTCCATCGACACGCGCTTGACCGTGGACGCGCACTTCTCGAGGAGGAGCTTGCCTACCGCCGTCGAGCCGGTGAACGAGAACTTGCGCACCTTGGGATTGCCGGTGAGCTCGTCGCCGATGGGGCCGGACCGAGCGGCCGTGACCACGTTGAAGACGCCGGCGGGGATCCCGGCTCGTTCGGCGAGCTCGGCGAGCGCGAGGGCCGACAGCGGCGTGGCGCTCGCAGGTTTGACGACGAACGTGCATCCGGCCGCCAGCGCCGGGGCGGCCTTGCGGGTGATCATCGCGTTGGGGAAGTTCCACGGTGTGATCGCGGCCGCGACACCGACCGGCTGCTTGAGGACGAGCAGGCGCTTGTCCTGCTGGTGGGGCGGGATGATCGTCCCGTCGGCCCGGCGGCCCTCCTCGGCGAACCATTCGACGAAGGAGGCCCCGTAGCGGATCTCGCCGACCGACTCGCGCAACGGCTTCCCCTGCTCCCAGGTCATGATGAGCCCGAGGTCGTCGGCATGATCGAGCATGAGGTCGTGCCAGCGACGCAGCAGCGTCCCCCGCTCGGTGGCCGTCAACGATGCCCATCCGGCGAAGGCGCGATCGGCGGCGTCGATCGCGGCGCGGGCATCGGCGTCGTCCATGGCCGGCACCGACGCGATGGTCTCCCCGGTCGCCGGATCGGTCACGTCGTAGGTGTCGCCGGAGCGGGCCCCCTGCCAGGAACCGTCGACGTACGCCGCGGTCCGCAACAACGTCGGATCGGAGAGCTTGTCTCGAAGGTCGGCCATCGTGAGATCCCTCCTGTGTAGGCGACGGGCCGTGCCGTCCTCAGCGTATCGGACCCGGAAGGCCCTGGATCCGCCCCTAGGGGAGGGCTCCGTCGACGGCGTCCACGACCGCGTCGATCTGATCGTCGTCGATCACCAACGGCGGACAGAACGTGACGGTCCCCGGAACGGGCCGGGCGATGACGCCTCGGTCGAGCATCGCTGCGGCGACGTCGCCTTCGTCGACGCCGTCGGCCATCGCGATGGCCCACATGCCGCCCACGCCGCGGACGCCGGCGACGCGCCCATCGTCCTCGAAGCCCCGGAGGCCGCCGCCGAGGCGCCGTGCGATCTGCGGGACGCGATCGAGCAGCCCCTCCCGTTCCATGATGTCGAGGTTCGCCAGACCCGCCGCCGCGGCGAGTGGATGGCCCGAGTACGTGAACCCGTGCCGGAGCACGAACTCCTCGTCGGCTTCGAGGGCGGCACGGACCTCCGGTCCGACGATGACGCCGCCGAGGGGCACGTACCCGCTCGTCACGGCCTTGGCGAAGGTGATCATGTCGGGCCGGACGCCGAAATGCTGGGCACCGAACCACCGGCCGAGGCGCCCGAACCCCGTGATCACCTCGTCGAACACCAGGTAGGCGCCGTGCTCGTCGCACAGGACCCGGACCGCCTCGAGGTAGCCGGGTGGCGGTGGCCACACGCCACTGGCGCCCTGGACGGGTTCGACGACCACCGCGGCCACCTCGCCGGGGAAGGCGTCGAAGACCGCCGCGAGCTTCGCAGGGTCCTCGGGATCGACGGTCATGGTGGATCCGACGAACGGGCCGAACCCTTCCCGGTTGACCGGCAGGCCCGAGATCGACGTGCCGCCGTAGTTGACGCCGTGGTAGCCGCGTCCGCGGGCGACGATGATCGTCCGGTTCGAGCGACCGGCGCGGCCGTGGGCCACCCTGGCGAGCTTCATGGCCGTGTCGACGGCCTCGGATCCCGACTGGCAGAAGAACACCCGAGGCTCCTCGAAGGGCGACAGGTCGGCGATCCGGGCGGCGAGGGCCTCGGCGGGCTCGTTCGTGAAGCTCGTGAAGGTGTGGAAGCCGGCGATGCGACGCGCCTGGGCCGCGATGGCGTCGGCGATCTCGGCGCGTCCGTATCCGACGTTGGCGTACCACAGCGACGCCATCGCGTCGATGTAGGTGCGGCCGGTGTCGTCGGTGACCGTCGCGCCGTCGCCCGAGACGATCGTCAGGAACCGGTCGCGGGTGCGTGCCGGCGGGGCGAAGGGATGGAGGAAGGGGGCGACCGAGCTCATGATCCCATCAGCGAGATGACCTGCTTGCGGGTGGCGTGAAGACGCTTGGCCATCACCTCGGCGATGCGGGCGACGAACCGGTAGCCGAAAGCCGGGTCGGCATCGAACTGGCGGCGCAGCTCGCGGGCGTCGATGGCGATGGCCCGCACCGGGGTCTCGGCCATCGCCTCGAACTCCCACCGGTACGGCGGGAACAACCACGACCATCCCAAGACGCTGCCTTCCTGGACGGACTGGATCTTCCGTGGCGTGCGATGGCCGCGCCGGACCCGGAGAGCGACGACGCCGGTCAAGATCAAGTACAGCGTGTCCGCTTCGCCACCCTCGTCGAAGATCGTCTCCAGAGGCTCGAACTCGACCGGTCTGGCCAGGTCCAGGAGGCGGGAGATGTCCTCTTCCGGCATCCCGCGGACGAGAGGATGGGCGCGGAGCTGCTGTTCGAGAACGGTCGGTCGCTGGTCCATCGGTGCCAATCTACCGTGAACCGCCGATGCGTAGACTCCTCGGCGATGGACGGTTCCCCGAGTCGGTCCGACGACGTGCAGATCCCCCCGTACCGGGAGCACCTGGGGATGTCGCGCCAGTACCTCCGCGACATCATCCTCGGGGTCAACGACGGGCTCGTGTCGATGTTCCTGCTCGTAGCCGGCGTGGTCGGCGGCACGATGACCACCGAACAGGTCCTCCTCGCCGGTATCGCCGGCGCCCTGGCCGGAGCCATCTCGATGGCGGCGGGCGAGTACCTCGCCACCAAGTCGCAGGATCAGGCGTTCCAAGCCGAGCTGGAGCTCGAAGCCGAGCATCTCCGCTGGTACCGGGACCGGGAGGTCGAGGAGCTCCGCGAGATGTTCGCCACGATGGGTCTGTCCGGCGAGGAACTGGACACGGTCGTCGAGATCATCGACGGCAACGACGAGGCGATGATCCAGATGATGGCGGGTCTCGAGTTCGGGATCGTGGAGCACGAGCGACGGAACCCCTACGTCGCCGCCGTCTACTCGGGTCTGCTGTTCATCGCCGGTTCGCTCCCCCCGGTCCTGCCGTTCGTCTTCGACGTGTCGCCGGGGTCGGGCCTGACCTGGGCGGCGGCGGCGACGGGGATCGCGCTGTTCGTCGTGGGAGCCATGAAGACCCTCATGACCCGCCGGAGCGTGCTGCTGTCGGGCCTGGAGAACCTGGCGATCGGCTTCGGCGGCGCGGTCCTGAGCTACCTCGTCGGCCGGGCGTTCGGAGCGACGATCCTGGCGTAGGTGGATCAGCCGACCGCGGTGTCCGCGTCGGTCGACGCCGGGAGGCGGACAGGGATGACGACGATCCCGCCGGAGCCGTCGTCGACGATCCGAACCCGGGCGCCGTAGTGGCGCCGGATCGCGGCTGGGGTGAGGACCGTGTCGGCGCGGCCTTCGTCCACGACGCGACCTCCGGCGAGCAGCACCAGCCGGTCGGCGAACTGCCCGGCCAGGGTGAGATCGTGCAACGCGCCGACGACGGCAACGTTGCGTTCCCGGCGGAGCTGGTCGACCAGCTCCATGACCTCCTGCTGACGGCCGACGTCCAGGGCGGCCGTGGGTTCGTCGAGGAGCAGGACGGGGGTCTGCTGGGCGAGGGCCCGGGCGATGACGGTGCGGCGCAGCTCGCCGCCGCTGAGCGTCGTGAGGTCCCGGTCGGCGAACGCGAGCAGGTCGAGGCGTCGCAGGGTGCGCTCGACCGCGTCGAGGTCGGTGCGCGAGAACCCGACCAGCGGTCCGGCGTACGGTGTTCGGCCCAGCAGCACGTAGTCGAGGACCGTGATGCCGGCCGGGATGATCGGCCGCTGCGGGACGAGCGCGATCGAGGCGGCCCGCCGCCGCCCGCTCAGGTGGCTGATGTCCTCGCCGTCGACCCGGACCGAGCCGTCTGCGGGGACGAGCCCGGCGAGGGCCTTGAGGAGCGTGGTCTTGCCGGCGCCGTTGGGTCCGATGATCCCGACCCACTCGCCCGACGCCACATCGAGGTCGATCCCGTCGAGGACGGTCCTTCCGTTGAACGCCACGCGGACGTCGCGGGCCCGGAGGGTCATGCGGGGCCGCCTCTCGCCGTGCGCAGCACGAGGGCGAAGAACGGTGCCCCGAAGAACGCGGTGACGACGCCGATGGGGAGCTCGGCGGGGGAGACGATCGTCCGGGCGAGGACGTCGGCGCCGATCAGGAACGCCGCTCCAAGGACGAACGACAGCGGCACGATCGTGCGGTAGCTGGAGCCGGCGACGAGCCGGATCGCGTGGGGGACGATGATGCCGACGAAGCCGATCAGTCCGCTGACCGCCACCGCCGCGGCGGTGCCCAGCGTGGCGACGACGATGAGCGCCGACCGGACCCGGTCGGGAGAGATGCCCAGCGCGGAGGCTTCCTCGTCGCCGACGGCGAGGACGTCGAGGAGGCCTCGCCAGGCGACGACG
>JALVQZ010000229.1 GCA_027036355.1 Acidimicrobiia bacterium | reverse complement strand
CAATGGCGCCGAGCCTCCGGCTCCGTTGACGCTGCCTCCGGGGATCTCCCCCGACTCGGCCGAGGCGATCGACGCGTTGATCGGGTCGTCGGGGCGGTTCCGGGTCGTCATCGACGGCCACAACCTGCTGGGGTGGTGGTCGCCGGACGACCTCGGCGACCCGTCGCGGCGGAAACGCCTGGTCGATCGCCTCGGGAGGTTCCGACGCTCGCTCGGCCGTCCGGTCGAGGTGGTGTTCGACTCGTCGCTCGAGGGTGGAAGGGAGACGCTGGTCTCCGACGGCGTGGTCGTCCGGTTCGCCTCGCACGATTCGACCGCCGACGACGAGATCGCGGCGATGGCCGGGGGAGGGTACGTGGTCGTCTCCAACGATCGGGAGGTCCGGGAACGGGCCGACGAGGCTGGAGCCTTGGTGGTCTGGGCGGACGCGCTGGCGCGCTGGCTCGACCGGTAGCGAGACGCTCAACCGCGGTGAGGACCGTGCCGATGGTCCTTGCACATGGGAACCACTGCAGTTCGTGCCGGCGGGGGGCTCCGCGGGCCCGTCGTCCGTCGCTGGCATGCGATCCGTCTCGTTGCGTCCGGTGTCGGTGGGGGACTGGGCTTGGTCGTCGCGCTCATCGAGCGGGACCCGTTGATCGGGATGGCGGCGGCCGTCGGGATCGTCCCTGCGGTCGATTCGGCCCGCTACCTCGTGGCGGGGGCGGGGTCGGTCGACCGGTCGATCGTGATCGACATCGTCGTGGCCGCAGCCGCCGCCGCGGTGATCCGCCCGGGGTGGCCGTCGCTGGTCCTCGCCATCGTCTACTACGTGGCGCTGATCAGCGCGTTGCGTCCCCCTTCGGACGCCAGACGGCTGGTACCGCTGGGGGCGGCGATGTTGGCGATGGTCGTGGCGGCCCGGGTGCTGTTCCCTCGGACGGAGCCGCTCGTGATCGGCGACGTGATCCTCACCGCCGGTTTCGGGGTGCTCGCGCTGCTCGCCGTGGTCTACCTCGGGGCGGCGGTCGAGCGTCTCGCCGCGGCGGACGCCGCCGCGCTCGCCGCCCTCGACGAGCGCCTCCGCTTCGAACACGCCATCGCGTTGTGCTCGCGGGCGTTGCTCCGCAACGACGACGTCGGGATCCGCCAGGCCATGGAGGCGCTGCTGGAGGCCACCGGGGCGCATCAGGTCTTCGTGGATCTCACGATCGAGCATCCGGAGTTGGGAACCTGCGCCCGGTTGGCCCACGAGGTCCTCGCCGCGGGCTACGAGGACCGTTCCACGGCGGACATCTACGTCGATCCGGCCACCGGCGAGCCGCTCATCGGCATCATCCCGTACTCGGCGCTCCCTCCCGAGATGGAGGACCTGTGGCGGGGACTTCCGGTGGTCATCACGACCGAGACGATCGACGGTGCCGGTCGTGAGCTGTACGGCGCGCACAACATGGCCACCGAGCTGAACCTCCCCATCCTCGTGGACGGCGCGTGGTTCGGATGTCTCGGCTTCGGCCACTTCGACGAGCCCTTCGAGTGGGACACCACCCAGATCGAGTTCCTTCGCACGGCCGCGGACATGTTCGGAGCGTTCTACGAGCGGACGATGGATCGAGAGCGGCTCTTGGATCTCGTCGACGCCAAGGACGAGCTGATCGCCAGCGTCAGTCACGAGCTGCGCACGCCCCTGAGCGTGATCATGGGCCTGGGCGTCGAGCTGCGCGACCGGGGTGACGAGTTCTCACCGGAGGAGCGCGACCATCTGATCGAGCTCATCGCGACCCAGAGCGAGGAGATGAGCGACCTCATCGAGGATCTCCTGACGGCGGCAGCCAGCGAGCGTGGCGATGTCTCGTTGGTCCCCGAGCTCGTGCCGGTCGGTTCGGTCCTCGACGAGCTCCTGGCCAGGGCGATCGTCAAGGAGCGGTCGCTGACGGTGGACGACGACGGAGCCAAGGCGTGGGTCGACCCGGTGCGTCTGCGACAGATCCTCCGCAACCTGCTGACGAACGCATGCCGCTACGGCGGCCCGCACATCGAGGTCCGTATCCGAGCGGAGGGGGAGCGTACGATCGTCGAGGTGATCGACGACGGCGAGGGGATCCCCGAGGGTCTGACCGACGAGGCGTTCCGGGCGTTCGGGCGGGCGCACCACCGCTCGACGCAGACCCAGTCGGTGGGTTTGGGGTTGGCCGTGTCCATGCGTCTCGCCGAGTCGATGGAAGGCAGCCTCCGGTACCTGCGGCGCGACGGCAGGACCGTCTTCCGGGTCGCGTTGCCTGCCCACTCGTAGGAGCCCGCCGGCGGGGACCCCGGGTCGGTCCTCCGGTCGCCGTTTCCTGTCGTACCCGGAAGGTACGTTGCCTGCAGGCAAGGGCCGGTGGCTGCGGCGGAGCACGTAGGAGGAGGAAAGCGATGATCATCGACTGTGACACATGCTCGATGGACGGCACGTCGGCATGCGACGATTGCGTCGTCGGCGGCCTGCTCGCCGGCCGCTTCGGTCCGCTCCGGCTCGACGACGCCGAACACGAAGCGCTCCAGAACCTCGCCGAGGTCGGGCTCGTGGCGCCGCTCCGGCTGGTGCCACTGGAGGGACCGCTCCGGCGTCCGGGACGCGACGCCGCCACCGGCTGAGCACCCGACCTCGGTAGAGATCCGCCGCGGTCCCGTAGCCTGAGGGGATGGAGCCCGCTTCAGACATCCGGACGGGACGGGTCTTGGACCTGGACATCCTCCGACGCGAGCTCGGGGATGTCGGGCCGGTCACGATCGGCGCGGCCGACGTCGAGCCGTTCCTCGAGACCCGCGTCGCCCTCGAGGATCGTCGGACCCGAGGGCTCCACGCCGGCATGGCGTTCACCTTCCGGGACCCCGAGACGGCCACGGACCTCACCCGGACGTACCCATGGGCGCGTTCGGTCGTCGCCGTCGCCTACGCGTACGGGGCCGGTCCACGTCGGGCCGAGTCCGGGCCCGTCGTTGCCCGATTCGCCAGACCCGACGCCTATCGCGGGCTCCGGTCCGCCCTCGATCGCATCGCCGCGGTGATCCGCCGTCGCGGGTATCGGGCCGAGCCGGTGGCGGACTCGTCCCATCTGGTGGACCGGGCGGTGGCGGTGCGGGCCGGCATCGCCTGGTGGGGGAAGAGCACGATGGCCCTGGTCCCCGGAGCGGGACCATGGGCGCTCCTCGGCGGGGTGGTCACCGACGCCGACGTTCCTCCGTCGCGGCCGACGGCGCGTTCGTGTGGATCGTGCACCGCCTGCATCCCCGCCTGTCCCACCGGCGCCATCGTCGCGCCGGGGATCCTGGACGCCCGTCGATGCCTGTCGGCGGTGCTGCAACGACCCGGCGCCATCCCTCGGGAGCTCCGGGTCGCGGTCGGAGGGCGGCTCTATGGATGCGACGACTGTCTCGAGGCCTGTCCGCCCGGCCGGCGAGCGTCGGCCGGGCGGACAG
>JALVQZ010000228.1 GCA_027036355.1 Acidimicrobiia bacterium | reverse complement strand
CCTCGCCGCCGACCCGCGCTGTGCCGCCGCCATCCATCCCGACCCCGAGGATTGGCGGACGATCACCGGGGTGCAGATGGCCGGCCACGTCGACGAGCTCCACGGCCGCGCCAAGGCCGCGGCGATGGCCTCCTACGTCCGCCGGTTCCCCTTCGTCGACCGGCCCGACACCCCCGCCATGGTTCGCCGGGCCCTTCTCGACAGCTCGTGGTACCGGTTCGTCGCCGACCAGGTCTTCCTCGTCGACAACACCCGCGGCTTCGGCCGCATCGAGGTCTGAGCGGAAGCGCGCGAGGTCCGTCCCGGCCGTCAGGCCTCGACGAAGAAGCGCTTGGCCTTGAGGTCGAACCGAGGCAGGGTGCCGCGAGAGAGAGGCACCACCTCGGGACGGAGGGCCAGCTCGGTGGCGAACTCGTCGGCCATCGCCTCGGCGATCGCCGAGGCGGCCGACGTGTCCGCGCACTCGATCTCGATGAGCAGGTGCCGCATCTCTCGACGCCGGGTGACGGTGACCCGGTACTCGTCGATGCCCTCGTGACGCCGGACGAGCTCTTCGATCGCCGACGGGTACACGTTGACGCCGCGCACCACGACCATGTCGTCGGCCCGGCCGATCACTCCCCCCGCCAGCCGGAGGAAGGTCCGGCCGCAGGGACACGGCTCGGGATCGACCTCGACGAGGTCCCCGGTGCGATAGCGGATGACGGGGAACCCGGCTCGTCCGAGGTTCGTGATCACGAGTTCTCCCCGTCGTCCGGGACCCACCGGACGATCGCCGCCCGGCTCGATCACCTCGGCGATGAACTCCGACTCGATGACATGGGTGCTCCCCGGTTGCGGCACGCATTCGAAACTGAAGGCCCCGACCTCCGAGGCGCCCGCGTGGTCGTAGGCGCGAGCACCCCAGGTCCGTTCGATGCGCGCCTTGGTGGCCGGGACGCTGGCGCCGGGCTCGCCGGCGTGGATCGTGATCCTGATCCCGAGCCGCGCCGGATCGATGCCCTCTTCCCTGGCCACCTCGGCGAGACGAAGGGCGTAGGTGGGGGTGCAGCACATGGCGGTGGCGCCGAGGCGCTCGATGAGCGCCAACCGCTGGTGGGAGGTCTGCCCGCCACCGGGGATCATCATGGCTCCGACCCTGCTCGCCCCGCCCACCGCGGCCCAGAAGCCGATGAACGGACCGAACGAGAACGGCAACAGCAGTCGATCGTCGGCGGTGAGTCCGGCCCCGGCGAGCACGAAGCCCCAGCACCGCCCCCACCAGTCCCAGCTCTCGGCGGTGTCGTAGACCCTGAGCGGGGTGCCGGTGGTTCCCGACGTCTGATGGAACCGCGTGTAGGCGGCTTCGGGGAACGTGCAGTTGGTCGACAGGTCGCCGCCCTCGTCCTGGGCGGCGAGCAGGTCGGCCTTGGACGTGAAGGGGAGCCCGGCCAGGTCGTCCAGGCTGCGCAGGTCACCCGGAACGAACCCGGCCGCCCCGAGCTTGGCCGTGTAGAAGCGGTTGCGTTCCCAGATCGCCTCGAGCAGTGCCGAGAGTCGACCGTGCTGCAGCTCGCGGAGCCGTTCCCTCGAGAGGGTCTCCGTGGCCTCGTCGAAGAAGGACGGTGCATCCATAGGTCCGCCAGTTTCGCATGGATCTCGGCGCCGGAGGCGCGTCATGGGACGCGATGACGTGTTCGCATCACGCAACGGTGCATCCGCGGTGGCCCCGTGCCGGACCGGGATCCGATCAGGGCCGAAGGCCCTTCCCCCGCGACGCGACCCGCACCACGATCGGGCCCATGGGACCGAGAGCGACGACGCGCGGACCCCGGATCGGTGTCACGGTCTCAGGGCGGACCCGCCGGAGTGTTTCGGCATCGGCGAGGACGGCTCCCTGACGCCGTTCGAGGACCGAGCCGGCCTCCGGAGGGCGATCGGACGCCGACGGCGCCGAGGAAATGATGCGCTCGCGTCATGGCGATGATGCTGCAGGCGCTTGTCACCGACCGTTCGGTCGGGCATGATACTTACTGACCGGACAGTCAGCCTCACCACGGGGAGCATCATGACCGCCGAGACCGTCGAGAGCATCGTCGACGAAACCCGCACCATCATCGAGGACCCCTCCTACCCGATGGCGCGCCGCTGGCTCGAGGAACATCCCGGAGGGAAGGTCCTCGGCCACTTCCAGGTCTACTTCCCCGAGGAGCTGGCCCACGCCGCCGGGGTCCTGCCGATCAAGGTCGCCGGATTCGACACCGCCTTGCCCATCCGCAAGGCCGACGCCCATCTCGCCGCCTTCGTGTGTTCCATCGCCCGCAGCGCCCTCGAACTCGTCATGTCCGGCACGTTCGACCTGCTCGACATGTTCGTGTTCCCTCCGATCTGCGACGTCGCCCGCCACTCGTGTGCGGTGTGGGCCCGCAACTTCGAGGACGTCGACTGTCAGATCATCTACCTCCCCCACAACGCGGCCTCGCCCGCCGCGGTCCCGTACCTGACCGGGGAGTACCGCCGCATCCTCCGCGAGATCGAAGAGGTCGCCTCCACCCGGGTCTCCGACGAGGCGCTGCGACGGTCCATCGAGGTCTTCAACGAGAACCGCCGCCTCCTCCGCGAGCTGTACCGGATCAAGCGGGAGACCCCGTGGAACCTGTCGGCGGTCGAGGCGTACATCCTGACCAGGGCCGCCGGGGTCATGGACCGCGAACGGCACAACGACATCCTCCGACGGGCCCTCGCCGCCATCGAGCAGCGCGACGCCAAGCCCCAGGACCGCATCAAGGTGGTCTTCTCGGGCGGCTTCTGCGAGCAACCACCCCTCGACCTCATCTCGGTCCTCCAGGACGCCTGCTACATCGTCGACGACGACTTCATGGTCGGGCTCCGCTGGATCCTCGAGGATGTCGCAGCCGACGGCGACCCGCTCGAGGCCCTCGCCGACGCCTACCTCAACCGCTCCGACTACAGCCCGGTCCAGCACGATCCTCGCAAACCCAAGGAGGACATGCTGCTGCGGAAGATCGAAGCGGCCGGCGCCGAAGCGGCGATCATCGCCGCGGCCAAGATGTGCGAGCCGGGCCTCGAAGAGCAGGTCGGCTACAGCCAGCGTCTCTACGACAAGGGGATCCCCCACCTCGTCATGGAGTTCGAGGAGAAGTCCAACACCTTCGAGCAGACCCGCATGGAGGTCGAGACCTTCGCCGAGTCCCTGCTGTTCGAGTTCGCCTGATCCGGGAGGAGCACCGATGACATCGCCGACCAAGCACGAGCGCCGCATCGTGATCCGGCCACCACTGTCGCTGGCCGGCACGACCCGCGACGAGAACCGCACGCTCATCCGGGACTGGTGGGCCGACCTCAACTCGGCCGAAGACGAGGGCCGGCCCGTCGCCAACGTGTTCGTGATGGGATCGATGGCGGAGATCCTCCGCAACTTCGACATGCCCATCGCGTTCCCCGAGATGACGTCGCTGCAGACCGCCGTCCGGGGCCGCTCGCTCGAGTACATCACCACCGCCGAGGACGCCGGCTACTCCCCCGACATCTGCGGCTACGTCAAGGCCGACGTGGGCGTCCATCTCCAAGGCGGCGACCACCCGATGGGCCACCTCCCCAAACCGTCGCTGGTGGTGGCGACGAACCTGTGCAACACGTACATCAAGTGGGGTGAGATCTGGGAGCGGATGTACGAGTGCCCCGTGTTCGTCTTCGACATCCCCGGCTGGCGAGGAAGCGGCTTCGAGACCAAACGCGGCTCCGGGACCTTCCGCGACGACGTCCGCTACGTCGAGGCGCAGATCCACGAGCTCATCGCCCTCTCCGAGGAGGTGACGGGCAAGCGGTTCGACATCGACAGGTTCCGCGAGACGTTGAGTTCCGTCAACGAGCTGTCGCGTCTCTTCCAGGAGGTGCTCGAGCTGAACCAGCACCGGCCGGCGCCGTTCAACGCGCTGACCGAAGGCATCAACCTGATGGGCATCGTCAACGCCTATCGGGGAAGCCCCAAGGGCACCCACTTCCTGGAGACCGCCAAGGCCGAGTTCGAGGAACGGATCGCCAACGGCGTCGGCGCCGTGCCAGACGAACGGTTCCGTCTCCTGCTGGTGGGCACCGCCTGCTACTCCAACTTCCGGGACTTCGCGGGCCTCTTCGAGGACTGGCAAGGGGTGTTCGCCCACTCGGATTACATGTCGTTCGCCGGCGGGGCCCTCGACCGAGGCATCGTCTACGACCTCGATCGACCCATCGAGTCGATGGCCGAACAGATGGTGCTCAGCACCCAGGAGGCCATGGGCGGCATGTTCTGGGGCCAGGACTGGCTCACCGAGGTCGTCCGGGAGTGGGACGTCGACGGCATCGTCTTCCACGGCGTCAAGTCGTGCCGCACCGTGTCGACGGGCTTGCCCGACGAGCGGGAATGGCTGCTGCGCCACCGGGACATCCCCGGCCTGTTCATCCAGTCCGATCTCGTCGATCCCCGGCTGTGGTCCGAGGCCCAGCTCAAGAACCGGATCGATGCGTTCTTCGAGTCACTCGAGAGCCGCCGGGCCGCCGGCGCGAGGAGGTAGCACGATGCTCGTAGCAGGCGTCGACGTCGGTTCGACCCAGACGAAGGCCGTCGTCATGAACGAGGATCGGGAGGTTCTCGGCAAGGGCCTCGTTCCCACGGGAGCCCGGCTCAACGAGGCCGGCCAGGCGGCCTTCGAAGAGGCCCTGGCTCGGGCCGGCGCCAAGGAGTCGGAGGTCGGGTTCGTGGTCGGCACCGGGTACGGCCGCTACCGCGTCGAGTTCGGCGACGCCCAGGTCACCGAGATCTCCTGTCACGCCCGGGGAGCCGTCTTCCTGTTCCCCAACACCCGCACGGTCCTCGACATCGGCGGGCAGGACACCAAGGGCATCAAGGTCGGTCCGGACGGCCAGGTCATCGACTTCAACATGAACGACAAGTGCGCCGCCGGCACCGGACGGTTCCTCGGCGCGGCGTCGGAGGCCCTCGAGGTGCCCCTCCCCGACCTCGGGGCGCTGGCGCTTTCGGGCAAGAACCCGGTGAAGATGACCACCACGTGCACCGTGTTCGCCGAGTCGGAGATCCTCGGTTGGCTGGCGAAGGGCCGCCACGTCGAGGACGTCGTCGCCGGCGTCCACAAGGCCATCGCCTCCCGCAGCGTCGGGTTGCTGCGTCGGGTCGGTATCGAACCGGAGGTCACGTTCACCGGAGGCGTCTCCAACAACGAGGCGATGGTCGAGCTGATCTCCGAGCTCGTAGGGATGCCGGTGAACACCAGCTCCGAGACCCACCACTGCGGAGCCCTGGGGGCGGCACTGTTCGCCCTCGAACAGATCCTGACCGGAGCGATGACGGAAAGGCAGACCGTATGAGCGACATCACCGCAGGCATCGACCTCGGCTCGACCTACACCAAGGCGGTCCTGGTGGCCGAAGACGGCACGATCCTCGGCCGCTACGAGGGCAAGACGGGCTTCCACTTCGCCAAGGCGGCGGATCGTGCGCTTCGCGAATCGATGGACGACGCCGGCGTCGACCGCGACGACGTCACGTACGTTGCGACGACCGGCTTCGGACGGTACGCCGCGGACCTGCGGGACCTGGCCGTCACCGAGCTGACCTGCCACGCCTACGCCGTCCACACCCTGTTCCCCGACGTCAGGACGGTCCTCGACGTCGGCGGACAGCTCGTCAAGGCGATCCGGATGGACGACAAGGGCCGGGTCCAGGGGTTCCGCCTCAACGACAAGTGCGCCGCCGGCTCGGGAGCGTTCTTGGAGAAGACCGTTCGCTATCTCGGGCACGACGTCAACGCCATCACCGGCTACTCGGAGAAGGCGACCAAGCCGGTGAGCGTCTCGTCGGTATGTGCCGTGTTCGCCGAGTCCGAGATCATCAACCACCTCGCGGCAGGAGAGAAGGAGGAGGACGTCACCGCAGGAGCGGTCGTGGCACTGGCCGGACGGGCCGCGCAGGTCCTCAAGCGCGTCAAGCCCGAGCCTCCGTGCGCGTTGACCGGCGGGCTGACCCGGGTGCCCCTGGTCCGCCGTCAGCTCGAAGAGATCCTCGGCTTCGAGTTCCGCGTACCGGACCGGGACCTGGGGGCCTTCGCCGGCGCCTACGGAGCAGGCCTCCTGGCCCACCAGCGGCTCCGCAAGGTGCGAGCGCAGGAAGCCGTCGCGGTCTGAGATGCCGGCACGGTTCCTGGAGGCGAACGAAGCCGTCGCGCTCATCGAGCCCGGTTCGACGCTCGGCGTCGGCGGGATGCAACTCGCCGCCGCGCCCATGGCGCTCGTCCGCGAGATGGTGCGCCGGCGGATCCCCATCGCCCGGCTGGTGACGAGCCCGTCGGCGTCGCTGCAAGCCGACCTTCCGATCGCCGCCGGGCTCGTGACCGAGATCGTCAGCCCGTACGTCGGGTTCGAGCATCTCGGCTTGGCTCCGGCGTTCCGGCGGGCGGCGGAGACCGGAGCGCTCCGGATCCTCGAGATCGACGAGGGGTCGCTCACCCATGCGCTCCACGCCGGCGCGGGCGGGATCCCCTTCGTCCCATGCCCGCCGGGGGTCGATCTCACCGACATCCCCGGGGTCGATCGCGAGCTGTTCCGCCGAGTCGTCGACCCCTTCACCGGCTCCGAGCACTGGGCCGTTCCGGCCATCCGGCCCGACACGGTGCTGCTCGCCTGCGCCGTGGCGGACGAGCGAGGCAACGTGGCGTTCGATCGATTCCCGTTCACCGACCGCGAGATGGCCCTCGCCGCCCGACGGTTGATCGTCGAGGTCGAGGAGGTCGTCCCCGCCGGATCGCTGGCCGACCGGGCGCCCGGCACGACCCTGCCGTCGTTCCTCGTCGACGCCGTGGTCGTCGCACCGGGCGGCTGCCATCCGACCGAGTACCCAGGACGGTACGGTCGGGACGAAGCCGCCATCGTCGACTACCTGCGGTCGGCCAAGGACGCCACCGGCCTCGAGGAGCGAGTCGCCGAGCTCGTCGCCGAGGACGAAGATGCCTATCGGGCACGTCGGGGAGGGACCTCGTGACGGACTGGACCGCGACCGAACTGATGGCGATCGTGATGGCCCGCGCCTTCGACGACGGCGAAGTGGTGGTGATGGGAGCGGTTCCGGCGCTCCCGATGGCGGCCTGCCGTCTGGCCCGGGCGACCCATGCCCCGAACCTCGAGTTCATCGTCGGCGGCAGCGGCACGGTCAGCCCCGAGCCCGACCATCTCCCGGCGTCGTCGTGCGGCGGCGACCTCGCTCCGGCGGCGACGACGCTGCCGCTGCCCGATGTCGTGCTGCTCGAAGGGCGCGGCGACGCGTTCGACGTCTTCTGCGCCGGTGGGCTCCAGATCGACGCCTACGGCAACTGCAACCTCATCGCCGTCGGCGACTGGGAGCATCCGAAGCTCAGGGGTCCGGGCACCGTCGGGCTGCCGTTCCTGCCCAACACCGAACGCTCGATCATCTACACCCAGAGCCACACGCCCCGGACGTTCGTCGAACGGGTCGACTTCGTCAGCGGTCCCGGGCATCCTTCGGGACCCGACGAGGAGCGGCCCTACCGTAAGCAGGGACCCTCGCTCGTCGTGACGCCCCTGGCGACCTTCGATTTCGACGAGACGGGCCGCATGCGGCTGGCGACGGTGCATCCGGGGACGACCGTCGACGACGTCCTTCAGGCGACCGGGTTCACCCCGGCGCCGGGACCCGAGCCGACCATCACCCCGGAGCCCACCGACGACGAGCTGGTGACCCTGCGGGCGATCGACGCCGGCGGAGCACTGCGTAGATAGGAGGCATCATGGAATTCGAGGACAAGGTCGTGCTCGTGACCGGCGGCGCCAGCGGCATCGGCGCCGCCACGGTCGCCGCGTTCGCCGCCGAGGGCGCCAAGGTCGGCGTCTGCGACATCAACGCCGAGGGGGCCGACGCAGTCGCCCGACAACACCCGGACGCGTTCGCCGTTCCGATGGATGTCACCGACGCCGGGGGCGTCAAGGCGGCGATCGACGACGTCGCGGCCGAGTACGGGCGGATCGACGTCCTTGCCAACGTCGCCGGATGGGATCGCGTCATGCCGTTCCTCGAGACGACCCCGGAGTTCTGGGACCGGGTGATCGCCGTCAACTACCGGGGGATCCTGGCGACCTGCCACGCGGTGCTGCCGCACATGATCGAAGCCGGCGGTGGCGCCATCGTGAACACCGCGTCGGAGGCCGGGCGGAACGGTTCGTCGGGTGAGGCCGTCTACTCGGGGACCAAGGGCGGCGTCATCGCCTTCTCCAAGGCGATCGCCCGCGAGGTCTCCCGCCATGGCGTTCGGGTCAACGTCGTCGCTCCGGGCCTCATCGAGACGCCGCTGCTGCGTGGCATGATCGACGAGGGCCACGGCCGCCTCATGGAGGCCATCGTCAAGGCCACGCCCATCCGCCGGTTCGGGCGCCCCGAGGAGGTCGCCGACGCCATCGTCTTCCTCGCCTCGGACAAGGCCAGCTTCGTCACCGGCCAGACCCTCGGCGTCAGCGGCGGCTTGGTGATGGGCTGACCGGACGGTCGGCTACGCTTCCGTGCCGGGATGCGCCCAACCGGAGGGACCCGAGTCTCCATGAGCACCGACGATACGCTGGTCGACGTCAACGACCTCACCGCCAAACAGGAACATCTGGTCCGTACCGGCTATCAGGTGTTCTCCGAGCAAGGCATCGACGGGGCGTCCCTGCAGGAGATCGCCGACCGGGCGGAGGTGTCCAAGGGCCTCATCCTGTACCACTTCGGCTCCAAGGAGGCCTTCGCCCTGGCGACGATGGAGTGGGCGCTCACCCGCACCGCCGACCGGATCCGCCGCTCCTTGGCGACCGCCGCCTCCCCCGAGGACCGGATCTCGGCGATGCTGCGGGCCATCTTCCACAACGCCGCAGCCAACCGGCGGTTCTACCTGACGTACCTCGACCTGCTGACCCGCGCCGCCAGGGTCGACAGCTTCGGGCAGGTGAACGACACGTTCCGGACGATCGTCAACTCGCTGTACCGTGACGTGGTCGCCCAGGGCGTCGAGGAGGGCATCTTCGACGTCACCGACCTCGACGAAGCCGCCGAGGCGATGCGGGCGATCATCGACGGCACGTTCCTCCTGTGGCTCCAGGAGACGAACTGGCGTCGTGAGCACACCGCCTACCGGGACCGTTGCCGGCGGTCGCTGCTGCGGTACCTGGGGTGCCGCTGAAGGCGCCTCGTCAGTCCAGCTCGGTCGACGACCAGAGACGGGCATTGACGTCTGTGTGTGTGATAGACATGAAGATGGAAGGACCGTTGGAGGGTTCGGCAGTCGTGATGGCGAAGGGAGACGACCATGCGACTACTCGACCTCCGACTTGCGACAGGGCGTGTTCGCTCACTGTTCATGGCCCTGGTGCTCATGGCGACGCTCTTGACAGTCGCCGTTCCTGCATCGAGTCTCAGCGCGAGTTGTACGGCAAAGGTCTACTACTCGAGCTGGTTGGGACTCACCACCCAAGGCGCGAAGGCAAAGTGCTCGTCTATCGGGTACGACACGAAAGTCCGAGCCCACCACCACAACTGGGGGCTCGACTTGTACTCCGAGTACTTCACCGATCTCAACCGTTGGCACTACTCGCCGCATTCCTGGAGAAGCGGGTGGGCCTCGGCAGACATGGCGCCACGCTGATCCGTCGAAAGCCCAGGATCACCACACACCGGCAACCCGGCCGCGATCGGTAGGGTTGCCGGTGTGCGGTACGGAGGAGTCCCCCATTCCCGCTCATCCGCCCGATGCCCGCTGAACCGACGCCGGAGACGAGGCACGTCGCCGTCCGTGTCGATGGTCTGGCAGTCGCGTACCGATCGGGACGGGGCGAGGTACGGGTCTTCGACGGGGTACGACTCGCAGCCGCTCCGGGCGAAGTAACCGCGGTCACCGGACCGAGCGGGTCGGGAAAGACCAGTCTGCTCCATGTGATCGCCGGCATCGTGCAGCCCGTCGCCGGCACCGTGGAGTTCCTCTCGAGCGATGAACCGCTCCCGACGCCGCCGAAGATTGGAATCGTGTACCAGGACCACCGGCTCGTGCCGTTCCTCACCGCGGCCGAGAACGTGCAACTCGCCGCCGAGGTCACCGGCAACGACCTGACGGGCCCTGCGCTGACCGGGCTCTTCGCGGACCTCGGCGTGGAGGGTCTGCAACGATCGCTTCCCGGAGAGCTCTCGGGTGGTGAGCAGCAGCGGGTGGC
>JALVQZ010000227.1 GCA_027036355.1 Acidimicrobiia bacterium | reverse complement strand
GGAGCACCTGGAACAGGCGGTTGGCGTTCTCGTCCCGCAGGTACGAGGCCGAGAAGTACAGGACCACGGCGATGGCCACGATGGCCCCGATCGCTCCCGCCACCCGCAGCGCGACGAGGCGCCCTCCGCCGCGGCCGCCACCGTCAGGCGACATGCCCGTCGTGTCGTGATCAGCCAGCGATGGTGTGGCACCCATCGGCCGTGCGGCCCCTTCCTCTCGGTGGCGACTCTAGCGCGGAGCAGGGGCGGCCCGACGGGCCGCCCCTGCGGTCGCGGACATCGGTGCGGGCTACGAAGGCCAGCTCGCCTCGATGGCGTCGACGACGTCCTTGGTGGGCTTGCCCTTGGACCAGTCGACCATGCCGGTCCAGAAGGTGCCCTGCCCGACCTCGGGGGGCATCAGGTCGGATCCGTCGAACACGAACGAGTTCGAGGCCAGGGCATCGGTGATGACCTTGGCCAGGGTCTTGTTCGTGTCGGTCTCGTAGCAGTCGACCGGAACGTTCTTGTTGCCCGGCAACCGCTCGACCCCGGCGACCCCGTGGCCGCCGTACTTGGATGCCGTCCCACCGCTGGGCGATGCCAGGACGCACTCCCAATCGGCCGAGACCCAGTCCTTCAGCACCTGGGCGATGGCGGGATCGTCCTTGAAGACGATGATCGTGTCGCCGCCACCCATGGCGCCGCCGTTCCCGTTGATCGTCGGGAACGGGAAGAACTTGACGATGTCCTCGCCCCCTTCGGGGAAGAAGTTCGTCACGAAGCTGCCCTGCTTGTGCATGAGACAGCCCGGAGGCTCGTCGAACATCGGCAGCGGTGCGTCCTTGAACGAGATCGCCGAGACGTTCTCGGGCCCGCCCAGGACGAAGCCGTCCCGGAAGAACAGCTCACCGAAGGTGTCGAAGGCCTCCGCCACCGACCGGTCGTTGAACGGGATCTCGTGGCGGAACCACTTGCCGTACATCTCGGCGCCCGCCTCGCGAACGTAGATGTCCTCGATCCAGTCCGTGCCCGGCCATCCGGTGGCGTTGCCGCTCTCGAAGCCGAAGCACCACGGCGTATAGCCGTCGGCGACCATCTGGTCACCGAGCGCCAGGAGGTCGTCCCAGGTCTCGGGGATCTGGTAGCCCTCCTTCTCGAACGTCGGCTCGACGTACCAAATCAGGCTCTTGTAGTTCGGGAACCACGGCAGGCCGTAGTGCTTGCCGTCGGCGCACTTCCCGAGGTCCATCCAGAACTTGCCGGAATCGGCCTCGAGCTTGGCGATGTCGAACCCGAGATCCTCGAGGGACACGAGCTTGCCGTCGTCGGCGAAGCCGCAGATCGAGCCGGGCTGCGGCGTGAACGCCACCGCCGGCGGATCTCCGCCCTCGACCCGGATGCGAAGCTGGTTCTCGAAGTCGTCGGAACCGACGTACTGGATGTTGGAGCCCTTCTCCTTGTTGTAGACGTTGACGAAGCCGGACATGGCGTCGCCTTCGGCACCGGTGGGCGCCCCGAAGAGCGTGAACTCGACCCCTTCGGCACCGCCTCCGCCTTCTCCGCCGCCCGCGGCGGTCGTCGTCGTCCCTCCGGTGCTGCACGCGGCAGCGACCATGGCGAACACGGCAACGAGGATCAACCATCTGAGTCGTGTCATCGATCGTCCCTTCTCTTGCCCTGAGGCTCGGATCTCAGCCTACGCCTTCCATCCGCCCGATGGCGGGTCCACGAGGACGCGACGTCCGGGCCGTGTCCTTCGATTGTGGCTCCGAAGGTCGGGCGCCGATAGGGTCGGTGGACCCTGGCGGCCCGGACGGGCCGGTGGTCAGCGATCCTCGAGGATCCAGCGTACGCCGTACGGTGGGAGGGTCCACGAGCCGGTAGGGGAGGGGCCGCCCCCGAGCAGGTCGATGCCGCCGCGGTCTCCCTGGATCGTCGCCGGGCGGGCGGCCAGATTGGCCACGACGTGGATGCTCACGCCGTCGTGGCGCCGCGAGAACGACACAAGCGCAGGATCGTCCGGGGCGTGCCAGACGGTGGTTCCTCGCCGGAGCGCCGGATGGTCCCGGCGGAGGTGGAGGAGGCGCCGGACGGCGTTCCACAGCGAACCGGGATCCTGGCGCTGGGCGGCGACGTTGCGACGACGGTACCCGTAGACGGCGTCGTCGATGACCGGCATGTACGGCGTCGCCGTGGTGAACCCGCCATGGGGAGCATCGCTCCATTGCATCGGGGTGCGCACGCCGTTGCGATCGGGAAGGTCGAGGTCGTCGCCCATGCCGATCTCGTCTCCGTAGTACACGAACGGGGTGCCCGGCATCGACAGGAGCAGCGAGAAGAGAAGGAGGATCCGGCGTGAGTCGTCGCCGAGGAGCGGGGCGAGCCGCCGCCGGATGCCGATGTTGAGCTTGGCTCGAGGGTCGGTGGCGTAGGCCGCGTACATCTCGCGGCGTTCGGCGTCGGTGACCATCTCCAAGGTGAGCTCGTCGTGGTTGCGCAGGAAGGTGCCCCACCGGCATGACGGCGGGATCGGCGGCGTCCGGTCGAGCACCCAGTCGATGGGGTCTCGCCGGCCCCGCGCCAGTGCGAGGAACATCCGGGGCATCAAGGGGAAGTGGTAGTTCATGTGACATTCGTCGCCGTTGCCGAAGTAGGCGGCGGCGTCGACGGGCCACTGGTTGGCTTCGGCCAGGAGCATCCGATCCCCGCCGTAGCGGGCGTCGACGTGGGCGCGGAGGTCCTTGAGGAAGGCGTGGGTCTCGGGCAGGTTCTCGCAGCTCGTCCCGTCCCGTTCGTACAGGTAGGGAACGGCGTCGAGGCGAAGACCGTCGACGCCGAGGTCGAGCCAGAAGTCGGCGACCTCGACGACGGCCTGGCGGACCGCCGGGTTGTCGTAGTTGAGGTCCGGCTGGTGGGCGTAGAACCGGTGCCAGTACCAGGCGCCGGCGACGGGATCCCACGCCCAGTTGGACGTCTCGGAGTCGGTGAAGATGATCCTGGCGTCTCCGTAGCGATCGGGGGTGTCGCTCCAGACGTAGAAGTCCCGTTCGCTGCTGCCGGCGGGGGAGTGGCGAGCCCGCTGGAACCACGGATGCCGGTCGGAGGTGTGGTTGAGGACGAACTCGGTGATCACCTTGAGGCCGCGGCGATGGGCTCGGTCGACGAAGCGCGCGAAGTCCTCGAGGGTGCCGTAGCGAGGATCGACCGCGGTGTAGTCGGAGACGTCGTAACCGTCGTCCCGCAGCGGCGACGGGAAGAACGGGAGGAGCCAGATCGCGGTGATGCCCAGGTCCACGAGGTAGTCGAGCTTGTCGGTCAGGCCGGCGAAGTCGCCGTAGCCGTCGCCGTTCCCGTCGGCGAAGGACCGGACATGGGTCTCGTAGACGACGGCGTCGTGGTACCAGGACATCGCCGGGAGCCTAGGGGCGCCCGCTCGAGGCCGGGGAGAGGAGACCCCGACGGTCCGGCCCGGTGCTGTAGGTCGACTTTACATAACGTGGATTATGGGCGCTCTGGGCACCGCCGAGAGGAGCTCGAACGTCCCCGGGGCGCAGATCGATCCACCGTCGTCGCACGGCGGCGCTGCGGCCGACGCCGACGCCCTCGCCCTGACATGGTCACCGTGGGGACACCGACGCTCGCCCGGAGGCCGGGTCGCCCGCGCCATGGCGAGGTATCGACGAGCCCCATGATGGCTCCGGTGTCCATCCGTGGGTACCCCGATGGCCTGGTGGGCGTCCCATCCACGGCTCCCGCCGGCGAGCATATATCGTCACTCGTGACGGAACAGGTGCGAGCAGGTGGACCGGAGATCGGACGTGGAAACGGAGTGGGACCAGGCCGGATGAGACCGGCCTGGCCCCACTCCATGCGAGAGCGTCAGCGCAAGGGATGCGCTCCCGGAACCGGCTCGGGTGCCGGCACTCCCCCAACCGTCCCATCTTGAGCTCGGGCATCGATGGCGAGCTCGAGCTCCTCGGTGTTGAGCGCCCGCAGGTCGTGAACCGGGACCCCGACGTTGGCGGCGCCGCGGCGGAGCAGCCAGAACAGGAACGCCGCGAGGATGAGGATCCACACGAGGTAGATGATCCGCTGCGTCGACTCGCTGCCGGGAGCGATGAGCTGGTACCACTTGTACTGCTCGATCATCACGGTGTTCTCGAGGAACGACTTGTGGCCGTCGTAGAACAACGTGAAAGGAAGGTAACCGACGGCGAAGCCGATGAACCCGATGAGCGTGTTCAGGTACCCCATGCCGATCCGCATGTAGGAACGGATCTCACACCCGATCAGCATGACGGCACCGAGCCCGAGCAGGAACCCCCCGATGATCGACCCTGCCGTGAGCTGGTACTTCACCGCACCCTCGAATCCGGGCTGGGCACCGACCGTCCATCCAACCCAGATGAAGGCACCGGTCAAGACCCACGAGGCCGCCAGGCCGATGATCGGCAGGTAGCCGCGCATCAGCGTCCGGGTGATCCGCGGGATCCCGAGACGGGCGTACAACGTGTCCTTCTTCTTCATCGAGTTCGCCGCCTCGAGGCTGACGAGGGCGCACTCGGTCCCGAAACCGCTCTTGGCCATCGCCACGCCGCCGACGATGCCCGCGAACAGCGTGCCGAGGACGTAGAGCCAACCCTTCGCATCCACCGACTTCGAGAAGGCGACGAGCTCGCCGTCCTTGAGATGCTGGAGGCTCTCGGGGTTGAACAGACCACCGACGACCGCCACGAGGAAGAGCGCGAGGGCGAACGCGGCTCCGACCCAGTACCACGGGTTGCGGTACCAACGGTACTGGGGGTCGTAGGACGGGCACTCGCCGCTGTCGGTGGCTTCACAGTACGACCGGGTCTCCTGGTGCTTGAAGTACTTGCCGAGTCCGAGCTTCGTCATGACCAGGAAGGCAGCGGCGCCGCCGATCGCCATGAAGATGACGGTGATGGTCGAGTGGATGCTCATCATCGGGATGCCACCGAGGAGATGGTTGAGCGTGCATCCACCGGCCAGCCTCGTTCCGTAGCTGAAGATGACCCCGCCGAGGAACGAGACCCCGAGGAGCCGGAGCGGGTACTTGACCCATGAGCGATGCTCGCGTTCGGCGAAGGCGACCAGCGCTCCCCCGATGGCCATGCCGACGATGGGCCAGCCGATGCCCGGGATGAACGCGCCGCCGGTCGATGCGACCCCGTCGGTGGTCGCCCCGTAGATGGACGTCTGGACCCCGAACAGCTTGTCGACCACCACCTCGAGGCCCCGGAACATCTTGCCGAGGTCGGTCGTGACGGTGATCGGTTTGAGATGAACGTCCTTCCCGGCGAGGGCGCTGTGGATCCACAGCGTCGCCATGTAGAGGATCTGGGCGACACCGAAGACGATGCCTGCCGCCAGGAACGACCATTGCCGCTTGGAGAGGCGCTGCCACAGGGTCATCCGGGTCCGTACGGACGTTGCCATACCTACCTCCTCGATCGCTTGTCGCGCAACGTACCGGCCCTCCGCCGGCCGATAACATGAGGATCCGACAACCCCCTATACGGGAACCTGCCCATGTCCCTCGAGAACCTGCGCCGGAGCTTGGAGTCGGCACGCGAGGACCAGCGCCGCCGTCCGAGCCTGTCCACCCAGCAGCTCCACCTGTTCGCCGAGGCGTACCGCCTCCGATCCCTGTCCGATGCCGCCGACATGCTGTTCATGAGCCAGCCGACGGCCAGCCGGACGCTCAAGGCGCTCGAGGACAGGCTCGGGGTGACGCTGTTCACCCGCACGCCGCACGGCGTCGAGCCCACGCAAGCCGCAGACCGTCTCTTCCCGGGGATCGCCCGCGCTCTGGCGGAGCTCCACGCCGCGATCGGAGCCGTCGTCGACCTGGGGAACACGTCGGCCTTGCGGATCGGCGCCGCGCCCGAGATGCTCGTCTACGTCGCGCCGGCGGCCCGGGCCCTCGCCGAGGAGCGGGAGGGCAGCCTCGGGCACTTGCGGTTCCGGGAAGGCGACACCCTCATCCGCGAGCTCCTTCACCACGAGATCGACGTCGCGGTACTCCCGGCCGTCGCCGACCAGCTCCCTGAGGGCATCCAGGCAGAACCGATCCGGCTGATCCGCTTCGCGCTCCACCGACCCTCCGATCCGGGCGCTCGGGCCCAGCTCCTGGCCATCCCCCCGGCCGGGAGCTGGGAACGGGCCGTGTTGGATGCGCGAGCAGGTCCCGACCATCCCGGACCGTGGTTCGAGACGACCGGGGGCGCCGTCGCCAAGCGGCTGCTCGCGGAGGGCTTCTCCGTCTACCTGCCGCTCGCCTGTACGGCCGATCTCGCCGATGTCGTGGCGGAACCACCGGTCTTCACGGTCGAGCTTCAGGCCCTCACCCTCGAGCCGATCAGACCCGGGGACGATGTCGCCCGCTTCGTCGAACTGCTTCGCGGGCTCGGGATGCCCGAGCGGGCGCCGCTCTGACCCTCGAACATCCCCACGCCGCGAGGCCGATCGGGCGTCGGTGCGATCAGTCCAAGAAGATCAGGACCAGCCCGACGCCGACGGCGACGAAGCCGCCGATGACGAGCGCCTTCTCGGTGATGGCCTGCGGCAGGAACCGGTAGGCCTCCGGATCGTCCGCGACGGCCAGGCCGGCGAGCACGAGCGCGAACATCCCGCCGAGGGTGAGGAGCCGGCCCAGCGCTCCGGTCGCCACGACGGCCACCACGAGGGTCGTGATGACGCCGATGGCGGCCAGGACCCAGCGGAACTCGACCGCGGAGAGCAGACCACGGATCTTCGACCAGTCCGGCGCCGGGAGGCGGCGTCGCCTGCGAGCGCGGGCGATGGGGATCACCTCGGCCTGGATGGCCTCGGCCAGACCCACCGCGTCACGGACCTTGGCGACGAGGCGTTCGTCGCCGGCCGCGAGATGCACCCCGTCGGGTCGGAGGTCGACCTCGACCTCATCGGTTGGCCAGCGAGCGACCTCGGTACCCGCCACCTCGACCCGAAGCTCGGCCTCCTGGACGACGAACGTCGCTCTGGTCTCCTCCTCGGTGTCGGGGATCCGGAGATGCCCGCGGTGCAGCGAACCGGTCATCTACGCGCTATCGGGCGCTGCGGCGCCGGCCTTGAGCCCTTCTCCCCCGCCGGAGAGACCCCACCCTTTTCCGTCACTCGTGACGGAACAGGGCGCTCCGAGCGACCTGCCTACCCTCGCACCATGGCGAGCTACGACGAGATCGACCACACCGCCGACACCGGCCTGACGGTCCGAGCCGCGACCCTTCCCGAGCTGCTGAGCGCCGCCGCCGAGGGCATGTTCCGGCTGATGTACGGCGAGGTCCCCTCCACGGACCGGCGGATCGTCTTCACGGTGCCCGACGAGCCGCCCGTCGACCTGCTCTACGACGTCCTCGCCGAGCTCCTCTGGCGCTCCGAGGCCGAGGACCTGGCCGTCGGCCACGTCGAGGTCGTGTCCGTCGGCGCCGGCTACCGGGTCGAGGCCACCGGGGCCTCCACCGCCGACGTCGAACTCGTCGGCCCGCCGATCAAGGCCGTCACCTGGCACGACCTCGTCTGCGAACGCCGCGACGCCGGATGGTTCGCCAGGGTCATCTTCGACGTCTGATCGTCCGCTCCCGTCGGCGGTACGATCGGAGCGTGGAACTCGAGCGGATCGATGCGGTCACCTGGCGGATCCCACCCCGTCCAGGGATGCACGTGCCCGGCATCGTGTTCGCCTCCGAAGCGCTACTGGCGAGCGCCGCCGAGGACCGAGCCCTGGACCAGGTCGCGAACGTCGCCCATCTCCCCGGGATCGTGGAGGCCTCCTTCGCCATGCCCGACATCCATTGGGGATACGGGTTCCCCATCGGCGGTGTCGCCGCCACCGACGTCGCCGCGGGTGGCGTGGTCTCCCCCGGCGGGGTCGGGTTCGACATCTGCTGCGGCGTCCGTCTCCTCCGCTCGGCGCTGAGCGAGGCCGACTTCCGCGCCCACCGCGACGGCATCATGGACCAACTCGACCGCCGGATCCCCCGCGGTCTGGGCAAGGGGGCGATCGCCTCCCGGGCCCTCCTCGTCGACGTGCTCGAACGAGGCGCCCACGCCGCCCTCGAGGCGGGATTCGGGACCGAACGTGACCTCGATCGCTGCGAGGAACATGGCCGCTCGGCCGGAGCGGACGCCAGTTCCATCTCCGAACGGGCGCTCCTCCGAGGCGGCGGCCAGCTCGGCTCGCTGGGAGCCGGCAACCACTTCCTCGAGGTCCAGGTCGTCGATCGCGTCGTCGACCCGGCTGCGGCGAAGGCCTTCGGTCTGGTCGAAGGGGCCGTCACCGTGATGATCCACTGCGGGAGCCGCGGCTTGGGCCATCAGACCTGCACCGACCATCTCCGCACCATGGGTGCGGCCATGGCCCGGCACGGCATCAGCGTTCCCGACCGCCAGCTCGCCTGCGTGCCGGTCGGATCGGCCGAGGGACGCAGCTACCTGGCGGCGATGGCGGCGGCCGCCAACTTCGCCTGGGCCAACCGGCACATCCTCGCCCACGAGGCCCGGGAGGCGTTCGCCGCGGGTTCCGGGATCGCCCTCTCCGACCTCGAGATGGATCTCGTCTACGACGTGGCCCACAACCTGGCCAAGGTGGAGGTCCACCACGTGGAAGGCACGCCGAAGGAGCTGTGCGTGCATCGCAAGGGAGCGACGCGCGCCTTCGGACCTGGACACGATGCCCTCCCGGAGGACCTCCGCAGGGTCGGCCAGCCCGTCCTCGTCCCGGGGTCCATGGGCACCGCATCGTGGGTGCTGCGCGGTGTCGAAGGCAACCCGGCCTTCGGGTCCGCGGCCCACGGAGCCGGTCGGGTCATGTCCCGCAAACAGGCCCAGCGCACCGAGAGCGGCCGGCAGGTGCGGGCGGACCTCGAGTCCGGTGGGATCTCCGTGCGGCCCGGGTCGGTCAAGCTCCTGAGCGAGGAGGCGCCGTACGCGTACAAGGACGTCGACGCCGTCGCCGAGGTGTGCGAACGCGCCGGCTTGGCCGCCAGGGTCGCACGGCTGCGCCCGCTGGGCGTCGTCAAGGGCTGAGACGCGGGCGGCCTCAGGGCGCTCCGGCAGGGTCGCCGCCGACCGCATGCGGCTCGACCGAGATCGACTGGAGGTCGCGGACGGCGCTGGTCAGGTGAGCGATCGCCTCGACGTAGTCCCGCTTGGTGGCGCGTCCTCCCGTCAGGTCCACGGCCACGTCCTCGGCTGCCGCCTCCAGGCGGTACAGGGCATCGCGGAGGGCATCCCATGCGTGGCGTGAGATGACCACCTCGTCGGGGCCGATCCCCCGCCGGTCGGCCTCCCTTCTCGCCTCGTAGGCACGCTGGCGATGACTCGGCCGGCAGTACCGCCTCGGTCGTCCCGGCCCGCGGCCGACGGCGAACGGGGCGCCACACCACGCACATCGCCGCGTCATGGTTTCCATCACCCGTGACGATAGTCCGAACCCGCCCCACCTCACCGCCACCTTCGGCGAACCCAGGGTTCGCGGCGCCCCCTGAGGGCTCCCACAACCCTGGGTTCGGGCCGCGGGATCAACCGTGGGCTGGCGGAGCCCCCACAGGGCTTCCACAACCCAGGGTTCGCGGCGCCCTCTCAGGGCTCCCACAACCCTGGGTTCGGGAGATGGGGGGTCAGATCTCGCGGCCGGCGAGGCGACGGACGGCGAACGGCCAGGTGGCCGCGATGGCGCCGATCGTCACCACCACCGACCGCCAGTACCCGGCGGCGCCCTCACGCACCACCGCATCGATCGAGCCCGCCAGCGCCGAGGGCAGCCAGACCCCCACCGGCCGGTACAGCGACCCCACCCCCAGCAGGATCAAGATCCCCAGCGCCACACCGCCGGCCGCCGGGACCGAGCGCACGAAACTCGACGCCAGCAACACCATCGCCACCGCGAACGCCAGGTACAGGGCCTCCAGGGCGAGACCCGTCAGGTAGCCGCCGAGGGAGATCCACCCCAACAGCAGCCCCGTCAGCACCCAGGCCGCCAGTGCGCCCGCCGTGTACCCGACCACGGCGCCGAGCCACGACCACACCAACCGGGGCCGCAACAGCTCGGGCACGCTCGCCCGTGTCCGGAGGAAGACCGCCATCCCGCGCTTGGCATCGAAGCCGATCGCCGCCGCGGCAACGAACACCGCCGCCAGCAACCCGAGCTGCTGGGCGTTGCCGTTGAATTGGGCGATGCCGTCGACCGGGGTCGGAGGCGGCAGCTCCACCGCGACCCCCTCCCCCAGGCCCGAC
>JALVQZ010000226.1 GCA_027036355.1 Acidimicrobiia bacterium | reverse complement strand
GTTCGCGGATGTCGACGCCCTCGAGGATCGACTGTCGGACGTCTCGAGCAGGGAACATCGGGTGCTCGTCGGGATGCGCCGGATGTTGCGGCTGCGAGCGTCGCATCCGGCGTTCCACCCGGATGCCGCCGCCACGATCGTCGATACGCCCGTCGGGGTCTTCGGCGTCGAGCGGGTCGCGGCGGACGGGCGCCGGGTGCGGGTGCTGGTCAACCTGACGCCGGATCCGGTCCCGTTCGATCGGGCGAACTGGCGTCGACTCGCCGACGGGGAGCGGCCGCCGGGTTCGATCGAGGGGTTCGGTTCGATGTGGCTAGGGGAGGGCCCGGGAGGCGCGGCCCGATAGCGTCGTGGGCGCAGCGACCTTCGGTCGTCCTACCGATGTGCCACCGGAAGGCCCGTGATGGCGGCGATCACCTCGGCGGTCCGTTCGGCCGCCGCGGCGGGACGGAGGGCCCCGGTGATGACCGCCTCGAGCATGTGCTGGAGCTGAACGCTGACGAGGTGATAGTTGGGAACCGCGGGGCGGACCTCGGCCCGGTCGAAGCGCTTGGCGGCTTCGGCGACCAGGTCCGATTCGGTGGCGGCGAGTTCCATCGCGGAGTGACGGGGCGGGATCAGGGGTCGTCCGTGCACGCGCGCCGCCAGGCCCTCGGCGGTCGCGAGTCGTTTGATCAGGTGCATGGCGAGGCGTGGGTCCCGGGATTGCCGGAACACGGCGTAGGCCATGCCGCCGGCGACCGACGCGACCCCACCGCGCGGCCCGCCGGGGAACGGGACGAACAGGAAGCGGCTCCACAGCGCCTGGAGCGGGATGCCGGCGGCGTCGGCGATGACCTCGGCCTCGTAGGTGCCGCCCAGGCTCATCCCCACCCGCCCCGATCCGAGGGCACGGGCGGCCGCGAGCCAGTCGGCGGCGACCACGTCGGGGCTCATGACCCCGGACTCCACGAAGGTCCGGTACAGCCGCAGGGACTCGACGACGGCCGCGCTGTCGAGCCGCACCGCCCCATCGGCGATGATGGCCCCGCCGTTGGAGGCCAGCACCGTCGACAGCGTGTAGGTGGTCGTCTCGCCGGCGGCGTATCCGCCGGGAGCCATGAACGCATGCCGACCGGAGGGGAGGAGCGTCTGCATCGTGGATGCCAGGGCCAGGAGGTCGTCCCAGGTCGTCGGCGGTGCCGACGATCCTGCGCGCGCCATCAGGTCCCGCGACAGCCACAGGCCGCCGACGTTGATCTCTTCGGGGACCGCGTAGATCTTGCCGTCGTACTCGCGGTCCTCGACGAAGGCCGAGACGAAGTCGGTGCGGTACTCGTCGGCGATCCAGTCGGGGTCGATGTCGTCGAGCGGGGTGAGGAAGCCGGCGTGGGCGAAGTCGGTGATCCACACCTCGTCGATCAGGGCGACGTCGGGGGCTCGTCCTTCCCCGACGGCCCGGGCGAGGGTGCGTCGCAGGTCGCCGTAGTCGACGGTGGCGACGGTGATCGTGGCGCCCTCGAGATCGGTGGAGGCGATCTGGCGGGCGGTGACCGGATCGGAGACCACGACGCGGATCTCGTGGGTGTCGCGGCGGGGCACCCAATGGGGGTTGACGAAGGTCCCGCGCCGACGGATCCGGATGATGACGCCCTCGTCGGCGAGCTCGGCGAGGGCCCGATTGACGGGGGTGCGGCTCACCCCGAGCCGTTCGCACAGCTCGTGTTCGGTGGGGAGGCGGTTCCCGGGCGGGTAGGCGCCGGCGTGGATCGACTCCAAGATGAGGAGCTTGATCTGATGGTACAGGGGGATCGGCGAGGTCTCGTCGATCCCGGCGGCGTCGTCGGTCGGTGAGAACGGCATGATCGAATTATCATGGCACAATGACAAATAGATGCAAGCAACACCCTGAACCGCTTGCGAACATCGAAGAATTGTGGCTAGCGTAGGACAATAGATCGAGGTGCTCGGGCGCCTCGACCGGGACATCGACAGAGGAGAGCTCTGATGAAGCGCATGCGACTCGGATTCCTCCTGCTCGTCGTCCTCGCGATGGTCGCCGCGGCCTGTAGCTCGACATCGAGCACGACCACGGCAGCCGGCGGAGGCGGGGGCGAGCCCAGTGTGACGATCAAGTTCTGGAGCACTGAGACCCAGCCTGCCCGGCTGGCGAAGACGCAGGAGATCATCGACCGGTTCACCGAGAAGACCGGGATCAACGTCCAGCTCACCGCGACCGACGAGGACGCGTTGCCGCAACTCATGCTGACGAACGCCGCCTCGGGCACCTTGCCCGACGTCGTGTTCCATCCGCTGGACTTCACCATCGGGTGGGCCAACGCCGGCCTGCTCGACATCGACGCCGCCAACGAGGTCGTCGAGAAACTCGGACGCGACACCTTCTCGCAGGGCGCGCTCGACCTCGCCTCGGTGGACGGCAAGCCCGCCGCGGTGCCCTCCGACGGATGGGGCCAGCTCCTCATCTACCGGAAGGACCTGTTCGACGCCAAGGGTCTCGATCGACCCGACACGTTCGACAAGATCGAGGCGGCGGCCAAGGCGCTCAACGACCCCGGGAACAACTTCTACGGGATCACCGCCGCCAACGACCCGGGTGCGGTGTTCACCCAGCAGACGTTCGAGCACTTCGCGCTGGCCAACGGATGCCAGCTCGTCGACGACGCCGGGAACGTGACCCTCGACACGCCCAACTGTGTCGGCGCGATCGACTTCTTCACCCGGTTGCTCGAGAACTACTCGCCGGGCGGGCTTCAGGACGTCGTGTCGACCCGAGCCACCTACTTCGCCGGCCAAGCGGCGATGATCGTGTGGTCGCCGTTCATCCTCGACGAGATGGCCGGACTGCGGGACGCCGCCCTCCCGACGTGCCCCGAGTGCGCCGACGACCCGGCGTTCCTGGCCAAGAACTCGGCCTTCGTGCCGTCGTTCGCCGGCCCCGACGGGGCGCCCGCCCAGTACGGGCAGGTGTCGTACATGGGCATCGGCAAGACCGACAAGACCGACGCCGCCAAGCAGTTCGTCGAGTTCTGGCTCTCCGACGGCTACATCGACTGGCTGTCGGTCGCCCCGGAAGGCAAGTTCCCGATGCGGCAAGGTGATGGGTCCGACGCCACGAAGTACATCAACGAATGGCGCAGCCTGGAGACCGGCGTCGACCGGAAGGCTCCGTTGAGCGACTTCTACAGCGAGGACGTCATCAACGAGCTCATCCAGGGATCGAACAACTTCGACCGCTGGGGCTTCAAGCAGGGCCAGGGCGAGCTCGTCGCCCAGGTCTACTCGACGCTCATCGTTCCCCAGACCCTCGACCAGGTGTTCCAGGGCACCCTGACACCGGCCGAGGCGGCCACGTCGATGCAGCAGCAGGTCGAGCAAGAGAAGAAGCTCCTCGAGGAAGAGGGCTGATCCATCGCTGAGGTGGTGGGGCCGGGATCCCGGCCCCACCACCTGGCATACTCGGGAGGGCGATGAGCACCCAGTCCATCAAGGCGGGGAGATCGGGGCTGGCTCGCCGGGAGAACCGCCTCGGCATCGGCCTCGTCATGCCGGCGGTCGTGGTCGTCGGCGCCCTCGTCGTCTTCCCCCTCATCTGGAACGTCGCCCTGTCGCTGCAGCCGGCCCGGCTGCTCAACATCCGGAACGTCTCGGTGTTCGGGTTCACCCCGACCTTGCGGAACTACCGGGTCGTCACCCAGGACCTCGACTTCTGGCCCGTCCTGTGGACGACCTTCGTCTACACCATCTTCGGCACCATCCTGTCGATCGGGATCGGCCTGTGGGCGGCCCTCACGCTGCAGAAGACCTTCAAGGGCCGCGGCATGGTCCGTGGCCTCACCCTCTTCCCCTACGTCGTGCCGGTCATCGCCGCGGCCTTCGTGTGGAAGATGATGCTCAACCCGACCTTCGGGATCATCAACGAGTGGATCGCCGCCGGCGGAGGCCAGCGCATCGACTTCCTCGGCACCAAGTCCCAGGAGGTCCATCTCCTCGGCCTCACCTTCTCGATCCCGCTGGCGCTCATCACCGTCATCCTCTTCGAGGCGTGGCGCTACTTCCCGTTCGCCTTCCTGTTCATCCTCGCCGCCCTCCAGTCGCTGCCGAAGGACGTCGAAGAGGCCGCCATCGTCGACGGCGCCACCTTGTCGCAGCGCTTCTGGTACGTGACCTTGCCCCAGCTCGGCCCCGTGCTGTCGGTCCTGTTCCTCCTCCGGTTCATCTGGACGTTCAACAAGTTCGACGACGTGTTCCTCCTCACCGGCGGCGGCGCCGGGACGCGGGTCATCACCGTCAAGATCATCGACTGGCTCCTGGGTCGAGCCGACGTCGGAGCGGCCGCGGCGCTCGGCATGATCCTCGCCGGGATCCTGCTGATCCTGATGGCCGTCTACTTCAAGTGGTTCTACCAGGAGGAGGCGGCATGACCATGACCCGGGCGCGGTTCGAGGAACGGCTCTTCGGGACGCTCAAGGTGCTCTCGATCGGCTTCTTCGTCGTCGTCTCGCTCTTCCCGCTCGTCTACATGGTGGGCCTGTCCTTCAAGCCGATCCAGGAGCTGCTGCGCGACCCGACCAACATCGTGCCTTCGTGGGAGCAGATCCGCAGCCTGGAGACCTACCGGGCGGTCCTGCGTCCCCAGAGCGAAGGCGGGCAGGGCTTCTTGCTGTTCATCCGCAACTCCACGATCGTCGCCACCTCCACCGTCCTGCTCACCCTCGGGTTCGGCATCCTGGCCGCCTACGCCGTGGCTCGACTCAACTTCTTCGGCAAGCGCTCGGTCAGCCTCGGGATCATCCTCATCTACCTGTTCCCCGCCGTGGTCGTCTCGATCCCGCTGTTCGTCATGTTCTCCCGCATCGGCCTCAGGAGCTCGCTGCTGGGTCTCATCGTGGTCTACCTCGCCTCCACCTTGCCGGTCACCCTCTACATGCTGCGGGGGTACTTCCAGTCCATCCCGAAGGAACTGGAAGAGGCCGGCATGGTCGACGGCCTGTCGAGGGCCGGGGTGATCTGGAAGATCACGTTGCCGCTGGCGGCCCCCGCGGTGGCCGCCACGGCCCTGTACGTGTTCATGATCGCCTGGAACGAGTTCCTCTACGCGCTGTTGTTCGTGCTCGAGAACCGGCAGCTGTGGACCCTGTCGCTCGGTCTGCAGCAACTCGACACCCAAGAGGTGCCCAAGACCATGCTCATGGCTGGATCGGTCATCATCACGATCCCGGTGATCGTGCTGTTCTTCGCCGCGGAGCGCTTCCTCACCGAGGGGCTCACCGCCGGCGGCGTGAAGGGCTGACCCGACTCGTGCCCGGATCGGACGCTCGATGAACATCGGCATGGTGTCCACCCGGTTCGCCGGGCTCGATGGCGTCAGCCTCGAGGCACGCAAGATGGCCGAGGCCCTCGGGCAGGCGGGGCACACCTTCTCGTGGTTCGCCGGGGAGCTCGACCCCGAGTTCCGCCCAGGCATGCACGTCCCGGCCGCGTTCTTCGGGACGCCAGAGAACCTCGCCCTCGAGGCGGCGATCTTCGGTCACGACACCGTTCCGTCGGGCCTCCCGCGGCGTCTGTCGACCTCCGTGGGCGAACTCGCCGGTTCCCTGCTCACCTTCGTGGAGGACTTCGGTGTGGACGCCATGGTCGTCCAGAACGCGCTCGCCATCCCCATGCAGCTCCCCCTGGGGCTGGCGATCACCCAGGTCGTCGCCGCCTCCGGGGTCCCGACCATCGGTCATCACCACGATTTCGGTTGGGAGCGTCCCCGCTTCTCCCGGTGTGCCCTCCCGGGGATCCTCGACCTCGCGTTCCCGCCGACGATGGCGGGTCTCTCCCATGTCGTCATCAACCTCGATGCTCGCGATGCCCTGTTCGAACGCAAGGGCGTCGAGGCCACGGTGCTCCCCAACGTCATGGACTTCGAGCGGGGACCACGCCGGTCCGGTCGCCGCGAGGTGTACCGGGAAGCCGCCGGCCTGTCCGACGGCGACGTGATCTTCCTCCAGCCGACCCGGGTGATCAGGCGCAAGGGGATCGAACTGACGATCGAACTCGCCCACCGGCTCGCCGATCCGGCCATCAAGGTGCTGGTCACTCACGTCGACGACCTCGACGCCGCCTACTGGGAGGAGCTGCGGGCGCTGGCGGAGGACCGAGGCGTCGACCTCCGGCTCGTACCGGCGGCTCCGGGCGGCCTCGGCGATCCCCGTCTCGCCGATGCCTATGCCGCCGCCGACCTCGTGTGTTACCCCAGCCTCTACGAGGGGTTCGGCAACGCTCTGCTCGAGGCGTTCTTCTACCGGCGGCCCGTGTTCGTCAACCGCTACCCCGTGTACCGCAGGGACATCGCTCCCACCGGTGTGCGCTGCATCGAGATCGACGGCGCCGTCGACGACGCCGCGGTCGAGATGACCGCCCGGTGGCTGTCGGATCCTCGCGGTGAGCCTGCCGAGGCCGTCGAGGTCAACTACGAGATCGGTCGCCGTCACTTCTCCTACGCGGTGTTGCGGGACCGGATCCTGCCGCTGCTGGGCTGAGACCGCGGTCGGACGCCGGCGGCTGCCCGAAGAAATCCCACGCGGAACTGTAAGGAACCCTCGCCACGCGCGTCTGCTCTCCGTGGAACGACGAAGGAAGGGAGATTCCACGATGACCATGAAGCGCATCCTCGCAACCGGTGGCCTGACCGCTGCGCTCGTCCTGCCGGGCGGTGCCGCCCTCGCCGACGACGGCGGACTGCATCTGTCCCCGCCCTGGACCCCGCCGGCGCCGGTGATCTGTTTCGACGGAACGACCGTGGTGCCATGTGACTCGATCCCGGAGGAGCCGACCACCGATCCGATCCTCGACCTGATCGTCGATGGCGACCTCCTCGGCGAGCTCGTCGTCCCGGTGCCGCTCGATGAAGAGGAGGAGGAGTCGGACGACCCGCTCCTCGTGATCCCGGACCTCGATCTGGAGATCGGTGTCGACCTCCCCATGCCCGTTCTCCCCGGAATCGACGATCTGGCACCCGGTGGGGACGGCCCGGACGATCCGATGATCCCTGGTCCTGGCGATCTGGCGCCCGGCGGGGACGGCCCGGACGATCCCGGCGGTGGAACCCCCGGTGACGGAGTCGACCAGCCCGAGACCCCGGCCGACGAGACCGACGACGTGACGGAGGAACCCACCACCACGACCACGGTCGCCGAGACGACGACCATCCCCGAGACGACGACCATCCCCGAGACCCAGGAAGCCGACCAGGTCGCTGCCGGCGTCGCCGACGATGCCGGGACGCCGATGTCCCCGGCGCTCGCCGCCGGGATCGGCGCCGGAGCCGTGGCTGCCCTCGCCGGCGCCCTGGCGATCGGCATGGGGCTGGGAAGGCGACGGGCGTTCTGAGCGGGGTGGCGATGCACCCCTTCGAGATCAGGGGGGAGCCGACGGGAGGGCCGGGCCGGGGGGACCCGGCCCTCCGGCTCGGCCGGAAAGGAGCATCATGGGCCGGTACGATGATCGCGAACTTCGGGGGGGAGTCCACGATGAACCAGGACATCGCACTCGTGGTCGCAGCCCGCGACGGCGACCGCGACGCCTTCGAGGCGCTGTACCGCCGGTACTTCGATCAGACGTACGACTTCGCGGTTCGGACCACCAAGGACCCGCATCGAGCCGCCGACGTGGTGCAGGACGCCTGGATCAAGGCCCACGAACGGCTCGGACAGCTACGCGATCCCGAGGCGTTCCGGTCGTGGTTGTTCTCCATCGTTCGCAGGGAGGCCTTGGCCGGTTTCCGGACGGAGCGACGGTCCGTGCCCATGCCCACTCTCGGGCAGGACGACATCCCCAACGAGCTGCAGACCATGACCGATCGTGACCCCCTCGCCGACCCGGTGGCGTCCTCCGAGCTGGACGACTCGGCTCGCCTCGTCTGGGAGGCCGCCGCCGCCCTCGATGCGCGCACCTACACGGTCCTCGACCTGCACGTGCGCCAGGGGCTCTCCTCCGCCGAGATCGCCGAGGTGCTCGGCGTCAAGCCCGGCGCGGCCTACACGATGCTGTCGCGGACCAAGGATCGTGTGGCGGGGGCGATCGGGGCCTACCTGCTGGTGCGGAAGGGCGGCGCGGACTGCATCGAGCTGTCCCGGATCGTCTCGGGGGCAACCATCCCGCCGTTCGACCGGCGTCTCCGCAAGAGGGTCGAGCGGCACGCTCGATCCTGCGAGACCTGCCGGCGGACCCGGCGGCGGCTCGTCGCTCCGATGTCGGTCTTCGCCGCCATGGCCGCGGTGCCCCCACCGGCGGGGCTCGCCGACCAGATCTGGGCGAAGATCCCCCAGACGCCAGCCACCGCCGGGAGGCCGCGCACCAGATCCCGCCAGGTCGTCATGGCCGTCCTCATCGGGGCGGTGGTCCTCGTGGGCGGGTTCGGTGCGGTCGTCGGTGCGCTCCGGTCGGAGCCCTCGCCGACCTCGACGACGGCGGCCGCCGCGCCGGCGGCACTCCCGCCGTCGACGACCGCGGCGCCGTCCACCACGGTGGCGCCGTCCACCACGGTGGCGCCGTCCACCACGGTGGCGCCGTCCACCACGGTGGCGCCGTCCACCACGGTGGCGCCGTCCACCACGGTGGCGCCGACCACGACCGCGGCGCCGACCACGACCGCGGCGCCGACCACGACCGCTCCCTCCGACACCGTCGCCCCGACCATCCGGCGGGTCGCCGCCTCGCCTCCCGAGGTGTGGGAGCTCGACGACGTCAACCTCTCGTGCCCCTCGAGCTTCCCCCGGCAAGCCTCCATCGTCGTGGACGCGGTCGACGACGTCGCCGTCGACCGGGTGACCGCCAGTTGGAACCTGGGGACCGTCACCACCATCACCCTGACCCCCTCGGGAACCACCTACACGGGGACGTTCGGTCCGTTCGCCGCCAACACGATCACCTACGACCGGTCTCCGCTCGCGGTGCAGATCGTCGTCGTCGCCGTCGATCTCGCGGGCAACGAGACCAAGGACGGCGCGACGGTGCTGCTCCACAGCATCGGCGAGTGCTTCGGATGATCAGCCCAGCACGGGTCGCCGGGCGCCCAGCCACGGCCTCAGGTCGCGGGCGAGCGCCGCGAGCTGGCCGTTGAAGATCGTCAACATCAGGGCCACCGACGCCGTCGTCCAAGCCAGATCGATCCCGGTACCCGCCATGACCGACCTGAGCGCGGCGATCGTCGCATAGACGAACGCCGCCGCCAGCGCCGTTCCCGCCAAGGTACGCAACGCCCCGCCCCGCTCCATGTCGTTGGCGATGAGCCCGGGAACGAACAGCGGACTGAGCGCGATCCCGGCCATCGGCAGGACATCGGGCGGGATCGCTCCCGGAGGCGCCACCACCGTCAACGCCGTCCAGGACAGGACGCCGGCCACCACCAGAGAGGTTCCGAACTTCCGGCGTCCGAACACGATCGAATGTTGCATCAGCACCTTGGTCACCAGGAACCAGCTCGCCGTGGCGATCGCGGCGATGAACGCGACCTGAGCCCACGTCGCGGCGAGCACCGCCACGTAGGCCGCGCCGACGAACCCGCCCGCTCGCCACCCGAAGTTGTGGTGCAGGCCCCACGAGGCGATCGCGCCCAGGAGCACCGCCAGGGGGATCCAGTGGGCCGGGATCGCCGTGGCGAGGCGGCCCGTGCCCGGCCCCAGGTCGTTCAGCGCGGGGAACACATAGGCCACGGTGAGCACGGGCACCGCCACCAGCAGGCCCGACCCGAGAACGACCCGCAACGTTCTCCTGGTCCCCTGGCGTCCCATGTCGTGGGCGATCACCGCCGGGATCACGTAGCCGACGCCGATGAGGAACGGGATGTCGGGACGCCACAGGTACGGGCCACGGGGGCTGAGCGCCAGGAACAGCGCCTGGATGGTGATGGTGGTGATCGACAGGGCGACCAGGCGGTCCCGACCGTAGAGCACGACCCTTCGGGCCAGCAGATCGTCGATCAGCCAGCGCGACACGAGCGCGTTGGCGATCGTCGCCGCGATGACCAGCGGCTGGAGGGCGTACACCGCGATGTAGCCGGGCACGATCAGGCTCCCGGTGGTCAGATGTCGCTTCTCGTACAGGACCAGGGACACCATGACGCCGATCAGGAAGGCGAACCGGGGGATCTCGAGGCCGAGGAGGTAGTCCATCACGCCACCCGGCCGGCGTCGTCGTCCGCGGCGGGCGCCGGCGCCTGCTCCCCGGCGACCCGTTCGTCGCGGGTCGACCGCAGCGCCGCGGCTGCGGCCCGGCGAGCAACGGCTGCCGGCATCGTGACCGGGACGTCGAGATCGGCGGTGCGGACGGCCTCGACCCCCTCGAGCAGCTCCATCAGCATCTCGGCCTGATGGGTGTGGATGTTGACGAACCCGACGAGCATGACGTCGTCGGTGGGCGCCCTCACCACGAGCTCCTCGACGATCTCGTCGAGGGACGGATCCCGGCGCTCCCCGAGGTTCACGATCCGATCACGGGGATAGCCGTTGGCGACCAATCGGGTCGTGACCGTCTCCTCGAACGCTCCGAACGTCGCCAGGCGGTCGAACGACAGGTCCCGCACGGCGACGTCGGCGAACTGGATCGCCCGGCGGGCCCGGTCGGGGCGGTTGTTCAGGATGCCGACGACGGTGGTGTTGGGCGTGCGCCACGGTTCCAGTCGCTCCATGGCGGCCACCATCGACTCGCGGTCGTTGACCGCGAACAGGTTCGCCCACGTCACGTGCTTGCCGCCGAGGAGGACGCGGCGGATCCGCAGGACGCCGGGATCGGCCGGCGCGGCGGCCATGCCCTCCAGCGCCGTCTCGCGGTCGATCCACAACAGCTCCGCCAGCGCCAGGCCGATGGCCACGTTCTCCTTGAACGCCACGTAGCCGAAGCGTGCGAGGTCGTCCTCGGTGACCGCGTCGGCGTCGGCCCACACGACCAGCGTCCCGCGCCGCCGTGCCTCCTCCGCGATGATCGGAACGATCTCCGGGTTGGACTCCGCCGTGATGAGGATGCCGTTGCGGGGACACGTGGACATCAGCGAGACGGCGATCTCCGGGAGGGTCTCGCCCATCAGGTCCTGGTGGTCCTCCCTGACGTTGGTGAGGATGCCGATCGTCGATCGGATCATCCGTTCCTCCGACACCTTCTGGTAGATCGGGTTGACCGCCATGCACTCGATCACGAGGGCGTCGAGACCCGCCGCCGCGTGATGCTCGATGACGTCGAGCTGCTCGAGGATCGTCGGGGGTCCGTTGCGATGGATCTTGACGTCGAAGCCGGCCCTGGTGACGACCGCCGCCGCCGTGCCGGTCGTCTTGGCGATCGTCGCGTAGCCGGCCTCGCGGAGGAGCCCTGCCACGATGCGGGTGACGGTCGATTTCCCCCGGATGCCGTTGACATGGATGCGATGGGGGATCCGACGGATCCTCCGGTTGTGGCGCCACGCCTCGACACCCCAGCGCCAGTTGAGCGCTGCGGCGAATGCGGCCGCGGTCGCGATGAGGAGATAGATCGGCATCGGCATGTGAATCATCGGCCCGCGAGGACCTCCGCTGAACCGGCTTGCGGTACTCGGATGCCTTCCCTCGCGGCGTCGGTGGGGTAACCTCGCGTCGTGGCAACTACCGCGTCCGATCAGGCGGACGAGTCGCGGATCGAAGCGCGACTCGCCGGCCACATCCCCGACGATCTCGACCCCCGAACGGCGGCCGCCCTGGCCGCCTTCGCCCAGGCGTTCGTTCGCCGGCTCCCGGCCGAAGACCTCGAGGACGTTCCCGAAGACGAGCTGTTCGCAGAGATCGAGGACGCCTTCAGGTTCCTCGCTTCGCGAGGCGACCGACCGCTGGTCGTGCGGGTGTTCGACCCCGATCCGCAGGCGGTCGGATACCATGCCGAGGGCACGATCGTGCAGATCGTCACCGACGACATGCCGTTCCTCGTCGATTCGGTGACCAACGTCCTCGACCGCCACCGGTTCCACCTTCGGCGCTCGATCCATCCGGTCATCGGCGTCGTCCGGGCCGACGACGGAACGCTGGTCGACATCGTGCCTGCTCGCCACGGCGAGCACACCGAGTCCTTCCAGCATCACGAGCTCGATCGCCGTCTCCCCGAGGCGGAGCGGGCGGCGCTCGAACAGGAGCTGCGCGAGGTCCTCGAGGACGTGCGGGCCGTCGTGCACGATTTCGACCCGCTCCGTGGGGCGATCGATCGGATGATCGAGCTAGCTCGCCACGGCGTCGTCCGCTACACCCCGGCGGAGGTCGACGAAGCGGTCGACTTCCTCGAGTGGCTGCGGGACGACAACTTCGTCTTCCTCGGGTACCGGGAGTACGAGATCATCCCGACCGACGCGGGTCCGGCGATCCACGCCATCGCCGGTTCCGGCCTCGGCATCCTCCGCGACGACGAGGCGTCCCACTTCGCCACGCCGGTGCCGCTCTCGGAGCTGCCACCGGACCTCCGTGTCCGGTACGAGGAAGGCGACCTGTTGGTGGTCACCAAGACGAACCGTCACGCCACGGTGCATCGCGACGCCCGGATGGACTACATCGGTGTCCGGCACATCGGGCCCGACGGACGGGTCGTGGGCGAAGGCCGCCTGCTGGGCCTGTTCACCTCCAAGGCGTACATGACCGAGGCGGCGTCCATCCCGATCCTGCGGCGCAAGCTCGAGGCCATCCTCGAGGCCGAGGACGTCATCGAGGGATCTCACGACTACAAGCTGCTGGTCCAGCTCTTCGACAGCTTCCCGAAGGACGACCTGTTCGCGTCGTCGGTCCCCGATCTGCGGCGCAACCTGGTGGCGCTCCTCGGCGCCGAGGAGCGCCATCGGGTCCGGCTGTTCGTTCGCAAGGACCTGCTCCTGCGCAGTGTCAGCGTCCTGGTGGTCCTTCCCCGCGACGTGTTCAACGCGGATCTGCGCCGGAAGCTCCAAGATCTGTTCTTGGACCGATTCGGCGGCTCGGCCGTGGACTACCGGCTGTCGCTGGGTGAATCCGGAGACGCCCGACTCCACTTCACGATCTGGATCGAGCACGGCCAGGTCCCGGACGTTCCCTTCGACGAGCTCGAGGCCGAGGTCCTCGAGCTGGCGCGGACCTGGGACGATCGGGTCGCCGAGGCGCTCGCCCTGCGGATCGACGAGGATCTCGCCCGCGATCTGGCGGAGCGGTGGTGCCCGCGGTTCCCGGACTACTACCGGGCGTCGACCCAGCTTCCGGTCGTCGCCGGCGATATCGTGGCCCTCGAGGAGCTCTACTCGTCGGGACGGCGCATCCTGGTCGGCATCCAGAACGAGGTCGCCGCCGGAGAGCAGCTCACCCGGATCGCGATCTACCGTCGGGACGGCAAGATGGAGCTCTCCCAGGTCCTTCCCCTCCTCGAGGACCTCGGCCTCCGGGTCGTCGAAGAGGTCCCGACCCGGCTCGTGGGCGGGGACGGGGAGACGTTCATCCACGACTTCGGGGTCCTCGGGCCGCAAGGGACCCAGCTCGACGTTCCCGCGGTCGCCGATCGGGTCGCGGCGTCGATCGTTGCGTGCCTGACCGGCGAAGCCGAGTCCGACCCGCTGCATCGGCTGCTCGTGACCTCGGGTCTCGATCACCACCAGATCACCGTCCTGCGGGCGTACCGGCGGTACTGGCGGCTCGTCAAGCCGGTGTTCTCCGAGGGGTACATCAACGCGACGCTGGCGTCCCATCCGGAGATCGCCCACAACCTGATCCGCCTGTTCGAGGCCCGGTTCGGGCCGGAGGGCGACGAGGGGACCGAAGCGACGCTCCGGTCCGACATCGTGCACGACCTCGACGCGGTCGCGTCGATCGACGAGGACCGCATCTTGCGCTCGATGTTGAACCTGATCGACGCGACCATCCGGACCAACGCCTTCCGGTCGCCCCGTCGGAGCCTGGCGTTGAAGTTCCGTTCGGACCGGGTTCCCGACATGCCGGCGCCGCGTCCGCTGTACGAGATCTTCGTCTATTCCCCCGATGTCGAAGGGGTCCACCTGCGTGGCGGACGGGTCGCGCGCGGCGGGATCCGATGGTCGGACCGGATGGAGGACTATCGGACGGAGGTCCTCGGGCTGATGAAGGCCCAGATGACCAAGAACGCGGTGATCGTGCCGACCGGCGCCAAGGGCGGCTTCGTCCTCCGCCGCGCCCGGGATGGCGGCGTCGATTTCGAGACGGTCAGGGAGGCGTACTCGATCTTCATCGAGGGTCTGCTCGACATCACCGACAACCTCGTCAAGGGTGAGGTCCGTCACCCGGAGGGCGTGCGGGTCCACGACGGGCCCGATCCGTACCTGGTGGTCGCCGCCGACAAGGGCACCGCCCGCCTGTCGGACACCGCCAACGAGATCGCGCTCCGGTACGGATTCTGGCTCGGGGACGCCTTCGCTTCGGGCGGGTCGGCCGGGTACGACCACAAGGCGCTGGGGATCACCGCCAAGGGCGCATGGGAATCGGTGCGCCGGCACTTCCTCGAGCTCGGCGTGGACGTCGACAGGGATCCGGTCACCGTGGTCGGGATCGGCGACATGTCCGGCGACGTGTTCGGCAACGGCATGCTGCGGTCCCGGACGATCGAACTGGTCGCCGCGTTCGACCACCGGCACATCTTCATCGATCCCAACCCCGATCCGGCCCGATCGTTCGACGAGCGGGCGCGCCTGTTCGCCCTCCCCGGATCGTCCTGGGACGACTACGACCGGTCGTTGATCTCGGAAGGCGGTGGGGTCTGGTCCCGCGCCACCAAGAGCATCCCCGTGTCGGAACAGGCTCGCCGGGTCCTCGGGATCGACCGGCCCGAGATGGCCCCTCACGAGCTGATCCAAGCCATCCTCACCGCTCCGGTCGACCTCCTGTGGAACGGCGGGATCGGCACCTACGTCAAGGCGCGGACCGAAACCAGCGAGATGGTCCAGGACCGCTCCAACGACGCCGTTCGGGTCAACGGCGCCGACCTGCGCTGCCGCGTCGTGGGAGAGGGAGGGAACCTGGGGTTCACGCAGCTGGGCAGGATCGAGTTCGCCCGCGCCGGCGGGCACATCTACGCCGATTTCATCGACAACAGCGGCGGGGTCCACTGCTCGGACCGTGAGGTGAACCTGAAGATCCTCCTCGGGTTGGCCATGGAACGGGACGAGATCGACCGCACCGAGCGAGATGAGGTCGTTGCCGGTGCCGCCGACGAGGTCGTCGAAGCGGTCGTGTACAGCAACTTCCTGCAGGCGCAGATCCTGGCCCAGGAGAAGGTCCGCTCGCGATCGCGGATCGACACGTACGAGGATCTGATGGTGCAGCTCGAAGACGAGGGGCTCCTCGATCGTGAGCTCGAGTTCCTCCCGTCGACCGAGGAGATGCTGGAACGATCACGCGAAGGTGTGGACATGGCGAGCCCCGAGCTGGCCGTGCTCCTCGCCTACGCCAAGCGGAGCCTGACGAACGCGCTGGTGGCTTCGGGCCTCCCCGACGATCCGGTGTTCCAAGAGGATCTCGTCGAGTACTTCCCGCCTTCGGTCACCGAACGGTTCTCGCACCTCCTGGCGGACCATCCGCTCCGGCGCGAGCTGATCGCCACGACCGCGGCCAACGAGGTGATCGATTCCGAGGGTGTCACGTTCGTGTCGCGACTCGGCCTCGAGACGGGGGCGGGCCCGGCCAACATCGTTCGGGCCTATCGGGTGGCACGCGGGGTGACCGACGCCGACGTCCGCTGGCACGAGATCGAGCAGCTCGGCGCGGCCGTTCCGCCATCGGTCGCTCACCGGCTCCTCGCCGGAGTGGACGATCTGGTCGAAGCGGTCACCCGATGGTATCTGGGGCGGCCGAACGGCCGTCGCGTCGACGAGGAGATCGGGTTCACCAGGGGAGCGTTCGCGTCGCTGGCCGATCAGATCAGGCTCGTCGGACCCGAGGAATGGCGACGGGACCGGGACGAGATGGCGGCCCAGCTCATCGACGCCGGGGTCCCGCCCGCGCTGGCTCGCCGGCATGCGTACGAGCCGGAGCTGGTCCACGGCCCCGACATCATCGACCTGGCCCGTCTCACCGATCGGCCGATCGAGGACGTCGCCCGGATCTTCTTCCGCGTGGGGAGGGCCTTCAAGCTGGACTGGCTGGAGGAGCAGGTGCGAGCGTTGCCGGCCGAGACCCGTTGGCAGCGGTACGCCATCCGCGCCCTCGGCGACGACCTCCTCTTGCTGCGCCGGCAGCTCGCCGAGCGGGTGCTGGCGACCGGCGAGACGCTCTCCGCGGACGAGGCGGTCGACGTCTACCTGCTGGAGCGGCGGCGCGGCGAGGGCCGGCTCATCCGCTTCATGCGCCTGCTGGCTCGGGACGGCGTCACCGATGCCGCCGCGGCCGTGGTCGCGATCCGGCAGATCCGTTCCCTGGTCGGCTGACCGTTCTCGACGCCTCGGCATGGACCGGCGGGGATACCGCGGCGAGGATACAAACGAACGTTCGTTTGCTAGGATGGTGGGACCGACCGAGGAGATGGATTGGACGGCGAAGAGCGGTTCCGCGAGATCATCGCGGCGGACGAGAAGGTCGAACCCGGCGACTGGATGCCCGAGGGCTACCGGCAGACGCTGATCCGCCAGATCGCCCAACACGCCCATTCCGAGGTGATCGGGATGCAACCGGAGGGCAACTGGATCACCCGAGCCCCCACCCTCAAACGCAAGGCCATCCTGATGGCGAAGGTCCAAGACGAAGCGGGTCACGGCCTCTACCTGTACTCGGCGGCCGAGACGCTGGGCGTCTCGAGGGACGAGCTGGTCCGCCTCCTCCACGAGGGTCGTCAGAAGTACTCGTCGATCTTCAACTACCCGACGTTGACCTGGGCCGACATCGGCGCCATCGGATGGCTCGTCGACGGCGCCGCCATCACCAACCAGGTCGCCCTGACCCGTACCTCCTACGGCCCGTACTCGAGGGCGATGGTGCGGATCTGCAAGGAGGAGAGCTTCCACCAGCGTCAGGGCTACGAGATCATGATGGTCCTCGCCCGCGGCTCCGAGGAGCAGCGAGCGATGGCCCAGGACGCTCTCGACCGGTTCTGGTGGCCGTCGTTGATGATGTTCGGTCCCCACGACTCGGAATCCACGCACTCGGACCAATCGATGGAATGGAAGATCAAGCCGGTCTCCAACGACGACCTCCGTCAACAGTTCGTCGACGCGACGGTGCCCCAGGCCGAGTACCTGGGGCTGACGATCCCCGATCCGGACCTGCGTTGGAACGCCGAGCGGGGCCATTACGACTTCGGGGAGATCGACTGGGACGAGTTCTGGCGGGTCGTCAAGGGCCACGGCCCCATGAACCGGGAACGGATGGCCCACAAGATCGAGGCGTGGGAACGCGGTGCATGGGTCCGCGAGGCCGCTGTCGCCCACGCAGCCAAGCGAACCGCCGCCCGGTCGGCGTGAGGAGTCGACGATGAGCTATTCGGTTCCCAAGATCGCCGGCGAGTCGGACACCATCGTCGGGCGCACGGAGGATCATCTCTGGGCTCGCTGGGAGGTGTTCGTGCGCCCTCGGGGCGGCGTCACCCACGTCTATTCGGAATCCGTTCACGCCCCCGACGCCGAGACCGCGCTCCTCAACGCGAGGGACACCTATCTCCGGCGGGTGGAAGGGGTCAGCCTGTGGGTGATCCCCTCCGGGGCGATCTCCCGCTGGGACGAGCACCAGGCGCTGCCGGAGTCCAGATCCGAGGAGGGGTCGGCCCGGAGGCTCTGGGAGGCCTTCATCCGGCACCGCCGCGGGGCCCAGTTCCTCCATGCGGGCTCGATCGTCGCCGCCGACGCCGTCGACGCCATCGTCCGCGCCCGCGACGCCTTCCTGACCAAGACCGACGGCGTCGCCATCTGGGTCGCACCGTCGGAGGCGATCGTCGCCGCGGATCCCGACGAGGCCGAGATGCTCTTCGAGCCGTTCGCCGACAAGGGCTACCGACAGGCGACCTACTACGACATCCCCGAGGAAGTGGGGTACATGTGATGGACACGATCACCACCAGCCGGCCGCTGGCCACCTATCTCATCCGCCACGGCGACGACAACCTGGTGCTGGCCCAGCGGCTCGCCGAGTACATCTCCTGGGCGCCCGAGCTGGAGGAGGACCTCGCGATCGCCAACATCGCCCTCGATCATCTCGGCGTCGCGCATCATCTCCTCGCCTACGCAGCGTCGGTGGAGGGTGACGGACGGGACGCCGACGCCCTGGCGTTCCTCCGGTCCGAGCGGGAGTTCACCAACCTGCTCCTCGTCGAGCGTCCGAACGACGATTTCGCGGTGATCATGGTGCGCCAGTTCCTGTTCGACGCCTACCAGGTGCCGTTGTGGGAGGCCCTGGCCGGCTCGGCGGACACGACGCTGGCGGGCATCGCCGCCAAGGCCGTCAAGGAGGCGCGCTATCACCTTCGGCATTCTCGGAACTGGGTCGTGACGCTGGGCGACGGGACGGAAGAGAGCCATCGTCGTACCCAGCATGCCTTCGACGAACTGTGGCGGTTCACCGGCGAGATGTTCGTCGGGGATGCGCTGGATACGGACATGGCCGCCGCGGGGATCGGCGTCGATCCGGCGTCCCTGGAGGCACCGTGGCGACGGACCGTGTTGGAGGCCATCGCCGACGCGACCCTCTCCGAGCCGGAGGACACGACGGTGCGCGTCGGGGGTAGGTCGGGGTTCCACACCGAGGCGCTGGGTCACATGCTCGGCGAGATGCAGTGGCTCCAGCGTGCCTATCCGGGTCTCGAATGGTGACCACCGCCCGCGAGCCCGACACGGTGAGGGCCATCCTCGAGCAGGTCGTCGACCCGGAGATCCCCGTGTTGACCATCGGCGACATGGGCATCTTGCGGGACGTGACCGTGGCAGACGATGGCATGGTGCGCGTCGTCGTCACTCCCACCTACTCGGGTTGCCCGGCGATGGACCTCATCCGGGACGAGATCGTCGACGCGCTGGCGGCGGCAGGGATCGACCGGGTCACGGTGGACATGGTCTTCTCCCCGCCGTGGACCACCGAGTGGATGTCCGACCGCGCCAAGGAGAAGCTCCGTGCCTTCGGTATCGCTCCTCCCGGCTCGACGGCGGGAGCGGACCCGGTCCTGTGTCCGCGGTGTGCGTCGGCATCGACCCGGACGGTCAGCGAGTTCGGATCGACCGCCTGCAAGGCCTTGATGGTGTGCGAGCACTGCGGGGAACCCTTCGATCGCTTCAAGGAGATCTGACATGGTCACAGCCGCCGACTTCCATCCTCTGCGCGTCGCCGCCGTCGAGACCCTCACCGACGACGCGGTCGCCATCACCTTCGACGTGCCCGACGACCTGGCCGAGGAGTTCTCCTTCCTTCCCGGCCAGCACGTGACCGTCCGGGCCGAGATCGACGGGCAGGACGTTCGTCGCAGCTACTCGATCTGCTCACCTGCTCCCGACGGGCCCCTCCGGATCGGGGTGAAGCGCATCGATGGGGGGGTGTTCTCGACCTACGCGACCAAGGAGGTCCGCCCCGGGGACGTGCTCGAGGTCGCCCCTCCGGTCGGCGAGTTCGTCGTCGAGATCGACCCCGGCCGTGGATCGCATCGGGGAGCCGTGGTGGCCGGCTCGGGCATCACGCCCGTGCTCTCGATGGTGGCGACCGTGCTGGCACGAGAGCCCCGAGGCCGGTTCACGCTCATCTTCGGGAACCGGCACAGTCGGAGCATCATGTTCCTGGAGGAACTCGAAGCGCTCAAGGATCGCCATCCCGACCGGCTGCATCTCATCCACGTGCTGTCGCGGGAGCCGTCGGTCGTGCCCCTGTTGAGCGGACGCATCGACGGGGCGAAGCTCGAGACCCTGCTCGACTCGGTGGTCGACGCCTCGAGCATCGAGGATTGGTACCTGTGTGGACCCTACGAGATGGTGAGCGATGCGCAGGCGACGCTGTCGCGACGGGGCTGGACGCCCGAGCACATCCACGACGAGCTGTTCTTCGCCGAGCCGCTTCCAGAGCGTCCCGAACCGGCCGAGGTACCGGTGGGCGAAGGCGTTCCCGTGACGTTCACGCTCGATGGGAGGACCGCCACGGTGACGGTTCCTCGGGACGGTGCTCCGATCCTGGACTACGTCCTCCAGGTCCGGCCCGACGCCCCCTGGTCCTGCCGCGGCGGGATGTGCACGACCTGTCGGGCCAAGGTCACCGTCGGCGCCGCCGAGCTCGACCGGAACTTCGCGCTGACCCAGGCCGAGCTCGACCGAGGGTACGTCCTGACCTGCCAGGCGCATCCCACGACCGACGAGCTCGAGCTCAGCTACGACGCATGAGCCACTCGCGTGAGGACGTGATCAGCGCCGCCGGCCGCCTCTTCGCCAGGGACGGCTATCACGGCACCTCCATGCGCGACCTCGGCCGTGAGCTCGGGTTGCTGGGCTCGTCCCTGTACAGCCACGTCCAGGGGAAACAGGAGCTGCTGGTGGCGGTGGTCGAGCGGGGGGCGGGCTTCTTCCAGGCCGCCGCGGACGCGGCCCTGGCGGTCGAAGGTCCGGCCTCCGAGCGCCTCCGCCGGCTCATCGCGGGTCATCTCGACGTGATGCTCGACCACCGCGACGAGGTCCGAACGTACCTCAACGAGGCTCGCTCGCTGGAGCCGGCGTCCCGCGAACGGGTCGTGGCAGCTCGGGACCGCTACGAGCAGGCGTTCCGCACCGTCCTCAAGGAGGGGGTCGCCGACGGATCGTTCCGGGACGACGTCGATCCGAAACTGGCCGGGATCTTCGTCCTGTCGATCCTCAACGCCGTCGACCGCTGGTACGAGGAGGACGGTGGGCTCGATCGGGCTGCGCTCGCCTCACAGATCGCCGACATGGTCGAGCGGGGCCTCCGCACCGGGTAGCTCGGACGCGGTCGGCCGGTCCTGCAGCGGGCGGTCGCCCCCCTCGGGGGTTTCGGGGACCTCCGGCAAGGTCAGCGACAGGAGGAACCCGAACACGATGAAGGCGGCGGCGGCCAGTCCCGCGGTCGTCGCCGCGGACCCGAAGGCGTCCTCGACGGCGGCCACGACCGGTGCGGAGCCGGGACGGGCGGCGATCTCCGGGAGGGCTTGGCCTCCCGTCGCCTTGATGATGTCGGTGACCGTGTCGGCGACCGATGGAGGCAGGCCGGGGATGCGGGCCAGGTTGTCGGCGGTGTGGGCGCCCAGGGACGTGGCGAGCACCGTGCCGATGATGGCGATACCGAGGGCGGATCCGATCTGGCGGAACGCGGTGCGGGCACCCGAAGCCATCCCCGACTCGGTGGTGGGCACCTCCACGAGGATGACGTTGGTGAGCTGGGCGGTGGCGAGGCCGACGCCGATCCCGTAGACGAACAGGAGCGGCACGAGCGCGGTCATCGACATGGCGGGGTCGAGGACCCAGGCGATGGCGAAGACGGTGATGGCCTCGATCGCCATGCCGGCGCTCACCACGCGACGGGGACCGTATCGATGGGCGAGGCCGGCGGCGAACGGGCCGCCGACGAACGCCCCGAGGGCGAGGGAGGACAGGACGAGGCCGACGCGGAAGGCGGAGAACCCGAGGACCGCCTGGAGGAACAGTGGCAGGACGAAGATGACCCCGAACTCTCCGAGTCCGAGCACCGCCGAGGTGATGTTGCCGTTGCGGAAGCTCCTCAGGCGGAGCAGACGCAGGTCGAGGAGGACCGTTCGGCGATCGGCTCCCCGGCGGCGTTCGATCACGACGAACCCCACCAGGGCGAGCGCCCCGACGGCGATCGCAACGGGGACGGGAGACAGGTCGGTCGATGGCCAGCTCCAGGAGCCGACCCTGAACTCCCTGATGGGCGTCCACCAGCCGTACCGGTTCCCCTCGATCAGTCCGAAGACGATCCCGCCGAGCCCGACCGCCGAGGTGACGATGCCGCCGACGTCCCAGCCTGCGGGATGTGCTCGGTCGATCGTCTCGTCCACCAGCACCGAGCCGGCGAGGACGATCAGGACGATGGGGACGTTGATCCAGAACGCCCATCGCCAGGTGAAGGTCGTGGTCAGCCAGCCGCCCAGAAGCGGTCCGAGGGCGGCCATGCCGCCGACCACCGACCCCCAGACCCCGAAGGCGATGGCGCGCTCCGATCCTCGGAACAGGGCGTTGACGCTCGCCAGGGTGGAGGGGAGGATCATGGCCGCGGCGAGGCCCTGGAGGACCCTGGCGCCGATCAAGGTGCCCCCCGAGGGTGCCGCGGCGGCGAGGATGCTCGCCGCACCGAACCCGATCAGCCCGATCCGGAAGATGCGTCGGCGTCCGAGAAGGTCGCCGACCCGGCCGAGGGGCAACAGCAGTGCGGCGAAGAGCACCGAGTAGATGGTGATGACCCACTCGGCGTCGGCGATCTCCAGATCGAGGTCCCGGATGATGGAGGGAACGATGACGTTGACGATCGTGGCGTCGACGATGATCACCGACACGCCGAAGGCGAGCACCGCCAGTCCGAACCATCTCCGGGACGAGTCAGGGGTCATCGCCGCGCTCCTCGGAAGCCGACACCGTGTCGGCTTCCGAGTGTAGGGGTTCGTGGATGGAAGCCGACATCGTGTCGGCTTCCTGACGCGTGGCGGGAATAGCGCCCGTCGGGTGCGGTTGTCCCTGACACGTCGACGAGGAGATGGTGCGATGGGTGGTGCCCGAGGCAGGGTGAAGGTCGAGAACGGGCTGAAGCGGGTCCGGACGTATCTCGGTGGGGTTCCCATCGCCGACTCCACCCGGGTCAAGATGGTGTGGGAGAAGCCCTACTACCCGACCTACTACTTCCCGCCCGAGGACGTGCAGATGGAGTACCTCGTCGCCACCGGCGAGACCAAACGGTCTCCGAGCCGCGGGACGGCGTCGGTCCACACCGTCAAGACGGCTCGCGCCGAGGCTCCGGACGCCGCCTTCGTGTGGTCGGAGGCCAAGATCGACGAGATCGGCGGCTACGTGTCGTTCGCCTGGGACGCCATGGATCGCTGGTTCGAGGAGGAGGAAGAGGTCTACGTGCACGCCCGCGATCCGTACACGAGGATCGACGTGTTGCAGAGCTCGCGCCACATCGAGGTCGTGGTGAACGGCGTGAAGGTGGCCGATTCGCACCAGCCGCGGCTGCTCTTCGAGACGGGGCTCCCGGTCAGGTACTACCTCCCGAAGACCGACGTTCGGCTCGATCTGCTCACGCCGTCGGAGACGCGGACGAGCTGCCCGTACAAGGGCACGGCCGAGTACTGGTCGGTGACGGCGGGCGGGGAGACCTTCGAGGACATCGTCTGGGGCTACACGACGCCCCTCGCCGAGTCGATCGAGGTGGCCGGGTACGTGTCGTTCTACAACGAGAAGGTCGACATCTACGTCGACGGAGAGCTCGAGGAGCGTCCCCGCACGGTCTTCGGCTGATCCTCCGCGATCGCCGCGATGCCGGCCCTCAATCGTCGGCGGGTGGGCGCAGCTTCCTCAGCGAGTCGCTCATGTTCTCCGCGCCCGCGCCGATGGTCGGCAACCCCGCCGATCGCGACCGGTACCGGGTCGTTCGCTCTCCGGTCATCGCGGTGGCCGCGGCGGGCGTTCCCCTGAGCCGGTCGCGGAGGTCGACGGAGACCTCTTCGGCCTCGCCGATGGCGATCTCGACGTCGGTCAGCGCGGCGGGCCGGTCGATGGCCGTGGCGGCTCGGGCCTCGAGATCCGCGACCAGACCCCGGAGCTGCCGGAGGGCGGCGGTCAGCTCCGCGTGCTCCGCCTCGGCGTCGGTGAGGATCCGGCGAGCCTCCTCCTGGGCTCGCTCGCGTGCTGCCGCGACGAGCCGGTCGGCCTCCTTGCGGGCCTCCTCGAGTCCGATCGCGGCGGCCGTGGCCATGGCCTCGGCCTCCCTGCGAGCTTCGCTCTCGATCTCGGCCGCGCGAGCTTCCGCCGCTTCGATGGCGGCTCCCGCGTCCGTGGCGGTCGCCGCCCGCTCACGGGCCGCGGCGACGATGTCGGCGGCCTCGGCGGCGGCCCGGGCGAGCATGTCCTCCTTGGCGACGACCGCCTCCGCGTAGACCTGGGCGGCGCGGTCGTCGGCCCGGCGGAGGTCGCGGAGCTCCTTGTCGAGTCGTTCGGCCCTGGTGGTGGCGATGTTGACGCGTTCCTCGAGGTCGGCCATGGCCCGGGCGACCCGCTGGACGAAGGCGTTCACCTCGTCGCGGTCGTATCCCCGCATCGCCGTCGAGAACTCGGTCACTTCGACGTCGGTCGATCGCAGTTCCATGATCACATCCCCCTGGAGCCCGTTCCCTGCACCGTCAACCCTACCCGAGCGCAGGCACGACGACGCAGGGTCCTCGGGATGGGCGTGGTCGGGAAGTCGCGAATAGGACCGTCGCGCAGCCGGTTGACCCTGACAGACGGCTCGGGCGGAGGAGAGAGAGGTTGCCATGGTCGGTCAGTACGACATCGCGGTGTTGATCCTGCGAGTGGCGGTCGGCGCGGTGATCCTCGCCCACGGCGTCAAGCATGCCAAGGGACGGGTCAAGACCGGGAACTGGTTCGCCAGCATCGGGTTCCGCCAGGCTCCCCTCCAGTGGCTCGCGTCGACCGCCACCGAGATCGGCGTCGGCGTGCTCCTCATCGTCGGGGCGTTGACCGGCCTCGCCGCCGCCGGGCTCATCGGGGTGATGACCGTGGCGTTCTGGACGGTGCATCGCAAGGTCGGGTTCTGGGTGACGGCGCGACCGGATGAGGGGTGGGAGTACGTGTTCGTCCTGACGGCGGTGGCTTTCGCCATCGCGATCGCCGGTCCCGGTGAGGTCTCGGTCGATGCGTCGATCGGTCTGGCGGAGCTGCTGGACGGGTGGGTGGGCTTCGCCCTCGGCCTCGGCGGGATCGTGGCCGGCTTCGGGCAGATGGCGGTCTTCTGGCGACCGGTCGCCGACACGTCGTCGTAGCGGCGTCGGCGCGGTCGAACGCCGCGCACGCCTCGTCGGGCGCAGGCGGCAGCGGGTCTACTCCCGGTTGGTCCCGTACACCATGTTGCGGAGCCGCGCCTCGACCTCGGCGGCGTCACGTTCGGCGATCCGCTTGGTCATGCTGTCGAGCCCGCGGAGGCGGTCCGTGGCCTTGGCCTCGTGACGCTCCGTGTCCGCCTTCGAGAACGGTTCCCTGTCCTTGTTCCTACGCCAACGCATGGACCAGGTATCGGCGCGGGAACGTCGGCGGTTGAGCGGTTTTCCTCGACGTGTCGCCTCCGGTCACCGATCGGCGACCGGGTGGGGCAGATCCTCCCGCTGGAGGTGCCAGGTCTCATCGTCGCTGAGGTGAGGCAGGGCGCCCGAGTGTCGCTGGTAGCGGGTCTCGGCCAGGGTGAGGTCGACGACGATCCGGGTGTCGGGGGGAGCGGCCCGAAGGTCCTCGAGCCGGGGCAGGCCGGCCGATCGCCGCACGTACCGTGACGTCTCGCGAACGGGTTCCTTCACCACTGGCGGCCGCCTTTCTCCTGTCGCTACCCAGTGTAGTCGACCGACCACGCTGATGGCCAGGGTCCTTCGCCCCTGGCGTCACGGCACCTCCACGCCCGGGCAATCCACGACGGTGGCGGCGAACGCTTCGTCGGGGGTCATCCGATAGGTGCTCTCGGTCATCAGGCGGAGCTCGGAGCCGTCGAGGCGGTACGTGCGAACGTCGGTGAAGTACTCGGTGCCGTCGGCGTTGGCCTCCGCCGAGTTGGTCTCGAGGCTCCCGCCGGTACAGCGGAACCCGTCCTGATGCCCGACGGAGCCTCCCATGCCCAAGAGGAAGGGGTTGCCCGAGAAGGCGTCGGTCACGCGGGTCACCGAGCACCCGTCGACGACCCAAAGGCCGGCGAACTGGGTGGAGGCGCCCGAGGTGACCGAGGCGAAGATCTCCTTCGTGCCGTCCCCATCGACGTCGTTGGCGCCCATCGGGCGGGCCGGGGTGAACGGATCGGAGCCCTCGATGGGTCCGTCGACCCCGCCGCCGACGCCGAAGACGACCCGGAGATGCCACGCGCCCTCCGACGGCGAGACGTAGGTGGTGATCTCCTCGGCGGCGCCGTCGCCATCGAGGTCCACGAAGATCGACCGGAGGTCCGCCGCATCGGCCGGAGGCGCCGGAGGGGCCGGACACGCGACGGTCGTGGTCGTGGGGGCGGCCGTGGTGGTGGGAGCGGCCGTGGTGCTGGTGGTGGGGGCGGCCGTGGTGGTCGGAGGAACGGCGGTGGTCGTCGCCGCCGTGGAGCTCGACGTCGGCGCCGCCGTCTCGGAGCCGCCCCGAGAGACCAGGACGGCCACGATGGCGAGGACCAGGATCCCGATGATCGCGACCAGCCCCAACAAGATCCGTCGTCGGTTCATCGACCCATCCCGTAGAACTCGGGGTTCGGCATCATCGAGGTGAGGTTCGCCATCCGGTTCGAGTAGGCGAAGAAGGCGGTGATCGCCCCGATGTCCCAGATCTCGTCGTTCGAGAAGCCCGCCTCGCGCATCCGGGTGAAATCCTCGTCGTCGAGCGCGCCCGAGTCGACGGCCGTCTTGATCGCGAACTCGATCATGAGCCGCTCCCGCTCGTTCAAGGGCGCCTTCTTGTAGTTGATCGCGAGCTGATCGGCCAGCAGGGGGTCCTTGGCGCGGATCCGCAGGATCGCGCCGTGGGCGACCACGCAGTAGAGACAGTCGTTGAGCGCGCTCGTGGCGACCACGATCATCTCCCGCTCGGCCTTCGTCAGACCCTCCTTCTTGTCCATCAGGGCGTCATGCATGGCGATGAATGCCCTCAGCTCGGCGGGCCGGTGCGCCAGCACGAGGAACACGTTGGGGATGAACCCGGTGCGTTCCTGCACCGCGAGGATGATCTCTCGGAGGTCGTCGGGGATCTCGTCGAGCGACGGCACGGGGAACCGGCTGATGTCGGTCATGGGCCTTCCCTTCCTGGCTGGGCGCTCAGCGTACCGCCACGAGCTCGATCGTCCCATCTGCGGGCCGGGCTTCCATGGCGAACGGGAACCGGTCGACGTCGAGACAGAGCTCGAGGTCGTCGGGGTGCGCCCACTCCGCGGCGGCCAGTCGCCGAGCCGTGGCCGCGTTCGTGAGGTCGGCGACGGGCCCGGTGTCGAACGGGCGTCCCTCGAGGGCGGCCACGATCAGGTCCCCGGTGACGTCGTCCTCGGGCGCAGGCTCGATGCCCGAGCGACCGGCAGCGACGATGGTCACCCGATCGTGACCCGAGACGGCGCGGGCGGTCGCCGAGACGACCACGAGCGATGCCGCCCACAGGGGCCGGGCCCCGTTGCGATGGGCGGCGAGCAGGCAACGGGTGCCGGCGGTGCTCCGCAGCACGACCGTGCGGTCGTGGAGGCGGGATCCGGCGGCTCGGACCTCGCCGGGAGAGTTCCCGAGGTCGAAGTCGTCGGGTCGGCGCCCACCCTCCTCCCCGCACAGCACGGCGTCGAGTTCCCGCCCCAGGACGCGTGCCTCGTCGAGCTCTGCGGCGAGGAGGAGCCGGCCGACACCGGCGTCGTGCAGGAACGCGGCCGTCGTGAACGCCCGGAACGTGTCGATGACGACCGCCGGTCCGCGAACCCGGCCGGCGGCGTCGAGCCCGGTGACCCGTCGGATGAGCATCGGGCCACCTTACGGCTTCGAGGAGCGGGCAGGTGGGCGACGGTTGGTAAGTTGTCGCCATGCAGCAGATCCGCACCCTCGGCAGACAGGTCTTCAAGCTCGGAACCGTGCAGTTCCTGTGGGGCAATCCTCACGTCGGCGCCATCTTCGACACATTGGGGATCGAGCCCACCCGCGGCTACTTCATCCTCCGCGCCGCACCGATGGGTCGGCCCACGCCGATCCTCGTCGGCAACGCCTTCGGGTTCTTCCCGCCCGTGATGGTCGCCAAGCTGGTGTCGCGATCGTGGGACGAGCATCCTCCCTCCGACGTCGTCGCGATGGCCGTCCCGCACCTGGCCGAGGCAGC
>JALVQZ010000225.1 GCA_027036355.1 Acidimicrobiia bacterium | reverse complement strand
CCTCGTGGCGCAGACGCTGTCGGGTCTCGAGCGTTCCACCGGGGGAGAGGTGCGGGCGTCGACGCTCAAGCGGGCGCTGCTGCGCAAGGATCCGACGTTCAACGAAGCCGACTTCGGGTTCCGGGCATTCGGGGAGCTCCTCCGGCACCTCGAGAAGCGCAAGATCGTCGCCCTCAAGGACGAGGGGCAGGTGGGCGATCCGGTGGTGACGTTCCCCGAGGAGGGCAGGGGCGAGGAGGACGCGTTCGAGCTGCTGCGGCGGGTCGTCGCCGAGCAGTCGAAGAAGGGCACCGTGGTCCTGTCGGGCCTGAAGAACCAGATCCGCAAGGCCGATCCGGGGTTCAGCGAGAAGAAGCACGGGTACTCGAGCTTCCTCCAGTTCGTCAAGGCCGCCAAGGCCAAGGGCATCGTCGATTTCGAATGGGACGACGAGGCCGACGACTACGTGCTGCGACCGATCTGAGGATCCCTTTGCTCCCGGGGGCTCCGCGAATTACACTGATGTGAGTAACCCGCGGAGTGAGGAATGAGCACATGGCCGTCGCGGTCCTCGATGCAGCCACCGAGGTCGATCTCGTCGCCCTCGAGACCGTCAAGATCTACGGACGGGCCGGCGAGCACGCCGTCGACGTGCCCCTCGTCGAGTTCCTCGCCGACGCCGGAGGCGCCGGATCGATCCGGGCGGTGGTCTCCGAGACGGCCAGGACGGCCGAGCTGATCGTCGACGCCGGGGTGGACCCGTCCATGCTGGCCCCGGCCGCCTGGCGGCTCGCCGGTCGTGGATGGACGGTTACGGTCCTCGTCGCCCTCGACCGGATCGGGGAGGCGCACGCCGGGCTCCGAGGCGTCCCCTGCCGGCTCCAGCCCTGGTGGTTTGACGGCGACGCCGTCGTCTTCGGCGCACACGAGCTCCCCTGACCGAGGGTCGCCGCCTGCTCGGATCGGCGGGGAGTCTCTAGGCTGGCGGGCATGCCCGTACCGCTGCACACCCAAACGGTCATCGCCTTCATCTGGGACTTCGACCGCACCTTGATCCCGGGGAACATGCAGGAGCCGATCTTCGCCGAGTACGGCGTCGATCCCGACACCTTCTGGACCGAGGTCGGCGGCCTCCCGGACTACTACGCGGAGCGGGGCGTCCTCATCCAGCGCGACACCGCCTACCTCGGCCACCTCCTCACCTACGTCCGCGAAGGCATCTTCGAGGATCTGACCAACCGCAAGCTGAAGACGCTCGGCGAGCGGCTCGAGCCGGCCCCCGGGATGCCCGAGTTCATGAAGGCCACCCAAGAGCGGATCGCCGAGATCCCCGAGTTCGTCGCCGAGGGCATCACCTGCGAGCACTACATCGTGTCGACCGGCATCCGGCCGATGATCGAGGGAAGCGTCTTCGCCCCGTTCATCGACGGCATCTGGGCCAACACCCTGATCGAACGTCCGGCCCCGCCCGGCTACCTGGAACGTCTGCCGGTCGACGACGGTGAGGCGCCGGTGAGCCATCTCGGCTACACCCTCGACAACACCTCCAAGACCCGGGCGATCTTCGAGATCAACAAGGGCGTCAACAAGAACCCGGAGATCGACGTCAACTCGCAGGTCGCCCCGTCCCAACGCCGCGTGCCGTTGCGCAACATGATCTACATCGCCGACGGGCCCTCCGACGTGCCGGTGTTCTCCATCCTCAACGCCAACGGCGGCAAGACCCTGGGCGTGTACACCCTCGAGCCGAAGAACAACCACCGGCAGGTCAAGCAGCTCCAGGAGCAGGGCCGGATCCAAGGCATGGCCGAAGCCGACTACCGGCCGGGGAAAGCCGCCCACCTGTGGCTCATGGATTCCCTCGAGCAGATCGGCTACGAGATCGTCGAAGCCCGCCGCCAGACGGTGGCGAACATCCCCAAACCCCCCGGCCACGTCTAGGGCATCATCTCCTGCCCGGGGCGGTGCTACGAGGGGTCGCTTCTCCTAGCATTGGTCGATGCTTCTGTTGTAGTGGTCCGTGTTGTGCCAAGCACCGAACCACGCGATTTGGTAGGTCGAACTAGGCTTGTAGAACCAGAGCACGGTGGAGCTGAACGTCGCGTCGTAGTAGAGGGACTTGTCGCCTGGGAAGCTCTCGAACCGAAGGTTGTTGTCGGCTCGACCCCAGGATTGGTTTCCTACTTTCCCATCCGAGGTGAGTCCCCACGCGGATTGGAGCGACTTGGTGGCGTTTCTCGTGGTCGTTCCGAAGACGCCATCGACGCCGGCACTGCCACATTGTGCAAGGTATCCCTCCGACCAGAGGATCGCTTGCCAGACTCCCACGACGTTCCCCGAGCTGATCTCGCCGGAGCAATCCTGGGGTCGGCAGAGGAGGTGTTCGTCCCAACTCCAGTCATCGGTGGCTACCGTACCGTAGCCGTCCATCGGGTGTGCGAGGACCGCTGGGGCGAGAACAAGGGACATCGATACCGCCAATAGCATGACTCCCAGCACCCGTCGGTGGTGGTTCTTTCGTGTTTGGGGTGCTGTCATGGTTCTCACCTGCCTGCCCTCTCGATGGTCGCCGCGAGAGTCAGGAGCTCGGTCTCGCCGGCGGTTCCGCTTGCACTGAGTACGACCTGGGTCCCTGGGGCATCGGAGAAGCGCAGGACGGTGATGCCGCACCGTCCGGGCGGAAGCGAGGCACGTTCGGCCCCTCGACACTCCGGTTGAGGATCGCGCTCGATGATGCCTTCGCCGTGACCGGGCACCGTGATCTTCGCTGCATCGCGACCGGCCGCCGGGGACTCATCTTCGGCCGATACGCGGCGGTAGGCGGCGAGCCACTCGTCGGGATCGAAGGTGCGGGTGTCGTAGACGACCGTGATGCGGAGGATCGCCCAATCGGAACTCGTTCGGGGATCGTCGCCGCGGACGAATGCCATGTGGACGTTCCCGTCGTCGATGCCGCCGGCGAGCTGCGGCACGGCCTCACGGAATGACGCGGGCGGCCTGGTCACGCGGTATCGCGGGCGCTCTTGCGTCGCGGCGGTGGTGACCGGTGTCGAGGCCCGTTCCGTCAGCGTATCGGAGAAGATCCCGTTGGCGCGCGGCCGCTCGGGTGGAGCAGTTGCCTGGGCGCACCCGACAGCGATCAGCGCGACCGAGAGAGCGAGGAGACCGAGTGATGCCCTGCGCTGCTTCATGGTTGCTCCTTTCGTACGGCCCGAAGGTACCCGCTTGGGGGGGGGACGTCAATGGAAGAAACTGGCGCCCAGGGAGCGGGATCGTCCGCGCCGTTTCCGGCGAACACGTCCGAAGGAACGCCGGTCGGTCGGGTCGCCGGCCGCCGGGAGCCGGTCGAGCCTCATGGGGCCTCGATCCCGAGCTCGTCGCGAACGCGCCGCGACAGAGCGGAGGCGACGATGCGATGGGAGTCCTCGACGAGCTCCAACGCCAGACCGACCGCCTCGTCGTCGACCAGCGCGACCGTCACCCAGTGGCGCTTGTTCATGTAGTAGCCGGGACCGACGAACGGGTACTGGGCCTGCAGGGCGACGACGTCGTCGGGGTCGGCCTTCACGGTGACGTGGCCCGGGTCCGCGTCGACGGTGACGAGGGCGAACATCTTGCCGCCGACCTTGTAGACGGCGGCGTCGTCGCCGAAGGGGAACCCCAGGTCCGCCGCCGGTTGCGTCGCGCACCGGGCGCGGATCTGCTCGATGGGAGACGGATCGCTCACGACGCCATCTTGGCAGCCGGACCCGTCTCCAGCGTCAGATCTCGATGGGGAACCGCAGGAGCACGAACGCCGACGCGAGCAGGATCAGGATGGCGATGGCCAGCACCACCATCCGGTTCTGCATCTTCTTCAACGAGTTGGCGATCCCTCCGAAGAACAGCACGCCGGCGAACAGGACGCCGGTCAGCACGTAGTTGTCGGACGTCTGGTTGGCGTCGCGAGCGGTCTGGGAGAGCGACTCGGCCTCGGCCCGGAGGGCGTCGGCCTGCTCCTGGGCGGCGAGCCGGTACTCGTCCATGTCGAACGGACTCCCGGGCGCGTCGTCGTTGTTGATCGGGTCGGTCGCCAGCCATGCATCCAGCGCCGGCTTGAACTCGTCGCGCATCCGCAGGAACAGGAACCCCGACAGCGTGCCCGGGACCGGTTCGTACTCGGCCGCGTTCGTGAGCGTGACCTTCCCGTCGTCGATCTCTCCGATCAGCGCCGAGACCCAGTCGACGAACAACGAGATGTCGATCTGGGCCTGCTGACCGGCGACGGTCGACAGGCGGATGGACTCGGTGCGTTTCGCCCCTGCGGCGGCATAGGAGTTGGCCTGCACTCCGCTCCACTTGCTCGCCTGGAACCCCGACCAGGCGGTGAGGACCACCGCCGCGGCGAGGGCGACCGACACCAGCTTCTCGCTGATGTCGCTCCAGAACGTCTCGTCTCTCCATTTCGACGGTGCCGTCAAGGGGGTCTCCTCTCGCTGGCGGCAGCCTAGCTGCGACCCGGATGAGGCCCCGATGGGGCGTTCCTATCCTGGGAACCCTCGGAGCGGAAGGAGCGGACCATGAGCATCGGACGGGTCGGGATCGTCGGCGGCGGCCAGATGGGCGGCGGCATCGCCGAGGTGTGCATCAAGGCCGGCGTCGACGTCGTCGTGTGGGAGATCTCCGACGAGTTGGTCGAACGTTCCCGAGCCGGGATCGAACGGTCGCTCGGTAAGGCGGTCGACCGCGGCAAGCTCGACGCCGGCGATCGGGATGCGGCCCTCGAGCGGCTTCGGTTCACGACCGACCTGGCCGATCTCGCCGACCGGCAGCTCGTCATCGAGGCGGTCGTCGAGAACGAGACGATCAAGCGGGACCTGTTCGCCGAGCTCGACCGGATCGTCGCCGACCCCGACGCCATCTTGGCCACCAACACCTCGTCGCTGCCGGTGACCCGGATCGCGACCGCCACGTCGCGGCCCGACCATGTCGTCGGAATGCACTTCTTCAACCCGGCCCAGATCATGCCGCTCGTCGAGGTCGTCTCGACGGTGGTGAGCGCACCCGAGGTCGTGGACCGGGCCGCGGCCTTCGCCGCGGACACCCTCGGCAAGACCGTGGTGCGGGCCAAGGACCGGGCCGGGTTCATCGTCAACAAGCTGCTGTGCCCCTACATCTTCGAGGCGATCCGGATGTACGAGGAGGGCTTCGCCTCCCGTGAGGACATCGACGCGGCCATGGTCAACGGCGCCGGATACCCGATGGGTCCGCTGACGCTGTCGGATCTCATCGGCAACGACACGATGCTGGCGGTCGCCGACGCCTTCATGGCCGAGTACCAGGACCCCCGTTACGCCGCTCCGCCGCTGCTACGACGGATGGTCGAAGCCGGCCTGTTGGGACGCAAGACCGGCAAGGGCTTCTACGACTACGACTGATCGGTCGTTCGGGCGCCGTTGGAGACGAGCAGGCGTTCGAGCTGGTCCTTCTTCACGAGCCCGGAGGTCCGCCACCGTTGGGCCTTGCGCTGCGCGGCCTTCTTGGCGTTCGGCTTGCCCTGACGGGACTTCTTCCTCGCGTGCTTGGTGTCCTTGACCTTGGGTCGGGCGAGAAGCACGAACGTCGGCGTCGACCGGACCTTGAAGGCGTCGGCGGCGCCGGGCACGCGGCCGACGTCGACCTTGATGATGTGGGCCGACTCGCCGAATTCCTGGGCCAGTTCGTTGACGATGCCGTCCATGACCTGACAGGGAGCACAGCCGACCTGATAGAAGTCGAGGAGGATGGGTTTGGGGTCGTCGAGCAGCGCTTCGAGCTCGCGCAGGTCGCGCAGCCGGCGCGCCTTGGTCTTCCGCTTGAACATGGCCATCGTCGTCCTGTCTCCCGCCGTTCTCACCACAACCCGCCGAACCCGGATCCTATGCCCGTTCGTCGGATGTTCGGCCGTTCGGATCGTCGGGCCCGGTCACCAGGCCCGGACGCGTTCGATCGTCATGCGGATCGGGACCGGGTAGTGCTCGGCGAACCACTCCGGTGTCCAGCCGTTGACCTCCATGCGCAGCCGGTACTTCTCCAGGTACGCGTCGTTGCGATCGGCGGTCGGCGCAGCTTCGTCCACGCCGGCGGTGCCCTCGAGGATCACGACGTCGCCGCCGCCGGCCCGATGGTTGCCCTCGAGATGGAGCGACACGCGGGGGTTCGCCTGGAGGTTCCGGGTCCGAGCCGTCCCCGACATCGAGTAGACGAGCACCGTTTCGCCGTCCCACAGGAACCAGACCGGCGACGTGCGGGGGCGTCCCCCGGCGTCCACCGTCGTCAGCCACGCGATCGGATCGAGGGCGAGGCGGGCGGCGGCCGTCCGGTCGGTGATCTCCATGGTTCCTCCTCGGTCCCGCCACACGCTACCGTCGCCGGCGACCGACCGACACGGTGAGAGGACGCGGAACGATGGCGAAGATCCATGGCGGGCAGCTGATCGCGAGGGCGCTCAAGCACGAAGGGGTCGACACGGTGTTCATGCTCACCGGCGGCCATGTGCTGCCGGTGATCGACGGTTGTGTCCAAGAGGGCATCCGCATCGTCGACGTCCGCCACGAACAGGCCGCGGCCCATGCCGCCGACGCCTACGCCCGGCTCACCGGACGTCTCGGCGTCGCCGTGGTCACCGCCGGTCCCGGGGTCACCGACGCCCTCACCGGCGTCGCCAACGCCTGGTTCGCCAACAGCCCGATGTTGCTGATCGGGGGCAGGCACATGACCAAGGAGGACCTTCGCGGCGGCCTGCAGGAGATGGACCATCCCCGGCTCTTCCACGCCATCACCCGCTGGGCGGAGACCGCCCGCGACCCTGGACGGCTCCCCGAGTACGTGGCGACCGCCGCCCGGCACGCCTTCGCCGGCCGAGGCGGCCCGGTCTTCGTCGACATCCCGTGGGACGTTCAGGCCGAGATGGTCGAGGACACCGCGATCGAATGGCCCGAGCACTACCGGGCCAACCGGCCCGCCGGATTGCCCGACGAGACCCTGGCCGAGATCGTCACCGCCCTCGCCGGCGCCGAACGGCCGGTCGTCTTCGGCGGCACCGGCTTGCGATGGACCCGCCAGGGAGCGATCGGTGACGTGCTCGGTGGGCTGGCGGGCGCCCTGTCGGCCCCGGTCTACCTGAACTCGCTGGCTCGGGGATCGCTCCCGTGGGGCCATCCGCATCTCGGCAACCGGTCCCGATCCGCGGCGTTGTCGCAGGCCGACGTGGTCCTGGCCCTCGGTGTCGATTGGGACTTCCGGACCGGCTTCGGCAAGCGGGTCGCCGCCGGCGCCACCGTCGTGCAGATCGACGCCGAACCGGACCGTGTCGGGTGGAACCGGCCTGCCGACATCGGCGCCGTCGCCGACCCGGGCGTCGTCGCCGCCCAGCTCCTCGAAGTCGCCGGTGGTTTCGGTCGCACCGACACGGCGTGGCTGGAGGAGCTGCGGGCGGTCGAACGGGACAAGCAGGCCGCCGCCGAGGAGGCCTCACGGTCGGACGCCTCACCGGTGCATCCCGAACGGTTCGCCAGGGAGGTGGCCGAGTTCTTCGGCGAGGACACGATCGTCGCCGCCGACGGAGGCGACATCGTCTCGACCACCGCCAAGTGGCTGCGCACCTCGTTCCCCGGCGGGCTCCTCGACCCCGGTCCCTTCGGCTGTCTCGGCGTCGGTGCCCCGTTCGCCATCGCGGCCAAGGCCCTCCATCCCGAACGTCGGGTCGGGATCGTCTACGGCGACGGCTCCTTCGGCTTCAACGGGATGGAGTACGACTCGCTGGTCCGCCACGAGATGCCGGTCGTCGGGGTCGTCGGCAACGACGGGGCCTGGAACAACATCAAGGTCGTCCACCGGATGCTGTACCCGGATCGGATGGTCGCCGCGGACATCGGGGTCCGCCCGTACCACGCGATGGTCGAGGGACTCGGCGGGTACGGGGAGTTCGTCGACGACCCCGCCGAGCTGCGTCCCGCCCTCGAGCGGGCGGCCGAAAGCGGACTGCCGGCACTCGTCAACGTCCACATCGCCGAGCAGCTCCGCATGAGCTCGGTCTACGGCGTGTGATTCAGACCAGCAGGAGGAAGGCCGTACCCGCCACGAGACAGTAGAGCCCGAAGGGCGCCAGCCCCCACCGGCCGACGACCCGCAGCAGGCCCGCGATCGCCGCGTAGCCGCTGACGGCGGCCACGAGCATCCCGACCAGCGTCGCCGCCGACACGCCGCCGCCGTCCTTGACGAGCTTGAGGGTCTCGAGGGCGCCGGCGCCGGCGATGGCGGGGATCCCGAGCAGGAACGCCCAGCGGGCGGCAGCGACCGTGTCCATCCCGCGGGCGAGACCGGCGGTGATCGTCATCCCCGACCGCGAGATCCCGGGGACCAACGCCAGCGCCTGAGCCGAACCGACGATCACCGCGTCGCCGGCGCCCAGGTCGCCGACGGTGCGGTCGCCGGTCCGCAACAGACGGGTCCCGATCAGGACGACACCGGTCACCAGGAGCATGCCGGCGACGACCGCAGGCCGCTGGGTCAACCGGTCGAGCGTCGATTCGAACGCCAAGCCGAGGACGGCCGCCGGGATCGTGCCCACGACGATCAGCGTGAGCAGCCGCCGTCCCGGTCGGTCGAACCGGGCCATGGACAGCACCTCGACCCGGAAGTAGATGAGCACCGCCACCAGGGTGCCGAGGTGCAACATGGCGGACGTGGCGAGATCGGGGCCGCTTCGTCCCAGCACCGCGGGGATCAGCACGAGATGGCCGCTCGAGCTGATCGGCAGGAACTCGGTCAGGCCCTGGATGAGGCCCCAGAGGATGGCGTCGAACATCGGCGACACCCTATCGGCTCTCGCGGCGCCACCGGTCGCATGCCGCCTACGGGGCGACGAGCACGACCAGCCGGCCCTCGGCAGCTGCCACCGCGACGTCGGTCGCGTCGACCTCGGGAACGGCGACCGACCCCACCGAGGCGGCGGTGAGCACGTCGGCCTCTCCCTCCTCGACGACGACCCCGGGGACGATCCGGTCCCCGTCGACGAGCACCAGCCGGACCGCGTCGCCCTTGGTCGCTCCCGGACCGAGCGCGACCGGCACCGACCACCACCCCTCCGGTATCGGGCGGTCCCGGCTCACCACGGACGCGACGATCGGGTCGCCCCGTTCGATCCGAACCGCGGCGACGGCGCCGTCGAGGTCTTCGGGAACCGGGACCGACCCGACGGCCGCGGGGCGCCAGACCACGACCCGAGGCGCGATCGGGTCGCCCCGTTCGATCGTCGTCGCCGCGTACGGGACCGGGACCTCCCGCCGTCCCCGAAGGTCCATCGCGGCCGCCGCGGCCACCACGGCGACGGCGGCGACCCAGCGGAGGTACGGCGGACGGCCCAGCCAGAGCATGCGTCGAACGTACCGCGGGTCGGGCGCGGTTGGAAGAGCCCCGTCGCCGGGGAGAAGCCCTCCCCGTGGTCACATCCCGCAAGCAGGGGGAATGGTGGGGGACTTGCGTTCAGCTCCCACGGGGAGGGAACCTGCCCTGATTGTTGCGCGTTCGAGGGTGTTCGGGAAGGACATCCGGACCGGCAGGCACACGGCGGGCCCTGGCGGCGGGTGCGGACCTAGACTCCCAGCGATGGAAACGCTCCTCGCGGTGGCCGTCGCGTACCTCATCGGCAGCATCGATTTCGGCGTCATCGTGCCCCGGCTCATGGGCATCGACATCTACGCCCAGGGCAGCGGCAACCCGGGCACCTCCAACGTGTTCCGTACCCTCGGGAAGGGACCCGCCGCCCTCGTGTTGCTCGGCGACGGAGCGAAGGGCGCGGTTGCCGCCGCCGTCGGCCAGAGCGTCGGTGGCGAGGTGGTGGCGGCCGCGGCCGGGTTCTTCGCGGTCGTCGGGCACGTCTTCCCCCTCTGGCATCGTTTCCACGGCGGCCGCGGCGTGGCGACGGCGATCGGCGTCGCCATCTTCCTCGCTCCCGTGTCGGGGCTCGTCCTCGCCGTCGTGTGGCTCGTCATCGTGCTGGTGTGGAAGGTCGCATCGATCGCGTCGCTCACCGCCATGGCGCTGTACGTTCCGGCGATCGCCGTCGCCGGCCACCGGGACGCGTCGTTGTGGTTCGTCGTGGCGATCGTGGTGCTCGTCGTGGCTCGTCACCTCCCGAACATCCGGCGGATCGTCGCCGGCCGGGAACGGACGGTGGAAGGATGAGGCCGCTTCCCGACGTGCAGGCCGAGGTCCTCGACGCCGTCCCCCAACTCCCGCTGCACCAGGTCGGGTTCCGAGAGGCGCTGGGGCTCGTCCTGGCCGAACCGGTGGTCGCGCCCCACGACGTTCCACCGTTCCCGAACTCGGCGATGGACGGCTACGCGGTGCGCCAC
>JALVQZ010000224.1 GCA_027036355.1 Acidimicrobiia bacterium | reverse complement strand
GAGCGCCAGGATCAACCCCATCGTCAGCTCCGCCACGGCGATCGCGTTGCGACCCGGAACGTTGCATACGAAGATCCCCCGGTCCGCCGCGGCGGCGGTGTCGATCGTGTTGGTGCCGGCGCCGGCACGGACGACGATCTCGAGACGATCGGCGGCCTCCAGGGTGGCGGCGTCCACCCGCGTCGAGCGGACGACGAGCGCCTCGAAACCCGCGATGTGGCCGGGCAGGTCGGCCGTCGACAGGCCCGGCTCGACGACACATTCGTGTCCGGCGGCGGAGAGGCGTTCGATCCGGGACGCGTCCAGGGCGTCGGCGAAGAGGATGCGCATGGCCGGTATTCAAGCCGATGCGCCCGGCGGGTGCCTCTCCCGGTGGCGGCGGTAGATCTCCTCGAGCGCCACGGCGACGCCGTAGCCGGCCATGATGCCCAACAGCGTAGGGAGGTCCGTGTCGACGAGATGAGCGACGAGGAGGACGATCGTGGCCCCCATCAGGATCAGGCCGAGCCAGATGAGCCACATCTTGGCCTTGGTGTCGAGACGGAGCCGTACGTTGGCGACCGACACCGCCACCGAGACGAGCAGGAACGTCATCGACGAGAACGCGGCGATCAGGTTCAACGTTCCGGCCAACATCAGGAGGCCGGCCGGGACGGTCATCGCCACGACCGCTCGCACGGGCACGTTCTTGGACGACCGGATGGCGAGCCCGGCCGGCATCGACCCGGTGTCCGCCATGTCGGCCATGAGCCGGGACGCCCCGAACAGGGTGCTGTTGATCGCCGACGACGTGGCGAACATCGCCGCCACGCCCACCAGCACCCGCCCGAGGTTGCCGAGGATGGGTTGGGCGACCACGGCCAGGGCGTACTCCTCGGCGGCGACGAGCTGGTCGACCGAGAGGGTCCCGACCGCGACGAACGCCAAGGACACGTAGATGACCCCGACGAGGGCGATCGCCGTGTAGATCGACCGGGGCAGCGTCTTCCGGGGATCTTTTGTCTCTTGCACGGCGTTGGTGGTGAGTTGGAACCCTTCGTAGGCGACGAAGATCAGCGCCCCGGCGCTGAAGACGGCGCCGATCCCCTGGTCGAACACCGGCGTCATCTTCGCCACCTGCACCTGCGAGAGCCCGACCGCCCCGATGAACCCCAAGATGACGATCTTGGCGTAGACGATCACGTCCTCGACGATCCCCGCCTCCCGAACCCCCGCCAGGTTGACGCCCAGGAACGCCACGAGGGCGCCCAGCCCGAGAGCGATGCGCCACGGCACCGAGCCGGGATGACCGAGCAGGTCCGACGCGTAGGCCCCGAACGTGAACGAGTACAGCGCGAGGGTCCCGACGTACCCGAGGATCACCGTCCATCCGGTGATCGACCCGACCACCGGGACGGTCGGGAACGCCCGCTGGAGGTACGTGTAGCTGGCGCCGTCACGGGGGTAGGCGAGCGCCAGCTTGGCGTACGAGTAGCCGGCGGCGCCGGCGACCAGCGCCCCCACACCCAACGCCAGCGGCGCGGCGTGTCCGGCGATCTGCGCCGCCAGACCGAGAACCGAGAAGATGCCGCCACCGATCATCCCGCCCACGGCGATGGCGACGAGCTCCCTGGTGCCCAGGAGTCCTTTGTCGACCCGGTGGAGCTCCCGGTGTCGGCGGCGGTGGTGGCGATGCATGGGCGCGGCAGCGTACACAGCGCCCCCGGGCTTCCGGGTTGGCCAACGACGCCGGTCGGCTCGTAGGGTTGACGCCTCACCCGAACTCGACGAACGGAGGGAACGTGGCCCCGCTGCGTGGGAAGCTGAGCCTGGACGACTACGGCGAGCTCGTCGACGCCGACGAGGTGGACACCGTGATCGTGGCCTTCACCGACCACTACGGACGGCTGCACGGCAAGCGGTTCGACGCCGAGTTCTTCCGCGACGAGATCTACGAGGCGGGAACCCACGGATGCGACTACCTCCTGACCGTCGACATGGAGATGGAGCCGGTGGCCGGATACGAGTACGCCAACTGGGAGGCGGGGTACGGCGACTTCCACATGGTTCCCGACCTCGGCACGTTCCGGCTCGCCCACTGGCTTCCCCGCACGGCGATCGTCCTATGCGATCTCGTCGACGATCGAACCGGTGAGCTGGTCCCCGTCGCCCCCCGGTCGATCCTGAAGCGCCAGCTCGCTCGCGCCGCCGAACGGGGCTACACCGCCAAGGCCGCATCCGAGCTCGAGTACTACCTGTACGAGGACAGCTACCGCGACGCGGCGGCGAGTCGCTACCAGGGGCTCACCCCCCTCGGCTGGTACATCGAGGACTACCACCTCCTCCAAGGCACCAGGGAGGAGCACTTCAACGGCGCCGTCCGGCGGCACCTCAACCGGTCCGGCATCCCCGTGGAGAACTCGAAGGGCGAGTGGGGCCGCGGGCAGCACGAGATGAACATCCGCTACGCGGAGATCCTGGAGATGGCCGATCGTCACACGTTGATGAAGCTGGCCATGAAGGACACCGCCGAACAGCTCGGCATGAGCGTGACCTTCATGGCCAAGCCCGACGCCGCCGAGGCCGGCTCCAGCTCCCATCTCCATCTCAGCCTGTGGGAAGGCGACCGCAACGTCTTCTTCGGCGACGGGACCTTCGGACCCGTGCGCTGCTCGGACCAGTTCCGTTGGTTCCTCGCCGGATGGATGCGCAGGGTCGACGACGTGATGCCGTTCTTCGCGCCGACGATCAACTCGTACAAGCGCTACCAGGACGGATCGTGGGCTCCGACCCGGATCGCCTGGAGCTACGACAACCGGACCGCCGGGTTCCGGGTCGTGGGCCACGGCCAGAGCCTCCGCATCGAATGCCGGATCCCCGGCGCCGACGTCAACCCGTACCTCGCCTACGCCGCCGTCATGGCCGCAGGGCTCGAAGGCATCGACGAACAGGTCGAGCCGGAAGCCATGTTCGAAGGCGACGTGTACGGCGCCGCCGAGCTCCCGCACGTCCCCCGCACCCTGCGCGAGGCGACGGAACTGTTCGCCGCCAGCGACTTCGTCGCCGCCGCGTTCGGCGAGGACGTCCAACGTCACTACGCGCACTTCTACCGCACCGAGCAAGCCGCCTACGACAACGCCGTGACGGACTGGGAACGTTGGCGGTACTTCGAACGGATCTGACGAGAGAGGGTGAACGACGATGGGTAGATTGGATGGGAAGGTCGCGCTGATCACCGGCGCGGGAGGAGGCATCGGACGAGCCAGCGCCCTGGCGTTCGCCGATGAAGGAGCCGCCGTCGTGGCGGTCGACATCGACGAGCCTGCGCTGGCCGCAACCGTCGCCGCGGTCGAGGCGGCCGGAGGTCGGGCGATCGCGGTGATCGCCGACGTGTCGAACCACGCCGATGCCGAGGCGATGGTGGCCGCCGCCGAAGACGCCTTCGGCTCCCTCGACGTGCTGTTCAACAACGCCGGGATCATGCATCCCGACGACGGCGACGCGGTGGACACCTCGGAGGAGGTGTGGGACCGGACGATGGAGATCAACGCGAAGGGCGTCTTCCTCGGATGCAAGTACGGGATCCCCGCCCTGCGCCGAGCCGGGGGCGGATCGATCATCAACACCGCGTCGTTCGTCGCCCGTCTCGGAGCGGCCACCCCGCAGGTCGCCTACACCGCGTCGAAAGGGGCGGTCCTGGCGCTCACCCGGGAGCTCGCCGTCGTCCATGCCCGCGAGAACATCCGCGTCAACGCCCTCAGCCCCGGACCGCTCCACACCGAGTTGCTCATGAAGTTCCTCGACACCGAAGACAAGAAGCAGCGACGCCTGGTCCACGTGCCGATGGGGCGTTTCGGGAAGGCCGCCGAGATGGCGAAGGCGGCGCTGTTCCTCGCGTCCGACGACTCGTCGTACATGACCGGGACCGAGTTCCTCGTCGACGGCGGGATCACCGCCGCGTACGTGACGCCGGAATGACCGAGCCGGTCCTGCCCGACCAGGGCATCTTGATCGCCGGACAGCGGCGCGAAGCCTCCGACGGAGCGTGGTCGAACCTCGTCGACCCGGCTACCAACGAGCCGTTCGCCCGCGTCGCTCGCGCCACCCGTGCCGACGCCGACGCCGCGGTCGCCGCCGCGGCCGGCGCGTTCGCCTCCGGCGCGTGGCCGAAGATGCGGCCGCGCCGGCGACAGGACGTCCTGCGCCGGATCGCGGAGCTCATCCGCCGAGAAGCGGAACGCCTCGCCGTCTACGAATCCAGGAACGTCGGCAAACCGATCACCGCAGCCCGCGGCGAGATCGCCGCTGCCGCCGCCACGTTCGATTTCTACGCCGGCGCCGTCGACAAGTTCCACGGCCAGACGATCCCCGGCGACGCCGAAGGCACCCTGCTCACCTTCCACGAGCCGATCGGCGTGTGCGCCGCGATCGTTCCGTGGAACTTCCCGCTCCTGATCCTCTCGTGGAAGGTGGCGCCCGCCCTGGCCATGGGCAACACCGTCGTCGCCAAGCCGGCGAGCGTCACCCCGTTGACCGCCCTCGCCCTCGGCGATCTCGCCCTCGAAGCCGGGCTGCCGCCCGGCGTCCTCAACGTCGTTCCCGGAGCCGGGTCGATCGTCGGGAACGCCCTCGTCGAGCATCCCGACGTCCGGAAGGTCTCGTTCACCGGCTCGACCGAGGTCGGCGCCGAGGTGATGCGGCGGGCAGCCGACGACATCAAGCGGGTCTCGCTGGAGCTCGGCGGGAAATCGGCCAACATCGTCTTCGCCGACGCCGACCTCGACGCCGCCGTCGGATCCTCCGTCTTCGCCGTCTACGACAACGCCGGCCAGGACTGCTGCTCCCGGAGCCGGATCCTGGTCCAGCACGAGGTCTTCGACGAGTTCGTCGCCCGCTTCGTCGAGCGCACCGAGCGTCTCGTCGTGGGCGATCCGATGGACGAGCGCACCGAGATCGGCCCGCTCGTCACCGCCGATCATCTCCGACGGGTGCAGGGCTATCTGGACCTCGGCGAACAGGAAGGCGCTCGTCGGGTCTGCGGAGGCGATCGCCTTGGAGGCGACCTGGCCCGAGGCAACTACCTCACCCCCGCGGTGTACCTCGACGTGCGGCCCGACATGCAGATCATGGAGGACGAGATCTTCGGGCCGGTCGTCGGGATCCTGCCGTTCGCCGACGAGGCGGAGGCCGTCGCGGTGGCCAACGCCAGTCGGTACGGTCTGTCCGGCTCGATCTGGACCCGCGACATCGGTCGAGCGCTGCGGGTCGCCCGGGCCTTCGAGACCGGGATGCTGTCGATCAACTCCAGCTCCAGCGTCCACATCGAGGCTCCCTTCGGTGGAGTGAAGCGCTCGGGGATCGGTCGGGAACAGGGCATGGTCGCCCTCGAGCACTACTCGGAGTACAAGACCGTCTTCATCGCGAAGGATTGACGCCGTGCGGCTCGGCCTGCTCGTGTGCGACCACGTCCGTGAGGAGTTGCGACCGATCGCGGGCGACTACCCCGACATGTTCGAGGCGTTGTTCGCCGGACCCGTCGAACTACGCGCCTACGACGTCGTCTCGGGTCGGTTCCCCGACTCCGTCGACGAGTGCGACGCCTGGATCACGACCGGATCGGCGGCGTCGGTCTACGACCCCGAGCCGTGGATCGGCCGGCTCGGATCCTTCGTCGTCGACCTCATCGGATCCCGCCGGCCCTTCGTCGGGATCTGCTTCGGCATGCAGCTCATGGCCCAGGCGTTGGGCGGTGAGGTGGCCGAGGCGCCGCAGGGATGGCAGGTCGGCGTCCGGCGCGCGACGTGGACCGGCCGGCGGCCGGAGTGGGCCGGGTCGATCCCGGCGGAGTTCGCCCTCCTGTCCAGCCACCGGGATCAGGTCGTTGCGCTCCCGGCAGATGCCGAGATCCTGGCCCGATCGCCGCAGTGTCCCGTCGCGGCGATCGCCGTCGGCGACCGAGCCATCGGATTCCAGGGCCATCCCGAGTTCACCGCCCGGTACGTCGCCGCGTTGTACGAGGGTCGCCGCGACCGGATCGGCGACGACCTGGTCGACGCCGCGATCCGTTCCCTCGACGAGCCCACCGACGCCGACGCCGTCGCCGCCGCCATCGTGGCGTTCGTCGAGGCGTCCGTCTGACGCCCGAGGCCGATCCGAGGAGAGAAAGCCGTCAACTTCGGGACCTCCGGCGCCGATACCTGCTCACGAGGAGGTTCCGGATGTCGGAGAGCACCCGAAGGACGCTGGCCGCGCTCGCCGGCGCCTGGCTCGCATTGGTCGTCCTCGCCGTGTTCATCGGCGTCCCCAACGAGCGAGATGCGATCTCGCAGGCCGCCACCGCGGCGGTCTCCGCCGTCGGCGTCGACGCCGCCATCTCGGTCGACGGACGCGATGTGACCGTCGACGTGACCCCCGGATACGACCGGCAGGCCGTCGTCGAAGCCCTCGCCGGTGTCCGGGGCATCCGCACGGTCGAGTTCAACGTCATCGGCGAACGTCCCGGACCCGAACCGACCGAACCGGACCGGCCTGCCGAACCGACCTCGACGACCTCCACGTCGGTCGTCGCCTCCTCCCGGCTCGAGGCCACCCTGCACGAGGGGACGTTGAGCCTGTCGGGTGTCGTGCCCGTACCGGCCGTCGCCGAAGGGATCCAGCAGGTCGCGGAGTTGATCTACGCCCCTCTCCTCGAGGGCTCCGTCGACGTGGGCGACGTGCCTCCCGCCACCTGGCTCGAAGGAGCTCCTCGTGCCGTCGCGTTCCTCGCCATCGTCCCCGAGGCGAAGCTCGTCGTCGACGGGCAGCGGGCGGTCGTCGAGGGTTCCGCCCCGACGCCGGAGCGCAAGGCGAAGCTCCTGGGAGCCATCGGGTCGGCCCTCGGTGACGACGTCGTCGTCGACGATCAGGTCCGCGTCAGCGGCCTCACCCCGCCCGACTTCCACGCCGACGCTCCCGGTGACGGGACCGTCACCATCTCGGGCACCGTCCCCAACGACGATATCGCCGAGGCGCTGCGGTCGGCCACGATCGCCGCCTTCGGACCCGACGCGGTCACGGACCTCCTCGTGGTCGATCGAGGCACCGACGCTTCGTTCTCGCTCTACCGCCTCCCGTTCGTCATCCCTCAGCTCGCCGCCATCCCGCAATGGACCCTCGACATCGACGACGACGTCATCACCGGTTCGTTGCGCGGCGGCGCCACCTTCGAGAGCGGCAGCGCCGAGCTGTCGCCGCAGCTCCAGACGCTGTTGGGAACCGCCGCAGGCATCCTCGCCCGCAATCCCACCCTGGGGATCGTCATCGAAGGCCACACCGACTCGATCGGCACCCGGGCCGCCAACCAGGTGCTGTCGGAACGCCGCGCCGGGAACGCCAAGGCCTGGCTCGTGGCCGCCGGGATCGACGAGCGACGGATCATCGCCGTCGGCCTCGGCGAGGGACACCCGATCGCTCCCAACACGACGCCCGAAGGGCGGGCGCAGAACCGCCGAGTCGAGTTCCGGTTCGGTCCGATCGAGATGCTCATGCAGCAAGGAGGCAACTGATGCGAGGAGCCCTGTTCGCCGCGGCCGAGATCGTCGTCTTCATGGCGGCAGCGACGTTGATCGGCCTCGCCGCCGGGATCCTGATCGGACGCGCCGTGGGCCGCCGCACCGCCCCGTCTCCGGTCGGCTTGCCCGCCACCGATTCGAGCGAGGAGGTCGATCGGCTCCGCAAGCGGATGGCGGATCTCCAGGAGCGTCTCGTCGCCGCCAAGACCACCGTCGGGGAACTCGAAGCCGAACGCGAGGAGGTCGAGGCCCTCCGGCGCGAGGTGGCCCGTCTCAAGGCGGCCCCGGCCGGAGGCGACGACGTCGAGCGGCTCCGGCGTCTCCTGTCGGACCGTGAGCATCGCATCGCCGAGCTCGAGGCACGCTTCGAGACCGCGGCCCTCGTCGACTACGAGCCGCCGCCGGAGGCGGGGGAAGCGCTGACCATGCGCACCAGCGTCGGGTACACGGCGGAAGCCTTCGTCCACATCGAAGCGCCCGTCGACACGACAGGGTGAAGCTTCCGATATCGGAGATCACGTCGTAGCGTTCGCCTTCGACGACCCGAGGGCACGAACGTGAGCGGCGAATCCACGATCCAGACCCGACCGGCCGGCGTCGCCTCGCCGCTGGTCGCCGTGGTCGCATCCTTCGTCCTTCCGGGCGCCGGACACTGGTACCTGGGCCGCCGAACGAAGGCCATCGTCCTGCTCGTGCCCAACCTCGTGCTCGTCGCGGGCCTCCTCGCGCTGCGAGGCGTCTCGAAGTCGACACTGGTCGGATGGGCGGTCACTCCCGCCCTCCTGTGGGCCCTCCTGGCGGTGGTCGTCTCCGCGATGGCTTGGAGGATCTACGCCGTCGTCGACGCCTGGCGGGAAGCCGGGGGAGCGCCGTCGGGGCGAGCCGGGACCGTGACGATGGCGGCGCTCGTGGTCCTGACCGTCGTTCCCCACGTCGCCGTCGTCGCCTACGACCTTCTCGCCATCCGGCTCCTCGACACCGTGTTCGTCGCCGACGCCGCCGGGGAGATCGCGACGCCGACCACGATCGTCGACGTCGGTCCGCCCGACGAGGCGGAGGTCGCGGACCCTCACTTCGATCCTCGCGACGCCCGCGGGGGGTTGATGTTCCATGAGGGCGTCGGGGATCCCGACGCGGTCGCCCTCCGGAGGGAGGAGCTGACCGCCCACCACTCGCCGGCGCCGTTCCTGCCGTTCGACGAGCGCGTCGACGTCGACCGGATCACGATCCTCCTCGCCGGCGGCGACGCAGGTCCCGGGCGGTCCGGGTTGCGCACCGACACGATGATCGTGGCGACCCTGGACACCAGGACCGGCAAGGCCGCGCTCTTCGGGATCCCTCGCAACTACGGTCACGTCCCGGTTCCGAAGCGCTTCGAAGACGCCTTCGTGGACCTCGAGCTCCGACTGTTCCCGCCGCCCCCGCCCGTCGAGGGGGAGGAACCGCCGCCGTGGGAGCCGTGCAAGTGCTATCCGGGGCAGATCAACGCCTTGTACGCGTCGACACGCAAGTGGACCCGAACGTTCCCCGACGCCGTCGATCCCGGCATGGAGATGCTCCGCCGGACCCTCCAAGAGCTCCTCGGGCTGCGGATCGACTACTACGCGCTCATCGACATGCAAGGGTTCGTCGACCTCGTCGACGCGATCGGCGGGGTGGACGTCTACGTCGACAAGCCGCTCGTCGCCGAGGTCTCGCCTCCCACCGAGGGCGCCGAATGGGCGACGATCGACGTGGATCGCGGCTGGCAGCATCTCAGCGCCACCGAGGCCTTGGCGTTCATCCGGGCCCGGAAGGGATCGTCCGACTACACCAGGATGCGGCGTCAGCGCTGCCTGCTCAAGGCCGTCGCCGCCGAGTTCGACACCTACACCATCTTGCGGTCGTTCCCCGCGATCGCCGACGCCGTCGAGAGCTCCGTCGTCACGAACGTCCCGCTGAGCTTCCTTCCCGATCTCGTCACCGCGGCGGCCGAGCTCGACCTCGACGACGTCACGACCGTGGGGCTCATCCCCCCCTACTACGCGCCGGTCCGGGACCAGGCGTTCAACGCCATCCCCGATGTCGACCGGATCCGAGCCAAGGTCCGCAGCGTGCTGGCGGGACGGTCCCAGCAGTCGTCGTCGACGAACGGCGACGAGTGCTTCCCCGACGACGGGTGACCCTCACCCCTCCCAGACGGCGACCACCAGGCGTTTCGGTCCGTGGACACCGACCGTCAAGGTCAACTCGATGTCGGCGGACTTGCTGGGGCCCGTGATGAACACCAGCTGGGACGGAGGTCCGTCGGGGTGCCGGGCCCCCATGTGCCTCCACCAATCCGACGGTGTCGCCACGATCGACCCGGCCGGTACCAGGGCGAGATGGATCGGAGGGATGAGCGAGACGGTGCGGCTCGCCGCCCGCGACGACGCCACCACGACCGTTCCGGTCCGGGCGATCGCCCCCGCCGCGCCGGTGATCCCGACCGCCACGTCGGCCAGGTCGTTCGCACCCGTGGGACGAACGACCTCCGTCGGGCGGTCGTCGAGGAGATCGGCGACGAGCGCCACCTCCGGATCGCCGGAGACCGCGACCGCCTCGGCGCCGGCCAGCACCTCGTCGAGCACGTTCTCCAGCGCCGCCATCGACGCCACCCGATGCGGTTCCCCACCTTGGCGTCGCACCGCGGCCACGAACGCGTCGACCAGATCGTCGAGGGGTTCCCGGTACTCGATCTTCGGCACATCGTCGACCCGACCGAGCGGATGCGCCGCGTTGGGAGGGAACCCGAGATCGACCCGACGGCGGAGCCGAGCGAGGAAGACGTCGCGATCCATCAGATCTCACCTCGAGCGGGTCGCTGCGGGAGCG
>JALVQZ010000223.1 GCA_027036355.1 Acidimicrobiia bacterium | reverse complement strand
TCACATAATCCGCATGCCCCGGCATATCCACATGCGCATAATGACGATTCGGCGTCTCATACTCCACATGCGCGATCGCGATCGTGATCCCCCGCTCACGCTCCTCAGGCGCCTTATCGATCTCATCAAACGCCGTGAACTCCGTCGACCCCTCACCCCGCTCAGCCAACACCTTCGTGATCGCCGCCGTCAACGTCGTCTTCCCATGATCGATATGACCCATCGTCCCGATATTCACATGCGGCTTCGTCCGCTCAAACTTCGCCTTCGCCATGGTGCGGCCTCCTTCTATTCGCCTCGAACCTTGGCCACGATCTCTTGGGAGACCGCGGTGGGAACTTCCTGGTAGGAATGGAACTGCATCGTGTAGTTGGCCCGGCCCTGGGTGCGTGACCGCAGGTCCGTGGCGTACCCGAACATCTCGGCGAGCGGGACCAGGGCTTTGACGACCCTGGCCTGCCCCCGAGTGTCCATCGATTCGACCTTCCCCCGCCGGGAGGACAGGTCGCCGATGACGTCACCCATGTACTCCTCGGGGGTGACGACTTCGATCTCCATGACCGGTTCCATGATCTTGATGCCGGCCCGCTTGGCAGCTTCCTGCAGCGCCATCGAGCCGGCGATGCGGAAGGCCATCTCGTTGGAGTCGACCGCGTGGCTCGACCCGTCGGTGAGGGTGGCCTTCACGTCGACGAGCGGGTAGCCGGCGAGGATCCCGCCTTCGAGGGCCTGCTCGATCCCCTTGGCGACCGCCGGGATGTACTCGCTGGGCACGTTCCCGCCCTTGACCTTGTTCTCGAACTCGAACCCCGATCCCGGCTTGAGCGGCTCGAGATCGATGACCACGTGGCCGTACATGCCCGATCCGCCGGTCTGACGCTTGAACTTGGCGTCGACCTTGTGGACGGGCTTCTTGATCGTCTCGCGGTAGGCGACCTGCGGACGGCCCACGTTGGCCTCGACCTTGAACTCGCGCATGAGCCGGTCGACGATCACCTCGAGGTGGAGCTCGCCCATCCCGGCGATGATGGTCTGCCCGGTCTCCTCGTCGGTGTGGACCTGGAAGGTGGGATCCTCCTCGGCGAGCCGGGCGAGGGCCTCGCCGAGCTTGTCCTGGTCGGCCTTGGTCTTGGGTTCGATCGCCACCGAGATGACCGGTGCGGGGAAGGTCATCGACTCGAGCTGGATCGGGTGGGAGGGATCCGACAGCGAGTCGCCCGTCTTGGTGTTCTTGAGGCCGACGGCGGCGACGATGTCGCCGGTCATCACCTCGTCGATGTCCTCCTGCTTGGCGGCATGCATCCTGAGGAGCCGTCCGAAGCGTTCCTTCTTGCCCGATCGGGTGTTGAGGATCGAGTCGCCCTTGGCGGCCTTCCCCGAGTAGACCCGGAAGTACGTCAGCTTGCCCACGTACGGGTCGGACATGATCTTGAAGGCCAGCGCCGTGAAGGGCTCGTCGTCCGACGGCTTGCGCTCGATGATCTGGTCCTCGTGGCCGGGGACGAAACCCTGCACCGGGGGCAGGTCGAGGGGGCTCGGCAGGTAGTCGACGATGGCGTCGAGCAGCGGTTGGACCCCCTTGTTCTTGAAGGCGGAGCCCAACAGGACCGGCACGAAGTCGCGGTCGATGGTGCCCTTGCGGATGACCCGCCGGATGTCGTCGGGATCGAGGGTGTTGCCTTCGAGGTACTGCTCGAGGAGCTCCTCGTCCTCGGAGGCGACGACGTCGAGCATCTTGTGATGCCATTCGTCGGCCTCGGCCGCGTACTCGTCGGGGATCTCGACGACCTCGCGTTCCTTGCCCTCGTCGTCCTTCCACACGATGGCGTTCATCTCCACCAGGTCGATGACCCCGTGGAACTCCGACTCGGCCCCCATCGGGATCTGGATGGCGACCGGGTTGCCCCCGAGGCGATCGACGATCGACTGCACCGCCGCGAAGTAGTCGGCGCCGATGCGGTCCATCTTGTTGATGAACGCGATCCGGGGAACACCGTACTTGTCGGCCTGACGCCACACCGTCTCGGACTGCGGCTCCACGCCGGAGACCGCGTCGAACACGGCCACGGCGCCGTCGAGGACCCGCAGCGATCGTTCCACCTCGACGGTGAAGTCGACGTGGCCGGGCGTGTCGATGATGTTGATGGTGTGGTCCCGCCATTCGCAGGTCGTCGCGGCCGACGTGATGGTGATGCCGCGCTCTTGCTCCTGCTCCATCCAGTCCATCACGGCCGCGCCCTCATGGACCTCACCCAGCTTGTAGGTGCGGCCCGTGTAGTAGAGGATCCGCTCGGTCGTGGTGGTCTTGCCCGCGTCGATGTGGGCCATGATCCCGATGTTGCGGATCGACTCGAGGGGGATGGTGCGTGCCATGATCTGTGCTTCTCTTCTTCTTCGCTACCAGCGGTAGTGGGCGAAGGCCTTGTTGGACTCCGCCATCTTGTGGACGTCTTCGCGGCGCTTGACCGCCGCACCGGTGCGGTTGGCGGCGTCGAGCAGCTCGTTGGCGAGGCGCTCGGCCATCGTCGGTTCCTTGCGCTTGCGAGCGAACTCGACGAGCCAGCGCACGGCCAACGTCTGGGCACGGCGGGGCCGGACCTCGACCGGAACCTGGTACGACGACCCACCGACCCGCCGGGACCGCACCTCGAGGGTGGGCCGCACGTTGTCGACGGCCCGCTTCACCACGGGGAGCGGATCGGAGCCGGTGCGGGTCTCGATGATGTCCATCGCGCCGTACACGATCCGGCGGGCGGCGCCCTTCTTGCCCCGCAGCAGGACCTTGTTGATGATCTGGCTGACGAGGACGCTCCCGTAGACCGGATCGGGATCGAGCTTGCGTACCTCTGCTGGTGCCCGTCGCATTCTCAGCTCTCTTTCTTGGTGCCGTAGCGGGAGCGCGCCTGCTTGCGCCCGTCGACCCCTGCGGCGTCGAGTGCCCCTCGGATGACCTTGTAGCGCACACCGGGGAGGTCCTTGACCCGCCCGCCGCGGACGAGGACGATCGAGTGCTCCTGCAGGTTGTGTCCTTCGCCGGGGATGTAGGCGGTGACCTCCACCCCGGAGGTGAGCCGGACGCGGGCCACTTTCCGGAGGGCCGAGTTCGGCTTCTTGGGCGTCTGGGTGTAGACGCGGGTGCAGACCCCGCGTCGCTGCGGCGAACCCGCAAGTCCGAGCGTCTTGGATTTCTTCGGCTTCGGCTTGCGGCCCTGGCGGACCAACTGCTGTACGGTCGGCACGTCTGTGTCGTCTCTCTCTTCTCGGCGCACCCCATCCCTCCATCCGAGGAAAGGGGTTCTGACGAACGAAAAATCGGCGCTGCCGCGAGGGCCTCGCCGATCCCTTCTGTGAGCCGCTCCGCTCACGACAGCGTTCCGGGGAACGCCTCAAGGTAAGCGCGGGCTCCGGCGGGAAACCGGTCCCCGGGAGTATAGGAGGGCGCTGAACTAACACGCAAGACGACCGCGCCCCTCGGGCCGGTGTCAGATGGGGAACTCCGGGGGACGGTCCGGGCGGGGTTACGGGGGGGGGGGGGGTGGGGGTGGCAGGGTGGGGAGGGGCGGG
>JALVQZ010000222.1 GCA_027036355.1 Acidimicrobiia bacterium | reverse complement strand
ATAGACCTCCCACGATCCGGCGCCGTCGGCTCGGGCATCGACGGCCAGGACGACGCATTGGCGGCCGAACGCGTCGGCGCATTCGACCAGCAGCCGAGGCCGCTGCACCGCGGCGGTGTTGACCGCCACCTTGTCGGCGCCTGCCCGCAGGACCGCTCGCATGTCGGCCACCGATCCGACCCCGCCGCCGACGGTGAACGGCACGGTGAGCACCGCGGCGGTGCGGTGCACGAGGTCGAGCAGGGTGCCGCGGGCTTCGTGGGAGGCGGTGATATCGAGGAAGCAGATCTCGTCGGCGCCTTCGGCCACGTACCGGGAGGCGAGCTCGACGGGATCGCCCTCGTCGGTGAGGTCGACGAACCGCACGCCCTTGACGACGCGGCCGTCGGCGACGTCGAGGCAGGGGATGATGCGTTTACGCAGCATGGGTCACCTGCCGGCACGCTCGGACGAAGTTCGACAGCAGACGCAGCCCTGCGCTCCCGCTGCGCTCGGGATGGAACTGGACGCCGATGCGGTTCCCGGAGCGGACCGCGGCGGCGAAAGGGCCGCCATGGTCGGAGGTGGCGATGACCACCGACGGATCGGCGGGAACCGGGGCGTACGAGTGGACGAAATAGAACGGCTCGCCCGAGGGGATCCCGTCGAACAGTGGGTCGTCACGATGCTGCACGTCGTTCCAGCCCATGTGGGGGAGGGGCCGGCCCGCGAGCTCACGGACCGCGCCCGGGACGATCCCCAGGCAGGATCCACCGTCCTCGTCCGAGCTGTCGAACAGGAGCTGCATCCCGACGCAGATCCCCAACAGCGGCCCGGGCCACGAGGAGAGCGCTCGAGCCAACCCGCTCTCCGACAGGCGCGCCATGGCGGTTCCGGTCGCCCCGACTCCCGGGAGGATCACCGCGTCGGCGTCCTCCAGAGCGTCGGGAACGGAGGTCACCATCGGGTCGATGCCGATCCGTTCCAGCGCGGCGACGATCGACACGAGGTTCCCGGCTCCGTGATCGATCACCGCGATCCGCATCACAACGTGCCTTTGGTCGACGGGATCCCGGCCCTCCGCGGGTCGGGCTCGACCGCCATCCGCAGCGCCCGGGCGAGCGCTTTGAACGACGCCTCGGCGAGATGATGGTCGTTGCGGCCGGTGGCGGTCAGGTGGATGGTCATGCGGGCGCTGCGGGCGAACGCCTCGAGGGCATGGGGGATCATCTGGGTGCCGAGGGTGCCGATGGTCGGTGCCAGGAACGGGAGCGACATGACCGTGTACGAGCGCCCTCCGGCATCGACGGTGGCCGTGGCGAGGGCCTCGTCCATGGGGACCGCGGCATGGCCGAAGCGGACGATCCCGGCCCGGGTGCCGAGGGCGCCGTCGAACGCCTCCCCGAGGGCGATGGCGGTGTCCTCGACGGTGTGGTGCTCGTCGATGTGGAGGTCGCCGACGGTGCGTACCTGCAGGTCGAACAAGCCGTGCATGGCCATCGACGTCAGGAGATGGTCGAACATGCCGACTCCGGTGGTGACCTCCGCCCGTCCCGTGCCGTCGAGCGACAGCGTGACATGGACGTCGGTCTCGGCGGTGGTGCGTTGGATGGTGGCCGATCGGGACATCACAGAACCTCCCTGAGGGCGGCGAGGAGTCGGTCGTCCTCGCGGGGCGAACGGACGGTGAACCGGAGGTGCTCGGCGAGGGGCCCGCCGGACGGGAAGCGCCGAACCACGAGGCCGCGGGCGAAGAGCGCGTCGGCGATGGAGCCGGCGGTGGGGCCGATGTGGCACAGGAGGAAGTTGGCGGCCGACGGCAGCACCGCGAAGCCGAGGTCGGCCAGCGATCCGGCCAGTCGAGTGCGCTCGGTGACCAGCCGATGCACGTTGGCGGTCATGCGTTCGGGGTGGTCGAGCGCGTCGATGGCCAGGACCGACGACACCTCGGCGATGCTCCCGGGAGGTCGTACCGCATCGAGGGCGTCGACCAGGGCTTCGGACCCCACCCCGAAACCGACGCGGGCCCCGGCGAGGCCGAATCCCTTCGACAGGGTGTGGCACACGAGGACGTCGTCGTGACCGGCGACCAGGTCGGCCCAGCGGTCGCCGGCGATCTCGGCGTAGGCGGCGTCGAGGACGGTGACACCCGCGGTGGCGTTCACGATCTCCTCCACGGCGGCGATGTCGATGCGCTCCCCGGTGGGGTTGTTGGGGACGCACAGCCAGACCACGTCGGCGTCCGCGGCCGCGTCGACGAGGGCGTCGACGGGCTGGGCGAACGACGGACCGGCGGCCGGGATCTCCAGATGGTCGGCGCCGACCTGGGCGGCGGCGATCCGGTACAGCGGATAGGTGGGCGCGGAGGTGACGGACCGGCGCGAGGGTCCGAGGAAGGCCCGTGCCGCGAGCAGGATGATCTCGTCGACGCCGGCGCCGGGGGCGACGTTCGTCGGCTCGACGCCGACGTAGCGGGCCGCTGCCTCCCGGAGGGGGAGGTAATTGGCGCCGGGGTACTCGTTGAGACGCCGGGCGGCGGCGGCGGCCGGCGCGGCAGCCCATTCGGGCGGGTACGGGGAGGTGTTGTGGTCGAAGCGAACGACCGTGGACTCGGGGATCCCGAGGTCGCGGGCGATGTCGCGGGTCGTGGGCTGCCACTTGTAGCGGGGGACGCTCATCGCTGCTCCAGCCGGACGTCGACACATGCCGCGTGGGCGGTGAGCCCTTCGGCCTGGGCGAGGGAGCGGATCGTCGGGGCAAGACCCTCCAGTCCCTCCCGGGTGAGCCGCTGGAGCTGGCGCCACGATCCGAAGTCCTCGGTCGCCAAGGGCCCGTAGGAGGCGGCGAGGCCGCCGGTGGGGAGGATGTGGTTGGCGCCGGTGGCGTAGTCGCCCGCCGATTCGGGGGTCCAGTGGCCGAGGAAGACCGATCCGGCGGAAGGGACGAGGCCGGCGTCGGCTTCGGGATCGGCGGTGTGGACGGTCAGGTGCTCGGGCGCCCAGGCGTCGGCGAAGGCCAGAGCGTCGCGACGGTCGGCGGCGACGACCACCAGGCCGTGCTCGGCGAGGGCGGCGGCGATGATGTCGGCCCGCTTCAGGTCGTGAAGCTGCCGGGCTGCCGCGCTGACGACCGCCTCGGCGACGCCGGGGTCGGTGGCGATCAGCACCACGGCGGAGTCGGGGCCGTGCTCGGCCTGGCAGAGGAGGTCGGCGGCGGCGACCTCCGGGTCGGCGGTCGTGTCCACCAAGATGGCGGCCTCGCTGGGTCCGGCGGGCAGGTCGACCCCGACGAGCCCGTAGACGGCCAGCTTGGCCGCGGTCACCCACGCACCGCCAGGCCCGACGATCTTGTCGACGGGCTCGATCGTCTCGGTTCCGTGGGCGAGGGCACCGATCGCCTGGGCTCCGCCGGTGGCGTACACCTCGTCGATGCCGAGCCGGTGGGCGGCGGCCATCACGGTGGCATCGAGGCGTCCGTCGGGTCCCGGCGGGCTGACGACGGCGATCGAGCCGACACCGGCGACCTGCGCCGGGATGGCGGCCATCAGCAGCGACGAGGGGTACGCGGCGAGGCCGCCCGGCACGTAGAGCCCGACCCGTCTGAGTGGCGTCCAGCGGCGGACCACCGATACCCCCGGAGCCGGCTCGACGGTGACGTCGGCGGGCCGTTGGGCGGCGTGGACGAGACGGATGTTGGCGGTGGCGGCGTCGAGGGCGGCGAGTACCTCGGGCGCCACGGCGCCGGCGGCACCGGCGAGATCCGCTGGGTCGACGGAGAGGGGTGTGTCGGCGGGGATGCCGCCGAAGCGCATGTCGAACTCCCGCACCGTCGCGTCGCCGCCGACGCGGACGGCCTCGACGATCTCGGCGGCCGCGGCGCGGGTGGCGGCGTCGGGGACGGCGGATCGACGGACGATGGCGTCGCGTTCGTCAGGGGACAGGTCGGCGAGGACGACGGTGCGGAGGTTCATCGGATCATCTGCTCGATGGGGAGGACGAGGATGGCCGATGCGCCGGCTGCTTCGAGTTCGGGCAGGACGGTCCACATCTCGTCGGCGTCGACGACCGAGTGAACGGCGACCATGCCGTCATGGGCGAGGGGGACGACGGTGGGGGCGTCGGCGCCGGGGATGATCCGTTCGATGGTCTCGATGGCGTGCGCGGGCGCGTTCATCAGCACGTACCGCTTCCTGCGGGCGGTCACGACGGCGCGGACCATCGTTGCCAGCGGCGTGTGCCGGCCATCGTCGCTCGAGATGAGGGCGGCTTGGGATTCGAGGATGGTCGCCACCGGCCGGAGACCGTTCACCATCAGGGTGCTTCCGCTGGAGACGAGGTCGACGATCGCGTCGGCGACGTCGAGCTTCGGGGCGACCTCCACCGACCCGCGGAGGGGGATGGTGGTGACGGGGATGCCCTTGCCGGCGAAGAAGCTCGCCACGGTGCGTGGATGGGAGGTGGCGACGCGGAGTTCCGCGAAGTCGTCGAGGGAACGGACCGGTGAGGTCTCTTCGACGGCAGCGGTCAGGCGGCAGCGACCGAACCCGAGTTCGACCACGACGTCGGGCGTGAACCCCGACTCGGCGACGAGGTCGAGTCCGGTGATCCCGAACTGGGCGACGTCGTCGTGGACGAGCTCGGGGATGTCGTCGGCGCGGACGAACAGGACCTCGACGGGCATGTTGCGGACGGGGACCGACAGTGACCGGGCGGACATCTCGAAGACGAGACCCGCCTTGCGGAGCAGTTCGGCGGAGGGATCGGCGAGGCGGCCCTTGTTGGGGATGGCGATCCGGGTTCGGTCGCTCATGACGGCGCTCCGAGGCCGAGTCGCTCCAGGGTCTCCCGATAGCCACCGGTCCCGTGCCGAAGCCAGTCGTTGATGCGGGTGATCGTTGCGGTCGACACGCCGGTCGCCTCGTGGATGGCCCGGTAGGAACGCCCTGCGGCGAGCTGGCGGACGACCGCCCAGCGGGAGGCCATCTCTTCGAGCTCGCGCCGGGTGCACAGGTCGCGGAGGAGTCGTTCGGCTTCGTCTCGGTCCGAGCAGGAGACGATGGCGTCCAAGAGCGCGTCGGCGTCTTCGTCGGAGGCCCAGTCTCTGCCTGTGGTGTTCGGCATGGTGCCGCTCCTGCTAGCGTATTAGCACGTTAGCACATCATCACGCAGATCGACCGCTCAGGAGGCCACCATGCAGATCATCCCCGCGATCGACGTGCTCGACGGAGCGGTCGTGCGGCTGCTGCGTGGCGACTTCGGGGAGGTCACCCGGTACGCCACCGACCCCGTGCATGTCGCGTCTCGCTGGATCGAACGAGGCGCCACCCTCGTGCACGTCGTGGACCTCGACGCGGCCCGAGGAGAACCCTCCGACCGGATGCTGTGGGCCGCGCTCGCTCGGGCAGGGATCCCGTTCCAGATCGGCGGCGGGATCCGCACCGACGCGATCGCCACCGACGCGATCGCCGCAGGCGCACGCCGCGTCGTCGTCGGCACGGCCGCCCTCGGAACGGGTGACGCTCTCGGCCAGATCGTCGCCGCCGTCGGAGCGGAGCGGGTCGTCGTCGCCATCGACGTACGCGAGGGGAGGGCCCGAGGGGCCGGATGGCGAGACGAAGGGATCGCGCTCGTCCGAGCCCTCGCCTCGGTTGCCGCCGCGGGCGTCGAACGGATCCTGGTCACCGGCATCGAACGCGACGGGGCGATGGTCGGCCCGGACCTCGACCTGCTCGCCGAGGTACGGAGGCTCGCCCCCGACCTCCATCTCATCGCCAGCGGCGGCGTCGGCACCCTCGCGGACCTCGAGACGCTGTCGAGCCTCGGCATCGAGGCGGCCATCGTGGGCAGGGCGCTGTACGAAGGCCGGATCGACCTTCCCGCGGCGATCTCCGCCTGCCGCTGACAGCCCCGGCGTTCACGCCTCGTCGGAACGTTCCCGCAGGGCTCGCAAGGCGTCGGCGATGTCGCCGCCGGAGACGGCGATCGACTCGGGATCGCGTCGGAGCGCCTGGAGGGCAGCCTCTCGCAGCAGGCCGGCGAGCTCCGCGAACGACAGTCCCTCCGTGTCGGCGACGACGCGCTCGAGATCGATGTCGTCGGCGAACGGCACGTCGCTGATCGAGAAGAACGCCGCTCTCGCCTCCGCCGCCGGGAGCCCCAGGCGGAGATGCACCTCGAGCCGGCCCGGCCGGAGGAGGGCCGGATCGACCAGATCGCGACGGTTGGTGGCGCCGATGACGAAGACGTCGCCCCGGTCCGCCACCCCGTCCATCTCCGTCAGCAGCGCGGCGACCACCGAGTCGGTCACGGTGTTCGTCGAATTGCCACGGACCGGGGCGAGAGCGTCGATCTCGTCGAAGAACAAGATCGCCGGCGCCACCGCCTTCGCCCGAGCGAAGACCTCGCGAACGGCGCGCTCGGACTCTCCCACCCACTTGTCGAGGAGTTCGGCGCCCTTGATCGGGAAGAACGCCGCGCCGGACTCGTGCGCCAGGGCTCGGACCACGTAGGTCTTGCCGGTCCCAGGCGGGCCCCACAGGAGCAGGCCCTTCGGCGGTTCGATGCCGAGACGCCGGAAACGATCGGGATCGGTCATCTGCCAGATGACCGTCTCGGTCAGACGTTGCTTGACGGCGTCGAGGTTCGCCACCCGGTCGAACCCGTACGAGGGCATCTCGCCCAGCGACGTCGTACCTAACGACGGCGGCGTGCCGTCGACCGCTCGCTCCAGGAGCTCCTGGGTGACGGGCGCCCCCGAGGTCGCCACCAGGGCCGTCGCCTCGAGCACCGCCGCCATGATGTCGGCACCGGAGAACCCGGCGGTACGGGCAGACAGCCGATCGAAGTCCAGGTTCCGCTGCGGGACCTGGGCGAGAGCCGCCTCGAAGAGGAGCGCCCGGCGTTGCGTGTCCGGTGGGGGGATCACGAGCCGTCGCGGAAGCAAGGGCGACGAAGAGATCGCCGCGTTGAGGCGGGTCGACGACGAGACCCCCAGGACGCAAGCGATCCTGGGCCGGTCCGCCACCGCGTCGAGGAACCAGCGGAAGATCGCCCCGGCCTGGGTCTCGAACATCCCGTCGCTGCCGGCGACCGAATCGACATGGTCGAGGTAGATGATCGCCGGAGGCGACGTCTCCTTGACCGAGCGCTCCAGCAGGGTCAGGAGCCGATCGGGCTTGAACACCATGTCGAGGGGCACCTCATGGACCGCCGCTCCCGCATCGCGGGCGGCGGCGTCGACGAGCTCGGACCGGCCGCAACCGGCGGGACCTTCGACGATCACGCCTGCCACCTCGGGCAACCCCCAGGTCGTCGGAAGCCGCTGCGAGGATGTCAGCAGGGAGAACCATCCGGTCAAGATCTCCCGCTCGGTGTCCAGTCCGGCCAGGAGCGCCTCGGCCGTCGTCGGGGTCTCCCCGGGCGGGGAGGCGACGTGGGCGATGACCCCCGGCGGCGTCCGTCCCGCTTCGTGCACGATCGTCCCCGGACCGACGATGCCCGCCGGAGCCGGTTCCACCTCCGCCACGATCAGCTCCGTCTCGGTGTCGTCGTCGGCGCCGTAGGCGCCCTTGACGGCCAGCCGGTCGCCGACCGTGACCGGACGTCCCTGCAGGGCACGGGTCAGGTGCCGCGCATCGAGCGGGCTCGTCGCCCCTCCCAGGACCACCCGTTGAGCCCGCGGCAGGATCGCTCGCCGCACGTCGACCGACTCGCCGACGTCGAGGCCGGCGTTGTCCAGCGTCCGCGGTCCCACGAGCAGGGCGTTGGGGGACGGAACGTCGCCGGGAGCCACCACCGCGTGCGTGTCCCCGAGCGCGACGACACCTCCGCCTGGAAGCCCCATGGCGACCAGCAAGGTGGCGTCTGCCCTGGCCGTCGGATCCGCTCCCCGTTTGATGATGAACCGCATCCTGGAAGGGTAGGGCGTCGGTCGGCGCCTCGGGATCAGCTCGCCGCGGCCAGGCGAGCCACCGGCGACGCCGGCATGGCGATCGGCCGCGTGCTCTCGACGATCTCGACACCGTCACGGTCGAGCCATCGCCACATCAGGTCGGCTTCGGCCGCCGCGGACACGGTGCCGGGCACCTCGTCGATCTCACCGGCGACGTACCCGGGCAGCAGCGGCGCCGAGCCCCGGGCGTTCCATGCGGCGACGAACCGGCCGTCGTCGACCACGATGCCGTCGCCTGCCGCGTCTTCGGCCCAGAGCCGTCCCGCCCCGGTCAGGGCGTTCCAGGCCCGTCGCCGCTCCAATGCCCTGGCGAGGGCCCGATGGCGGTCCCGCATGTCGGCGGCCTCTTCGAAGCGCTGCATCCGGGCCAGCTTCGTCATCCGTTCCCGCAGCGGGGCCAGGAGGAGATCGGGTTCCTCGGTCACACCCCGCCGCACGACGGCGACGACCGCCGCGTACTCTTCCTCGGTGACCGTCCCGTCACACGGGCAGACGGCGACCCCGACCTGAGCGAAGCTGCATGCGGCGCTGCGGCGGGTGCCGGTTCCCCGGCAGCGCCGTATCGGCGTCGCGTCCCACAGGGCGAACATCACCTGCTCGGCGGCCCGCTTCGAACGGAACGGCCCCAGGTACGGACCGTCGCCCCGGCGGAGGGTCCGCACGATCGACAGGCGGGGGAACCGCTCGGCGGTGAGCTTCAGCCAGTGGGTGGAGCGAGGAGGTCGAGATCGTCGGTTGTACCGAGGTCGGTGGGCGGCGATGAGTCGCAACTCGGTGATCTCGGCCTCGAGCTCGGTCTCGCACACCACGTGGTCGATGCGCTCGAGGTCGCGCAACATCTGCGCGATGTTGCGGCGAGTGTCCCCGTAGAAGTACGAGCGGACCCTGGTCCGCAGGTCCTTGGCCTTGCCGACGTAGATCACGGTGCCGTCCCGGTCGACGAACAGGTACACCCCCGCCCGACGCGGAAGCGCCTCGGTGAGCGCCAGCTTGCCGTAGTTGGCTGCACCCCGGGCGGTCGGGAGCCGGAGCAGATCGTCGAGGTGGGTGACGCCGATCGACCCTGCTCTCGCCAGGAGCTCCCAGAAGACGTGGGCGGTGGCGACCGCGTCGTCGAGGGCGCGGTGCGTCGGAGGGTGCGGAGCCCGGAAATGCGCGGAGAGCGTCGCCAGCTTCAGGTTCCTGACCTCGCCACGTACAAGCCGCCGCGCCAGCGCGAGGGTGTCGACCGTGGGGTTGGGAAGGCGGCCGTAGCCGAGTCGCCGCGCCGCGGCCTGCAGGAACGACATGTCGAACCGCACGTTGTGGCCGACGATGACGGCGTCGCCGACGAACTCGAGGAACGAGGGCAGCGCTTCGGCGATGCGCGGAGCCTCGACGACCATCGCGTGGGTGATCCCGGTGAGGACCGTGATGAACGGAGGGATCTCGACCCCCGGGTTGACCAGTGTCTGGAACCGCCCGACCTCCTCACCTCCGACGAACTTGACCGCACCGATCTCGGTGATCTCACACGAAGCCGCCGAGCCGCCGGTGGTCTCCAGGTCGAGCACGCAGAACGGGACCTCGTGCAGGGCCGCCCCCATGTCCTCGAAGCTCCGTTGCGCCACCGTCACCGTCTCACTCCGCATCCGTGTCGGCGCCCGTCCGGACCAACCGGCCGAGCGGGCCGGTACCCTAACCCGAACGTACGTTCGGTTCAAGGATCCGGGCCAGGAGGCCTGCGCTACGCTGCGCGGATGGTCTTCTCGGGACGGGTCTACTTCGATTTCCTGTCGCCGAACGTGTGGCGGTTCTATCGGCTCCTGACCGCAGCCGCACGCGAGGGCGTGGAGCTGCGGCTCGCGTGGCGCTCGTTCGCTCCCGACGACGATGAAGCGGGACGGCTCGCCCTGGCCAGCTTCGAGGCGGTGCTCGATCTCGCTCCCGAACGTCATGGCCGCTACCTGCAGGCCATCCTCGCCATGCATCATCTCGACGGGTTCGCCGTGGACGACGCCGCCACCTGGCACGAGGCGGCCAAGGCGGCCGACGTACCGGCGGGGGTGGTGGACCGGGCCGAGGCCTACCTCCAGGCGGTGGACGTCTCGACGGCCGAGGCCCGGGAACTCGGTGTGTGCCGCACTCCCGCGTTGTACCGTCACGGCCCGGTACTCGAGATCGCGCTCACCCCGGCGGCCTACCACGATGCCTCGGTCGTTCGTCGCCTCGAGACGATCGACCGGGTCATCGCCGACGACGGCTTGTGGGTCCTCAGGAAACCGGACCTGGAGTGATCCGGCGCTGGCGCACCGCCTCGTAGAGGACGAGCGCGGCGGCGATCGACGCGTTGAGCGAGTCGCCGGTGCCGGCCATCGGGATGCGCACGGTGGTGCCCAGCGTCTTCCACCGTTCCGACACGCCTTCGTGCTCGGAGCCGACCACCACCGCGGTCGGGCCTCGCATGTCCACGTCCCAGTAGTCGGTGGTCGCCTCGGGCGTGGCGACCACCACGGTCGTGCCGTCGAGCCACCGGATCGTGTCGTCGGTTCGGGCGGTCGCCAGCGGGACGGCGAACAACGAACCCTGGGATGCCCGCACCACGTTCGGATTGAAGGGGTCGACGACACCGTCGGCGACGACGACGGTGTCGTCGACCCCTTCAATC
>JALVQZ010000221.1 GCA_027036355.1 Acidimicrobiia bacterium | reverse complement strand
GGCCTGGGCCGCCTGGACGATGGCTTGGGCCAGCGGGTGCTCCGAGGGGCGCTCAGCGCTGGCGGCCAGCCACAAAAGCGTATCGCCGCTGACACCGTCCAACGGCACAAGCTCCACGACCTGGAGCGCCGCCTCCGCCGGCGGGGGTTCCCCATCACTCGAACCGTCCACGGCGAGCTGGTGCGATCGGCCGACGTGGAGGCAGGCACCGACCTGCGAACGACCACGGCCGGCGGCATCATCCGCTCGATCGTCGAGGAACCTCCGCGAACCGAAGGAGCGCCATGAACGACCGCCCGGACAGTTTCCAAGACGCCATGGACCGACTGGAGACGATCGTGGCCCGACTCGAGTCCGGAGACGCCGACCTCGACGCCATGGCCACCGACGTGGCGGCGGCGAGCGAGCTCATCCGCTCGCTGCGCGAACGGATCACCGCGACCGAGATGCAGCTCGAGGAGCTGCTCGGCGCCCTCGACACGCCCACCGCCGGAACCTCCGACGAGGACCGCCCCCCGGTCGGGTAGCGTTCGCCCGTGCACGACGCCTGGCTCTGGTTCCTCGACAAACTCCGCACCCGCGGTACCGCCGCGTTCCTGCTCGCGTCGGTCGTTCTCGGCGTGCTCGTCGGTCTGGGAGCGGCGACGCTCGTCGTCTCGATCGAAGCCGTCCGCCGGGGCGTCGAATGGTTCGACCAGGTGTCCCCGATCGACGGCGTCTGGGTCTTCCTCCTCACCGTCCCGGTCGGCATGCTCGCGTCGTGGCTCCTCGACCGGAAGTTCGGCCCCGGCGTCGCCGGCGGCGGCGTGACCGAGGTGATGATGGGCCTCACCGTCGAATCCGGTTACATCCCGACGCGCTTGACCTTCTCCAAGATCGCGGCGACCGCGGCCACCCTCGGCACCGGCGGGTCCGGCGGCCGGGAGGGCCCGATCGTCCTGATCGGCGGCGCCATCGGATCGTCGTTCGCCCGCTACACCCGATTCGGGCAGGATCAGATCCGCAGCCTGGTCGCCGCCGGCGCCGGCGCCGGCATCGGCGCCAGCTTCAACGCACCGATCGCCGGCATGCTGTTCGCGATGGAGGTCATCCTCCAGCAGTTCGCCGTCCGCCACCTCAACGCCGTCGTCATCGTGTCGGTCGCCGCGTCGGTCACCGCCCAGCAGCTCGTCGGCGACGAACCCTTCCTCCGGGCGCCTCCACACCGCCTCGAGGATCCTCGCCAGCTCCTGCTGTTCGCCCTGCTCGGGCTCCTCGCCGTCGCCTTCGGCTACCTGTTCCTACGGGTCCTGCACTACACCGAGACCAGCCGGCTCCCACCGCGGTTCCCGGCGCTGGCCCGCCCGCTCCTCGCCGGCGCCGTCGTCGCCGCCATCGGGCTGGCGTATCCGCAGACCCTCGGCACGAGCCAGGGATTCCTCGCCGGGCTCCTCCGGCTCGAGACCCCCGGCGACCTGGTCTGGTGGGCGCTGTTCGCGATCGCCGCCGCCAAGGCGGTGTCCGCTGCCATCACCCACGCCAGCGGCGGCAGCGTCGGGTCCTTCATGCCGTCGATGGTCGTCGGCGGCGCGATGGGGGCCGCCTTCGCCCAGGCCGTGCAGCCCTTCTGGCACCTTTCGGACATCAACGTCGGCGCGTTCGCCGTCGTCGGCATGGCCGCCACCCTGGCCGTGGTCGCCCGCGCCCCGCTGACGTCCATCCTCCTCGTCTTCGAGATCACCAACAACTACGAACTGGTCCTCCCCCTCATGCTGGCCGCCGTCGCCGCCACGGTGCTGGCCGACCGGGTCCATCCCGACAACGCCTATCAGATGTCGCTGAAGGACCGCGGCGTCCATCTCCCCAAGAGCGAGGACATCGACCTCCTCGACACGGTGTTGGTCGAGGACGTCATGTCCCAGGTCCCTGCGGTCCCGCCCTCGATGACCCTCGCCGAGCTCGCCAAGGTCCTCGAAGAGGGACACCACCATGGGCTCCCCGTCGTCGACGGAGGCAAGCTCGTCGGCATCGTGACCCTGACCGACATCGAACGTTTCGGCGGACCGCGGAAGGACACCACCGTCGGCCAGGCCATGACCCCCAAGCCGATCACGGTCACGCCCTCCATGCCGGTGTCGTCGGCGCTCGCTCGCATGGCCGCTCTCGGTATCGGGCGGATGCCCGTCGTCGACGAACACGACCCGACGAAGCTCCTGGGCATGTTCCGGCGCGAATCGGTGGTGAAGGCCTACCACCACGCCCTCGGGACCACCACCGGACGAGAGCTGTACCGCGAACGCGTACGCCTCCGGCGCCAGCCCGGCACCACCTTCTTCGAGATCCCCATCCTGCGCAACTCGCCGCTGGCGGGACGAGCCGTCCGCGACCTCCGATGGCCCGAAGGCGCCACCTTGGTCTCGGTCCGTCGCGGCTCGTCGGTCATCATCCCCCACGGCAGCACGATGCTGCACGTCGGCGACGTCCTGACCCTGTTCGGCACCGGTCAGGCGCGAGAGCAGATCGCGGCGCTGATGGAACCGACCGCCGACCGGACCGGCGAATGGCTCCTCGGCGACCGCGGCACCGGCGACGACCCGTCCTGAGGGACGCCGCGGCGGTTCGGATCAGCCGGCTCCAGCGATGCGGGCCAGCGCCGCCACGACCCGATCGACCTCCTCGCGCGTCGTGTAGTTGACGAAACCGATCCGCACGAGGCCGTCGTCGGCCCTGCCGAGCCAACGCATGACCTCCACCGCGTAGTAGTCGCCGGCCCACACGAAGATCCCCTCGACGCCCAGGAGCTCGGCGACCCGGCCGGGAGCGACGCCGGCCACGTCGATCGCGAAGGTCGGGGTCCGCGCCGCCATGTCCGGCTCGGGAACCCCGTAACAGGTCACGGCGTCGATCGAGGCGATGCCCTCGACGAAGCGGACCGCCAGGTCCTCCTCGTGACGGGCCGTGCGAACGAAGGCGTCGTCCAGACGGCTCCGGCGATCGTCGCCGGTACCGAGCGACGCCAGATGATCGACGGCGGCAGCGACCCCCGCCATGGCCTCGAAGGACCCGGTTCCCGTCTCCCACCGGTCGGGCGGCTCGTCCGGCGCAGGTCGGACCTTGTAGGTGGGGAGCTCGGCCAGCAGCTCGGCCCGGCCGAAGAGGCAGCCGGCGTGGGGACCGAAGAACTTGTAGGGGGACACCGCCAGCAGATCGCACCCGATGGCGGTCACGTCGATCCGCCGATGAGGTGCCGCATGGACGGCATCCACGAAGACCAGGGCGCCGACACGGTGACCGATCTCGGTGACCGCGGCGACGTCCACGACGGTGCCGAGGGCGTTCGACGCGTGGGTGACGGCGATCAGTCGCGTGCGAGCGTCGACGTTCCCCGACAGTTCGGCCAGGTCGAGCCGGGTCGTCTCGAGGTCGAACCCGACGAAGCGAACCTCCACCCCGACGTCCCGGGCCGCCAACATCCACGGCGACACGTTGGCGTCGTGATCGAGGCGGGTCAGGACGATGTTGTCCCCCGATCTCCATGTCCGGGCCACCGCCCTGGACATCGCGAAGGTGAGCGTCGTCATGTTCGGCCCGAACACGACCTCGTGGGGACGGCACCCGAGCAGGTCGGCCATCGCCCGACGGGCCGCGGCGACCGTCTGCTCGCTCTCGACGCTCGACGCGAACGGACCGTGGACGTTCGACGCGCCGCGGCGCAACAGCCCCGCCATCGCCTCGATCACCGTCGCGGGAACCTGCGTCCCGCCGGGGCCGTCGAGGTAGGCCACCGGCCGGTCTCCGACGGTCCTCGACAGGGCAGGGAAGCCTCGGCGCACGGCCTCGACGTCGAACATCTCGGTCTCCTCGCTCGGGTGGCGCAGCGTACCGGGCTTTGCGCGGCCCCCGCGAACCGATACATTCGCGCCATGGATCGACATCGGAAGGTCACCCCGGTGGTGCTGTCGGGAGGGTTCGGGACCCGTCTGTGGCCCGCCTCGCGCAAGCGCCACCCCAAGCAGCTCCTCCCGCTCGTCGACGACCGGACCATGTTCCGGTCGACGGTCGAGCGCGTCTCCGGTCCGATGTTCGACCCGCCGGTGGTCGTCTGCAACGAGGACCATCGCCTCGGCATCCAACGAGAGCTCCGCCGCGCCGGGATCGACGGCGGGCGGCTCGTCCTCGAACCCGTCGGCAGGAACACGGCGCCCGCCGCCGCAGCCGCCGCCGTCGACAGCCTCTGTCGGGGTGACGACCCGCTCCTGCTGATCCTCCCCGCCGACCACGTCATCGCCGACCTCGAAGCGTTCCACGACGCCGTCGCGGTCGCTGCCGACCTGGCGGCACGGGGCCTGCTGATGACCTTCGGTGCCTCCCCCACGTACCCGGAGACCGGATACGGCTACATCCGGTTCGGTGAGCCCATCGGCGACGGACCGGCCCGCCGGGTCCTCGCTTTCAAGGAGAAACCCGACCGGGGGACCGCCGAGCGGTACCTGGCATCGGGCTCGTACCTATGGAACTCCGGCATGTTCGTCTTCCGGGCGTCGACGTACCTCGAGGAGCTCGAACGGCTCCAGCCCGAGATCGTCACCGCCGTCCGACGGTCGCTCGACCTCGGTTCCCGTGCCCAGGCGGGCCTCGAACTCGAGCCCACCGCCTTCGCCGCGTCGCCGTCGATCTCGATCGACTACGCCGTCATGGAACACACCGATCGTGCCGGCGTCGTTCCCCTCGTCGCCGGATGGAGCGACGTGGGGTCCTGGTCCGCCCTGTGGAACCTCGAAGCGCACGACGACGACGGCAACGTCCTCATCGGCGACGTCGAAGCCCTCGACACGACCAACAGCTACATCCGAGCCGGGAGCCGCCTCGTGGCGACCGTCGGTGTCGAGGACGCCATCGTCGTCGACACGCCCGACGCCCTGTTGGTCACGACCCGAGACCACGCCCAGGACGTCAAGGCGCTGGTCGACCGCCTCACCGACGACAAGCGCTCCGAGGTCGAGACCGATGGCAGCGAAGACCGGCCATGGGGCCGTTTCGTCACGCTGAAGAAGGGCCCCGGATTCCGGGTCCTTCGCATGTGGCTCGATCCGGGCGGCAAGACATCACTTCAGACCCACGAGCACCGATCCGAATACTGGATCGTGGTACGCGGCGTGGCGCGTGTCCGCACCGGGGACACGACCCGACTCGTGCCGGCCCGCGAGTCCGTGTTCATCCCCGCCGGGGAGATCCACCGGCTGGAGAACCCGGAGGACGACGAGATGCTCGAGGTGATCGAAGTGGACGTGGGGACCTACGTCGGGGAGGACGACATCCGGCGCTTCGCCGACGTGTACGGACGTGGGGAGCGCCTGGGATGACGACCGCCGTCGTCTTGATCATCCTCGCGTTCTTCGTCGTCCTGTTCGTCATCAGCCGCGGCATGTCGCGCCGCAAGGAAGCCGCCAAGCAGGACCTCCAGAAGGAACTGGAGCGCATCAAGGAACGCGACATCATGGAGCTGGTCAAAGAGGAGGCGGCGGCCACGGGCGCCGACCGCATCCCCGGCGCCGAGGGCGTCGACATCGTGGTCCGGCTCAAGGTCTTCCATCGCGACTCGGCGATCAGAGAGGCCTGCCCGGACGTCGATCGACTCCGGTTCGTCGTCGACGACGACGCCCCCGACGACCCCGACGTCGAGCACGTCAGGCTGACGTTCGATCAGGAGACGTCGGGACCGTCCCCGGAGGACCCCGAACCGGCGCCCGGCGACGACCCCGACGCCAGCTGATCGAGGACGAACGCCAACACGAACGCCTCGTCCTCCCACATCTCGTAGCGCCCCGAACGGGCGAAGTGGCCCGCACCCATCTCGGTCTTCAGGACGATCGGTCGCGTCCCCGTCGTCCGTTCACGGAGTCGAGCGACCCACTTGGCCGGCTCCCAATAGCCGACCCTCGGATCGTTGAGACCGCCCGTGGCGAGGATCGCAGGGTGCTCGACGGCGGCCACGTTCTCGTACGGCGCGTACGCGGCCATCCACTCGTACTGTTCGGGGACCGACGGGTTGCCCCACTCCTCCCACTCGACGATCGTCAACGGCAGGGTGTCGTCGAGCATGGTGTTGATCACGTCGACGAACGGCACCTCGGCCACGACGACCCGGAACATCGACGGGGCCAGGTTCACGACCGCCCCCATCGTCAAGCCGCCGGCGCTCGCCCCGCGGGCTCCCACCCGGTGTCGGTCACCGTATCCGGAGTCGACGAGGTGCTCGGTCACCGCGATCAGGTCCGTGAAGGTGTTCATCTTGGCGGCCATCCGACCTTCGCGGTGCCATCGCTTGCCCATCTCGCCGCCGCCCCGGACATGGGCGATCGCGTACACGACCCCACGATCGAGGAGGCTCAGGCGGGGGATCGAGAACCGGGGTGGGATCGAGATCTCGTAGGCGCCGTAGGCGTAGACGACCAGCGCCGCCGTGCCGTCGAGCGGGGTGTCGACGTGATGGACGACGGAAACCGGGATGCGACTGCCGTCGTCCGCTTCGGCCCACTCCCGGACCGCTCGATAGGAGCCCAGATCCACGCCGCCCAGCACCGGGGTGCGCTTCAGCAAGGTGCGTTCCCCCGTCACGACGTCCACGTCGTAGACCGACGGCGGGATCACCGGCGACTCGAAGCCGACCCGCAAGAGATCGGTGTCGAACTCGAGGTTCCGGCCGGGATCGAGCTGGTACACCTCCTCGTCGAAGATCAATGCCCGCGGCGGACCGCCGTCGCGAACCACGAAGGCGGCGGAACGTCCATCCTGACGACCCCACACGACCACATGTCCGGCGTAGCAGTCGGGAGCGACGAGGCGGCGGCCTTCGACGTGGGCCATCACCTCCACCGGTTCGCCGCCGTTCACCGGGACACGAACGAGCCGGCCGTCGAGGGCGTCGTCTTCGGTCACGATCCAGAACTCGTCGTCACGATGATCGACGCGGTACTCGACCCCATCGACCCTTCCCGCCACCGAGCGCGGCTCCGCCGCCGGATCGGCGGCGTCGATGGCGAGCACCTCGCTGGTGGTCGCCGATCCCGCCCCGATGAGCACGAAGCCGCCGCTCCTCGTCCTGGACACGTCGAGGGAGAACCGCTCGTCGTCCTCCTGGTACACCAGGACGTCGTCGGCCGCATCGGTCCCCAGCCGGTGCCTCCAGACCTGCCACGGCCGCATCGCGTCGTCGGGAACGGTGTAGAACAGGGTCCGTCCGTCGCTGCTCCAGGCGGCCGAGTAGGAGGCGAGCGGAACCACGTCGGGAAGATCGACGTCGCTTCCCGCCTCCCGGAACCTCACGACGAAGCGCTCCGACCCGTCGACGTCGACGGCGTAGGCGACGACCGCGTCGGTGGGGTCCACCAGCAGGTAACCGAGACGGAAGTAGTCGTGTCCCTCCGCGGCCGTGTTCTCGTCGAGGAGGACCTGCTCGGGACCGTCGGGGCCGCCCGACCGGCGGACCCAGATCCGGTACGGCTTCCCCTCCTCGGTCCGCGTCGAGTACCACCAGTCCCCCCGCCGAGCCGGAACCGACAGGTCCGTCTCGAGGGTACGGGCCTTGAACTCGTCGTAGAGCTCGGCGCGGAGAGCCGCCAGGTGTCCGGTCACGGCCGACGTATGGCGGTTCTCTCGTTCGAGATGCTCGAGGACCTCAGGATCCTCCCGATCCTTCATCCAGGCGTACTCGTCGACGACGGTGGCCCCGTGGAGGGTGCGCTCGACCGGTCTGCGGGCAGGGGTTGGGGCGTTCATCGCGATCACGCTACCGAGCCTCGGGGAGGTAGCGTGATCCGTCGCATGCCCGAGTTCGCCATCACCGCCTTCCTGTCGTTCCTCGTGATCATGGATCCCGTGGGCCTGGCGCCGTTGTTCATCTCGATCGCCGGAGACCGCGACGCCGCACAGCGGCGCCGGATCGCCGCCCGGGCCGTCCTCACCGCCGGGGTCATCATCCTCGCCTTCGGCGCCCTCGGCGCCCCGCTGCTGGAGTACCTCGGGGTCACCATCGACGCCCTCCGCATCGCCGGGGGGATCTTGTTGTTCAAGCTGGCGTTCGACATGATCCTCGCCCATCGGGTCCGGACCACCGCCGACGAGGTCGACGAAGCCCACACCCGCGCCGACGTCACGGTGTTCCCGCTGGCGATCCCGCTCCTGGCCGGCCCCGGCGCGTTCGCGACGATCCTCGTCCTGCTCGCCCAAGCCGCCGGCCGGCCGGCGTACGTGGCGATCGTCTACGTGGCCGTCGTCGCAGTGCTCCTCATCGCCTGGATGATGCTCCGACTCGCCGACCGGGTCACCGACCGTCTCGGCCACACCGGCATCAACGTCATCACCCGCGTCCTGGGGATCATCCTCGCTGCCCTCGCCGTGCAGCTCGTCGCCGACGGGGTGATCGGGATCTGGCGAGGATGACCCGCCCGAGGCGGTTACCCTCCACCTGGTGGGGAAGATCATCGCCGTGTTCGGAGCGTCCCGGGTCGAACGGGACAGCGAGCTCTTCAAGGAGGGTGTCCTGTGCGGTCGCCTCCTCGCCGAGCGCGGCTACGCGGTGGCCACCGGAGGCTACGGCGGGTTGATGGAGGCCGTGTCGATCGGTTGCCGGGAAGCCGGCGGAGAGGTCATCGGCGTCACCGCGCCCAGCGTCTTCCCCGATCGGGACGGACCCAACGAATGGGTGACCGAGGAGCGCAGGGCCGACTCCCTGATCGAGCGGATCCACGAGATGGCCGAGCTGTCGGCCGGCGCCATCGCTCTGCCCGGCAGCCTCGGCACCGCCACCGAGCTCCTCGCCGCCTGGAACCTGGCCTTCGTCGCCCGGTTCTCGGGTCTCCGGCCGAAGCCGGTGATCGCCGTCGGCCGGACCTGGAGACAGATCGTTCCGGACCTCGCCGAACGTCTCCGCACCGACGGGAGGCTCGTCACCCTCGTCGACGACGTGCGAGCCGCGGTCGACGAGATCGACCGCCGGCTCCAGACCTGACCTGCCGTGCCCGCACCGCCGAGGACCGGAACCGACGCTACCGACCCGCACCCGGCGCGGCGTGCAACGCGTCGAGGATCTTGGACATGATCGCGTCGAGCCGGAGGGCCTCGTCCCGGTCGATCACGTCGGCGAAGTGCCGCCGGATCCCGGCGAGATGGACCGGCGCCGCCTCGTCGAACGCCGCCCGCCCGCGCTCGGTCAACGTCACGTTCGTCCCCCGCCCGTCCTTCGCGCAAGGGATCCGCTCGACGAGCCCGGCCCGCTCCATCCGGTCGACGAAACGGGTCGCTGCGCTTCGCGACAAGAGCAACGACTCGGCGAGCTGATGCATGCGGAGCCGCTCGTCGGGTGCCTCCACGAGATGGAGCAGCACCTCGTACCAGTTCAGCGGCAGACCCGTCGCCGACTCCATCTCCTTGCCCAGCCGGTCGATCAACTCCGCGTGGGCCGTCAGCATCTTGCGCCAAGCGGCCAGAGAGACCGGATCCACCCTCGTCGTCACCATGGTCCCAGGGTAGGGACCCGCCGACGGTGCGCGCCACATACCGCCGGCGCGTGCGCCAGACTCCTGAGCCGATGATCGAGCTCACCGAGGTCACGAAACGGTTCGGAGGGACGACCGCGCCCGCGGTCGACCGCCTCACCCTGACGGTCGCCGACGGCGAGGTCGTCGTGCTCGTCGGGCCGTCGGGGTGCGGCAAGACCACGACGTTGAAGATGATCAACCGCCTCATCGAGCCCACCTCCGGCACCATCTCGATCGACGGTGTCGACGTGACCGGTCTCGAACCCCACGAGCTTCGCCGCGGCATCGGCTACGTCATCCAGCAGATCGGGCTGTTCCCCCACCGCACGGTGCGGGAGAACATCGCCACCGTCCCTCGTCTCCTGGGATGGGACCGGGCCCGCATCGAACGGCGCGTCCGGGAACTCGCCGAGACCACCGACCTCGGCGACGACATGCTCGACCGCTACCCGAGCGAGCTGTCCGGCGGTCAGCGCCAACGCGTCGGCGTCGCCCGGGCGCTCGCCGCGGATCCTCCCATCCTCCTCATGGACGAGCCCTTCGGCGCCGTCGATCCGATCGTGAGGGCCAAGCTCCAAGACGAGCTCCTGGAACTGCAACGCCGGCTCCGCAAGACGATCGTTCTGGTCACCCACGACATCGACGAAGCGATCAAGCTCGGTGACCGGGTTGCGATCCTCAGCGTCGGGGGACACCTCGAACAGTACGCCCCTCCCGAGGAGCTCCTGCGCGCCCCGGCCAACGACTTCGTCGCGGACTTCCTCGGCTCCGACCGGGGCATCAAACGACTGTCGCTCATCCGGATCGCCGACATCGACCTCGAACCCGGACCGGTCGTTCCCCCGGGAACCGACGTCGATCGCGCCCGTGCGGTGATGGCCGGATACGACACCGACTGGGTCGCCGTCGTCGACGGCGACCGCATGCTCGGATGGGTCACCAACGACGGCCTCGACGGACGATCGACCATCGACGGCGTGGACCTCGAACCCTTCGTCACCCGCCTCACGCCGAACAACACCTTGGAGGAGGCCCTCGACGCCGCGATCTCGTCGCACACGGCCATCGCCGCCGTGTTCGACGGCGAACGCTTCTTGGGGATGATCACCGTCGAGCGGATCAGCAGAGAGATCGTCCGGTGATCGCCCAAGCCGCCGACCAGCCGTTCGTCCGCTGGGACTGGATCGTCGACCACGTCGACGACATCTGGGCGGCGACGTGGGAGCACATCGTGTTGACGGCCATCGCCGTCGGCGTCGGGTTCGTCATCTCCCTCGCCCTGTCGATGCTGGCGCTCCGCCACCGCAGGGCCTACGGGCCCATCACCTGGGTGACCGGCATCTTGTACACCATCCCGAGCCTGGCCCTGTTCGCCTTCCTCGTCCCGATCACCGGCCTCACCACCCTGACCGCCGAGATCGGCCTCGTCTCGTACACCCTGCTCATCCTGATCCGCAACATCGTCGCCGGCATCGACGGGGTCCCCGCCTCGGTCCGCGAGTCGGCCGTCGGGATGGGCTACACCCGACGACGCCTCTTCCTCGAGATCGAGCTCCCGTTGGCGCTGCCGGTCATCGTCGCCGGGATCCGCATCGCCGCGGTGACGACCATCGGCCTGGTGACCATCACCGCCCTCATCGGCAAGGGAGGGCTCGGGTTCCTCATCCTGCGCGGCCTCAACCTGTTCTACTCACCGGTCGGAACGACCCAGATCGTCGTCGGCACCGTCATGTCGGTGATCTTGGCCGTCGCCGTGGACCTGTCCCTCGTCGGAGCGGAACGGGCCATGACGCCGTGGTCGCGGAGACGAAGCCGATGATCGACTTCGTCGGCGACGTCGTCGCCTGGTTCCTCGATCCGGTCAACTGGGTCGGCAGCGGCGGCATCGTGAGCCGGACCTGGGAGCATGTCCAGATCTCGGCGTTCTCGACGGTCGCCGCGGCCGCCGTCGCGCTCCCCCCGGCGATCTGGATGGGCCACCGTCGACGCGGCGGGATCGTCGCGGTCGCCGTCGTCAACATCGGCCGCGCCGTCCCGTCGTTCGCGATCATCGCCTTGGCCCTTCCGATCAGCATCCGCCTCGGCCTCGGCCTCGGGTTCTGGCCCACCTTCCTGGCCCTGTTCGCCCTCGCCCTTCCCCCGATGTTCACCAACACCTACACCGGGATCGCCGAGGTCGATCCGGCGCTCGTCGAGGCGGCTCGCGGCATGGGTATGACCGAAACCCAGATCACCACCCGCGTCGAGATCCCTGTCGCGGCACCGGTGATCGTGACCGCCATCCGGGTCTCCGCCGTCCAGGTCGTCGCCACCGCCACCCTCGCCGCCCTCGTCGCGTGGGGTGGCCTCGGCCGGTTCATCATCGACGGCTTCGCCATCCAGGACAACGTCATGGTCTTCGCCGGCGGGCTGCTCGTCGCCGGCCTCGCGATCGCCACGGAGCTCGCCTTCGCCGCCTTCGAGCGCCGCTTCGTTCCCACCACGACCGGTCGATCCGCGGGCGAGGAACTGCTCGTCGACGTCACCGTCGCACCCCAACACGGCTAGGTTTCACCTCTCGGCCCCTTCGAGGGGCCGCTCATCCCGCGAGAGGAAGGGGAATGACCCATGCGGAAGTACCTCCGCAAGAGCGCCATCGGGGCGGTCCTCCTGTCCGTGGCCCTCGTGGCTGCGGCTTGTGGATCGGGTGGTGACGCAGGAAGCAAGGAAGGCCCCACGATCACGGTCGGCTCGGCGAACTTCTCGGAGAACGCGCTGCTCGCCGAGATCTACGCCCAAGCCCTTGAGAACGCCGGTTACCCCGTTCAGCGGAACCTGAACGTCGGCAACCGAGAGGTGTACTTCGCTGCGCTCGAGAGCGGTGACCTGTCCCTCGTCCCCGAGTACATCGGAACCGCCACGACCTTCCTCGGCGGCTCGGCATCGTCCGACAGCGACGCGACGTACGAGACGCTCGTCGGCTTGCTCGACGACAAGGGCCTGACCGCGGCGGCCTATGCCCCCGCGCAGGACAAGAACGGCATCGTCGTCCGCAAGGACACCGCCGACGAGTTCGGCTTGTCCAAGGTCTCCGACCTGGCGCAGTACAACGGACAGTTCATCTTCGGCGGGCCGCCCGAGTGCCCGAACCGGGAGTTCTGTCTCATCGGGCTCCAGGACGTCTACGGGCTCCAGTTCGCCGACTTCAAGCCGCTGGACGTCGGCGGACCCTTGACGGTCGCCGCCCTCGAAGGCGACGAGATCCAGGTCGCGCTGCTCTTCACCTCCGACGGTGTGATCGCAGCCAAGGGCTTCGTGCTGCTCGACGACGACAAGGGACTGCAACCGGCCGAGAACGTGGCCCCGGTGCTCGGCAAGGACATCGTCGACGCCTACGGCGACGAGGTGCTCTCCGTCCTCGACGCCGTCAGCGCGAAGATGACCACCGCGGAACTCACCGCGCTCAACAAGCGGGTGGGATTCGACGGTGAGGATCCCGACGCCGTGGCGACCGACTGGCTCGCCGCCAACGTCGGCTGAACCCACCGACCGATCACGACGATGGAGGAGGGTGCTCGCCCTCCTCCATCGCGTCCGGGGTCCGGAGCAGCCACACCACGCCGGCCAGCACCACGACCCCTCCCACCGCGACCTCGACGAGGCTCCAGCTCCGCAGTGGAGCGACGAGGCGCTCGACGAGCATCTGCGCGACCTCCTGTGGTCCGCCGTCGCCGAAGGCGGCGACGGCGGAGCCGCCGATCCGGCCCGAGACCGTCAGCGCCACGACGCCGCTCCCCAGCATCCCGACCCCCACCGCCACCACGGCCGACGGCGGTGACCTCCGCGCCACGGAACCCAGGACCACGACCGCGGCCACGAGACCGATCCAGGCGACGACGACCAGACCCGCCAGGTCCGGTGGACGCGGCAGCCGGTTCGCCTCCACCAGCACCACCGGGGCGAACACCGAATCGGGAACGGCATCGGCCAGTTCGGGCGCCACCGCGCCGAGCGGCGCCAGGATGTCGTCTCGCCACGGTTCGAGGTCGATCACCACCGCAGACCCGTCGGCCTCCAACAGCACCCGATGCAACGATCGGGCGGCGAACTCCGCCAGCGGCTCGAACACCGGCGAGGCGAGCACCCCGGCGATCGCGGACTCCGCCGGCGCCCGCACGATCGCGAAGGCCGGCTCGACTGCGACGATCCGATCGACGATCTCGCTCGCCAGGTTCCTGCGGGCCGGTTCCGAACGCAGCACGACGCTCGCCTCGGCGACGAACCGGTCCTCGTCCACGACCATCGTCGCGTACCACCGCCCCACCGTGACCACGGCTCCGAACACGACGAGCAACACGGCCGCGGCGACGCCCGGACCGACGACGCGGCGGATCTGCGGTGACGGTGAGGGGCGCATCGCCGTCGACCCTACATCGCTGCCCCGGACGCGCCGCACTTGCCACTTGATGCCCGACGGCTAGGTTTCGGGTCGTCCGATCCCCACGATCGGACGCGAAAGGGAAGGAGGCACCCCTTTGAAACGTTCCATGAGACTCGTCTCTCTGCTGTTCGCGCTGGCCCTCGTGGCCGCGGCGTGCTCATCGGGAGGCGGCACCACCACGACCGCCGCAGGCGGTGGTGAAGCCACCACCACGACCGCCGGAGGCGGAACCGCGACCACGGCACCCCCGTCCGGTGAGTTCACCGGGATCTCCGTCGAGGCGTCCTGCGACGACCCGACCAACGCCAGCAACTTCAAGAAGATCGAAGCCGTCGACCGGCTCACGGTCCGCATGGAGCTGTGCAAGCCGGACGTGGCCTTCGCGTCGAAGGTCGCGTTCTCGGCGTTCGGCATCCACCCGCAGGCCTACCTCGAAGCCACCGGAGGCGGCGGCGACCTGCTCGACAACCCCATCGGGACCGGCCCCTACATGCTCAAGCAGTGGGACAAGGGCAACCAGCTCGTCCTCGAGCGCAACGAGAACTACTGGGGCGAGAAGGCCAAGACCAAGACCCTCGTGTTCCGATGGAGCTCCGAAGCCGCCCAGCGGTTCGTCGAGCTGCAGGCAGGCACCGCCGACGGCATCGACAACGTCGGACGCGACGACTTCGCGGTCGCCGAACAGAGCCCGGACGTCACGCTCTACCCGCGGGAAGGCACCAACATCTTCTACATCGGGTTGAACCGCGACAAACCGCCTTTCGACAACGAGAAGGTGCGCCAGGCGATCGCCGTGGGCATCGACCGGCAACGGATCGTCGACAACTTCTACCCGCCCGGCTCGGTCGTCGCCGACCAGTTCATGCCGTCGTCGATCTTCGGGTACACGCCCGAGCCCAAGTGGTACGACTACGACCCGCAGAAAGCCAAGGATCTCCTCACCGAAGCCGGTTTCCCCAACGGCTTCGAGGTGACCCTCAACTACCGGGACGTCGTCAGGAGCTACCTGCCGTCGCCGTCGACCGTGGCCCAGGACATCCAGGCCCAGCTCGCCGACCTCGGCATCACGGTGAACATCGAGGTCATGGAGTCGGGTGCGTTCCTGGATGCATCGGACGCCGGTGAGCTGACGATGTACCTGCTCGGCTGGGGCGCGGACTATCCGGACGCCACCAACTTCCTGGACTTCCACTTCGGACGCGGCGCGTCGGCCCAGTTCGGCGCCGGGTTCCCGGACCTGTGGGACGTCCTGGACGAGGCGGCCACGACGGCCGACCCGGCCACGCGTCTGGAGCTGTACTCCAAGGCCACCGAGCTGATCAAGCAGCACGTGCCGATGGTGCCGGTCGCCCACGGCGGCTCCGGTGTCGCCTACCGGTCCGATGTCGACGGTGGCCACGCCAGCCCGCTCGGCAACGAGTACTTCGCGGTGATGGATCCCGGCGGACGCGACACCTTCGTGTGGATGCAGAACGCCGAGCCCATCAGCCTGTACTGCGCCGACGAGTCCGACGGCGAATCCCTCCGAGCGTGCGAGCAGATCAACGAATCGTTGCTCTCGTACGCGGTCGGAGGCACGGACGTGCAGCCCGGCCTCGCCGAATCGTGGGAAGCCAACGACGACGGCACCGTGTGGACCTTCAAGCTCCGCGACGGCGTCCTGTTCCACGACGGCACGCCGCTCACCGCCAACGACGTGGTCGCCTCGTACGACGCCCAGTGGGACCTCTCCAACCCGCTGCACGTCGGCAGGGACGGCAACTTCGTGTACTGGGGAGCGCTCTTCGGCTTCAAGAACGCCGAAGGTTGATCGAACCGTGACCGATCGAGGGTGGGGCGTTCCGGCGCCCCACCCTCGACGCCACGAACCGGCACCCCTTGGCACGCTTCGTCCTTCGTCGGATCCTCTCCTCGATCCCGGTGCTCATCGGGATCCTGGCCCTCGTCTTCGCCCTCGCCCGCCTCATCCCGGGCGACCCGTGCCGGGCGGCGCTCGGTGAACGGGCGACCGACGAGATCTGCGAGGCCTACAACGAACGCTACGGCCTGAACGAACCCATCTACGTCCAGTTCGGGATCTACCTCAACGACATCGCCCACGGCGACCTCGGGGAATCGTTCCGTTTCGGCGTGCCCGTCACCGAACTGCTCGTCGAACGGCTCCCCACCACCATCGAGCTGTCCATCACCGCGCTGCTCATCGCGGTCGTCGTCGGCGTGCCCCTCGGCATCATCTCGGGTTACCGACACAACTCGAAGACCGACGTCGCCACGATGATCGGCGCCAACATCGGCGTCGCCATGCCGGTCTTCTGGCTCGGCCTCATGCTCCAGTACGTCTTCGCGGTGCTCCTGCGTGACACCCCGCTCGCGCTGCCCCCTTCCGGGAAACTCGACGCCGGGCTCATCCCCACGCCGTTCTACGAGGTGTGGGGATGGCCGATGAACGGGTTCACCGAGTTCCTCGCCAAGTTCACCGTGATGAACGCCCTGGTGACCTTCCAATGGGAGATCCTGTCGAGCGCCATGCTCCACCTGATCCTCCCGGCCGTCGCCCTGGCCACCATCCCCATGGCGATCATCGCCCGCATGACCCGATCGTCCCTCCTCGACGTCCTCGGTCTCGACTACGTCAGAACGGCCCGCGCCAAGGGCCTGGCCGAACGGACGGTCGTCGTCCGTCACGCCCTCCGCAACGCCATGCTTCCCGTCGTCACGGTCGTGGGCCTGTCGTTCGGCGCGCTCCTCGGCGGCGCCATCCTCACCGAGACGATCTTCAACCTCGCCGGCGTGGGCAAGACCCTCTTCGACGCCATCACCTCCCGCGACTACACGGTCGTACAAGGGTTCACCCTCGTCGTCGCCGTCGGGTTCGTCGTCGTCAACCTCGTCGTCGACATGCTCTACACGTATCTCGATCCGCGGGTCCGGGTGTCATGAGCGATCCGACCGTACCGCCGCAGCCTCCCGACGAGGGCATGCCACCAACGAACGTCACCGACCCGATGCCGGCGATGGCCGAGGCGTTCGCCTTCGAACGCGAGGACGAGATCGAGCGGGCCGTCGGGGAAGGGTTCGCCGCCTCCGGCGGGGACGTGTCCGGTCACGCCACCGGCGGGCTGTGGCGCACCGCCGGACGCGAGCTCCTCCGCAAGAAGTCCGCCGTCGTCGGACTCGTCATGCTGACCGTCCTGGTCTTCCTCGCCGTCTTCGCGCCGGTCATCGCCCCCTACGATCCCAACGAGGTGCTCTTCAGCGAAGGCGTCGCCCCCCGGGACGCCCCGTGCATCCACCTCCTCGGCTGCCCCGACGACCAACCCCAGCACATCCTCGGGATCGACGGCAACGGGCGCGACTACTTCTCGCGGCTGGTCTACGGCGCCCGGGTGTCGTTGCTCGCCGCGTTCGTGGCCGTCACCTTCGCGATGGTGTGGGGCACGATCGTCGGACTCATCGCCGGGTTCTTCGGCGGCGCCGCCGACAACGTCCTCATGCGCCTCATGGACGTCCTGTTGTCGTTCCCGTCCCTGCTGTTGGCGATCGCCATCGTCAGCGTCCTCGGTCCGGGCCTGATCAACGCCATCCTCGCCATCTCGGTCGTCACGATCCCCCAGTACGCGCGCATCGTCCGATCGTCGGTCCTGTCGATCCGCGAGCAGGAGTTCGTGGCCGCCGACCGGGCGCTCGGGGTGGGAACCTGGCGGCTCCTCTGGCACCGGATCTTCCCCAATGCCCTCACCCCACTGGTCGTCATCGCCACGCTCGGCATCGCCACCGCGGTCCTCGAGATCGCATCGCTGTCGTTCCTCGGCCTCGGTGTCCAACCCCCCACGCCCGAATGGGGCTCGATGCTCGCCGCCGAACGCAACCAGGTGTTCACGGCCCCCCACCTCGTGTTCTTCGCCGGTCTGATGATCATGTGGAACGTCCTGTCGTTCAACCTGCTCGGTGACGGACTCCGCGACGCCCTCGACCCGAGGCTGGGCAGATGACCCAAGCGACCGCCAACGGCGGCCCGGTCCTCGAGATCCGCGGCCTCAAGACCCACTTCTTCACCCGCGACGGGGTCGTCAAGGCCGTCGACGGTGTCGATCTCACCGTCGAGGCCGGCGAGATCGTCGGCCTCGTCGGCGAGTCCGGATGCGGCAAGTCGGTCACGTCGATGTCGGTGCTGCGACTCGTTCAGGACCCCGGCCGGATCGTCGACGGGAGTATCCGCTTCCAAGGCACCGACCTCCTCGGGTTGTCGGACAAGGAGATCCGCAACATCCGGGGCGACCGCATCTCGATGATCTTCCAGCAGCCGATCTCCTCGCTCAACCCGGTCTACACCGCCGGGTTCCAGATCGCCGAGGTGTACCGGGTCCACCGGAACATGAAGAAGGGGCCGGCCAGGGACAAGGCGCTCGAGGTGCTGCGGGAGGTGGGGATCCCCGATCCCGAGCGTCGGATCGACGCCTACCCCCACGAGCTCTCCGGCGGGATGGCCCAGCGCATCATGATCGCCATGGCCCTGGCCGCGGGTCCCGAGCTGCTCATCGCGGACGAGCCGACGACCGCCCTCGACGTCACCATCCAAGCCCAGATCATCGACCTGATGCGGGACGTCCGCGAGGACCTGGGAACCGCCATCATCCTCATCACCCACGACCTCGGGATCGTCGCCGAGATCGCCGACCGGGTCGCCGTCATGTACGCCGGCGAGATCGTCGAAGAAGCCGACGTCGAGACCCTCTTCACCGACCCGAAGCATCCGTACACCCGCGGCCTGATCGGGTCGATCCCGGTCGCCGGCGCCCGCCGGGAGTGGCTCGACGTCATCCCGGGCCGGGTACCGAACCTCATCGATCTCCCCCCAGGATGCCGTTTCGCCCCTCGCTGCCGGGCACGGCTCGAGAACGACCTCACGATCTGCACCGAACGTGAGCCGGCCCTCCTCGACGTCGGCGAGAACCACACCGCACGCTGCTGGCTGTACTCGGAGGGACGCCGATGACCGAGCCGCTCCTCTCCGTCCGCGGTCTGGTCAAGACCTATCCGGTCAAGGGCGGCGCCCTGCAACGGATCGTCGGCACCGTCAAGGCCGTCGACGGCGTCGATCTGGACGTCTATCCCGGCGAGGCGGTCGGCCTCGTCGGCGAATCGGGCTGCGGGAAGTCCACCTTGGGTCGGGCGATCCTCCGCCTCGAAGAACCCGATGCCGGCTCGGTCTGGTACGACGGGACCGACATCCTCACCCTCGGCGCCAAGGAGCTGAAGGGCTACCGGCGCGCCGCCCAGGTCGTCTTCCAGGATCCGTTCTCGTCCCTCGACCCGCGCACCACGGTCGGCGACTCCATCTCCGAGGGACTGCGGGTCCACGGCATCGGCGCCAAGGAGCGGGCCCGAAGGGTCGCCGACGTGCTCGAGCTGGTGGGCCTCGAGCCGTACCACGCCAAGCGGTATCCCCACGAGTTCTCCGGCGGACAGCGCCAGCGGATCGGGATCGCCCGCGCCCTGGCCGTCGAGCCGCGGTTCATCGTCCTGGACGAGCCCGTCAGCGCCCTCGACGTGTCCATCCAGTCCCAGATCCTCAATCTCCTCAAACGCCTCCAGAACGACCTCGGCCTGACCCTGCTGTTCATCGCCCACGACCTGTCGGTCGTCGAGCACCTCTGCGACCGGATCGCGGTGATGTACCTGGGCAAGATCGTCGAGGTCTCCAGCCGCGACATCCTGTTCGACCGTCCGACCCATCCCTACACCGAGGCGCTGCTGTCGGCGATCCCGATCCCCGATCCGACCGTGACGAGAGAGCGCATCCTCCTCGAAGGTGACCTCCCGAGCCCCCTCCACCCCCCGTCGGGATGCACGTTCCACACCCGCTGTCCGATCGCCGTGACCGGCGTGTGCGACACCTTCAGCCCCGAACTCCGTTCGGTTCCCGGCGAACCCGACCATCTCGCCTCCTGCCACCTCCGCACCGGCGAGTACACCCACCTCGACCGGGCTACCGTGTAGCCGTCCGCCAACGGCGGCGGCACACGATCGAACAGCAGGGGGCACAGCACATGCCAGACCTCTTCCTCGGCGGGCCGGTCGACCCCGAAACGGGCGATCGGATCGACGACGAACGACTCCTCTACGACGCGTCGGACCTGACGACCCACGGCGTGATCGTCGGGATGACGGGATCGGGCAAGACCGGCCTCGGGGTCATCTTCCTCGAGGAGGCACTCAGAGCCGGCATCCCCACCCTCGTGCTCGATCCCAAGGGTGACATGACGAACTTGGCGCTGCGGTTCCCCTCGCTGGCTCCCGAGGACTTCGAACCGTGGATCGATCCGGCGGTCGCCACCGACCAGGGCACCGACGTCCCGGCGCTGGCCGCCGAGACCGCTCGACGCTGGCGAGACGGCCTCGCCTCGTGGGGGTTGTCGGGAGACGACATCGCCCGGCTCGACCGCTCCTCGGAGGTGACGATCTACACACCCGGCTCGTCCGCCGGGGTTCCCCTCGACATCGTCGGCGGGCTCGATGCCCCCGACCTCGACTGGGAGACCGACGAAGAGACGATCCGCGACGAGATCCAAGGGTTCGCCTCCGGCCTGCTCGGGCTCATCGGGATCGACGCCGACCCGATCACGTCACCGGAGCACATCTTGATCTCGAACCTGGTCGAGCGTGCGTGGAGGGATGGCCGCAGCCTGGACATGGCCACGCTGTTGGGGTGGATCCAGCGCCCACCGATGCGCAAGCTCGGCGTCTTCGACGTCGACGCGTTCTTCCCTCCCGACGATCGGATGGACCTCGCCGTGCGTCTCAACGGCCTCCTCGCCTCACCGGGCTTCTCGACCTGGATGGAAGGCGAACCGCTCGACATCCAACGCCTGTTGTGGGACGACGACGGACGACCCCGAGCGGCCGTCATCTGCCTCGCCCACCTCACCGAGGAGGAGCGTCAGTTCGTCGTCACGTCGGTCCTCTCCAAGGTCATCACCTGGATGCGTTCCCAGAGCGGCACCGGCGAGCTACGGGCCCTCGTGTACATGGACGAGGTCTTCGGTTTCGTCCCGCCGACGGCGATGCCTCCGGCCAAGAAGCCCATCCTGACGCTGCTCAAGCAGGCTCGCGCCTTCGGGGTGGGTCTGTTGCTGTCCACCCAGAACCCCGTCGACCTCGACTACAAGGCGATGTCCAACGCCGGGACCTGGGCCATCGGAAGGCTGCAGACCGAACGTGACAAGGCCCGGATCCTCGAGGCGCTCCGTTCGGCGGGCGGCAACGTCGACATCGAGGCGCTCGACGCGCAGATCTCGGGCCTCGGCAAACGGCGGTTCGTCCTCCACGACGTCCACGAGCCGGCCCCCGTGCCCTTCACGACCCGCTGGGCGATGTCGTACCTGCGAGGGCCGCTGACGAAGGATCAGATCAAGACGCTCATGGCCCGTCGCCGGCCGTCGACCGAGGCGAGCCGTCGAACCCCGCGAGGAGCCGAACCGGCGGCCGCGACGTTGCCCGACGACGTCGTCCCCACCATGCCGTCGATCGCCGACGGGGTCCCGGTCGCCTTCGTCGATCCGGCGGCGCCGTGGGCGAGCGACCTCGGTGCCGACCCGACCTCCCGCGTCTGGGAGGCGGGACTGGCGGCCCGGGTCACCGTCCGCTACGACGAACGGCGAGCCGGCGTCGATCACGTCGAGGAGTGGGAGGCCATCTACTTCCCCGCCCCGGAGCCGTTCGACGCCTCGGTCGGGATCGAGGTCGACTACGACGAACGGGACCTCCGTGACGATGCACCGCCCGACGCCGGCTACCGACTCCCCGCCGCTCCGGTCGGTGACGCCTCCTACTTCCGGGACGCCGCCAAGGCCATCGCCGCGTTCCTCCGAAGGGAATCCACGATCGAGATCTACCACAACACCGCGCTCAAGCTCTGGTCCCGGCCGGGGGAAGACCTCGCCGCCTTCCAGGCGCGATGTGCCGCGGCCGCCGAGGATCGCATCGACGAGGAGCTCGCCAAGCTCAGGGACCGGTACGCGACGAAGGTCAAGACCCTGCAACGGAGGCTCCGCCGCGCCCAGCAACGGGCGGCCACCGCCGAACAGGAAGCGGAGGCCTCCCGTCAGGAGGAGCTGATGGGCCAGGCCGGCGCCGTCGTCGACCTCCTGATGGGCCGCCGGCCCCGACGGTCGGTCGCCGCACGCTCGCGGAGCCGCCGCAGCGCGATCGCCCGCGCCGAAGCAGCCCAGGAGAAGGTCCTCGACGTCCAGGAGGATCTGGCCGACCTGGAGGCCGATCTGGCCGACGACGTCGAGGAGATCACCGACCGCTGGATGGAGCGGGCAGCCGAGATCGCATCCGTGGAGATCGGCCTGGAGTCCGACGACATCGACGTCCGCGAGCTCCGGGTGGTCTGGATCCCGGTCTCGACGGATTGACCGGCGCGGCGCCGAGGCGCGCGGTAGCCTGCCGGCCATGAACGACAGGCCTGCGATCGTCAGCATCCAGGGGAGCGAGGTGGACGGCGACACGGTCGTCACCGTGACGCTGAGCTGGCAGGACGAGGAATGCGCCGGTGAAGCCGTCGGCCCGACGGACCCGACGACGCTCCCTCGGCTCGTCGGCGAGGCGACCCTCCGGGCCGTGGAACGGGTCGCTCATGGGAACATCCGCCTCAACCTGACGGCCATCGCCACCACGCGGCTCGGCGACGCCCAGGTGGCGATGGCGCAGGTCGAGATGGAGGGCGACGAGGGACGTTTCGTCGGCAGTGCGATCCTCGACGACACCGATTCGGCGGCGGCGACCGTCAAGGCGGTGCTCGACGCGATCAACCGCCGACTCGAGCGGATCCTCTGATCCGACCCTTCGGCGATCGAAGGTCTCCCCGAGCGAAGGGCGAACCTTCGCTCAGGACCCGTTCGTCAGGGCCCAGAGGAGATCCCTGACGTCGACGATCCCGAGGAGCTCGTCGTCGGCCATCACCGGAAGATGCCGGTAGCCGGCTTCGAGCATCCACTGGGCGGCTTCCGTGACACGCACGTCGGGCGCCATGACATCGGGCGCCTCGCTCATCCAGTCCTGGACCATCTCGGCGGAGGTGTCCTCGGCTTCGGCCAGGGCTCGGGTGAGGTCGCGGTCGGTGAGGATGCCGACCATCTCACGGTCGGCGACGACGGCGACGGCGGAGACGTCGTGATCGAGCATGAGCGCGGCCGCGTCCGCCAGGCAGGTCTCCGGACCGACCACCTCCGTCGCGCCACCGACCAGGGATTCCAACCTCACCATGCACCTCCCAGGAGCAGGCTACCGGGTCCATGCCGCCTTCGGGCAGGGGCCGAAGGTCCCACGAACCCAGGGTTGCGGAAGCCCCCACAGGGCTCGGCGAACCCAGGGTTGTGGAAGCCCCCACAGGGCTCGGCGAACCCAGGGTTGTGGAAGCCCCCACAGGGCTCGGCGAACCCAGGGTTGTGGAAGCCCTCTAAGGGCGCCGCCAGCCCACGGTTCGGGGGGACTGGCGAACCCTGGGTTGTGGGAGCCCTCTGAGGGCGCTGCGAACCCTGGGTTCGGGGATGGGGGGCTAGACGAGGTCCTGTTCGCGGATGCCGAAGCTCGGGTGGCGGAGCCGGCAGAGCGCGAGCTTCTCGAGCTGACGGATCCGCTCCCTGGTGAGGTTGAACTCCTCGCCGATCTCCTCGAGCGTCCTCGGCACCCCGTCGTAGAACCCGTAGCGCAACGCCAGGATCCGTCCCTCCCGCTCGGGGAGCCGCTCGATCGAGATCCGCAGGCTGTTGGCGATGTCCATCTCCTCGGTCACCTTGACCGGATCGACGGCGTCCTCGTCCTCGATGAAGTCGCCGAGCTGAGCACCGTCCTCGCCGATCGGCTGCTCCAACGACACGGTGTCGGCCACACCGAGCGCGAGCTCCACCTTGGCCACCTCGACTCCCGCCTCCTCGGCGATCTCCTCGGGCTTCGGATCGCGACCCAGCTCCGCCTTGAGGCTCGCCTGGGCGGCCCGAACCGCCGCCAAGGTGTCGTGGAGATGCACGGGGATGCGGACGGTCCGGGACTTGTCGGCGATGGCCCGGGTGATCGCCTGACGGATCCACCACGTGGCGTACGTCGAGAACTTGAAACCCTTGCGCCAGTCGAACTTCTCGACCGCACGGATCAGCCCCAGGTTCCCTTCCTGGATCAGATCGAGGAAGTCGATGCCGGAGGTGTTGGCGTAGCGACGGGCGTTGGCCACCACGAGGCGCAGGTTCGCGGTGAGGAACGCATCCTTCGCCTCCTGACCGCGCCGGACCTGACGGCGCAAGGCGATCTCCTCGGCCTTGCCCTGGTACTCCCCCGCCTCGAGCTTCTCCTGGGCACGCTGGCCGCCCTCGATCTTCTGGGCGTACTCGACCTCCTTCTCGGCGGTCAGCAGCTCGTACTCGCCGATGGCCGTCAGGTACTGGCTGACGAGGTCGGTGGTGAGCCGGCCGCGGTCGTCGGTGAGCTTGTTGCGATCCCGATCACGTCGGGTCCGGGTCAGCGTGTCCCGCTCGATCCGCTCCTTGGCTTCCTCCCGTTCGCGCTGAGCGCGAGTCACCACCGCCTTGCGCGGTTTTCCCACTGACGCCATGTACGAGTCCTCCAGCGAAGGTTTCCGAACCACCAACCCCCGGTCCCGTCCGGTCCGGGACACGAGCGCACCCCACTATCACATACGGCGGGCCGTTTGTGAACCCCCTGATTTCCCGGGAGGCGGCGGGCTCGCCAGGCTATCGGCGGGAACCCGGTAGCCGCAGCCGACCACCGAACCGGGCCGCATTCGCTCAATCCCCCGACGTCTGTCGCCGATGAGCATCCCATGGCGGGAGCACGACCCCTCGAACGCGTATCGGACGACCTCCACGGCTACATCGAGCGTCTCCCCGTCGGGGTCTTCCAGACGACCCCCGATGGGCGCATCGTGATGGGCAATCCCGCTCTGGCCGAGCTCCTCGGCGCCCCCGACGTCGCCACCCTCCTCGACCTGTCGGTCAGGGACCTGTACGTCGAACCCGAGATCCGGGACGGGTTCTTCGCGTCCTCGATCGACGGACCGACCCAGCAGGACATCCAGCTCAGGACCCTCGACGGTCGCACCATCTGGGCCCGGTCGACCTCCCGCCCCATCTCGGGCCAAGACGGCAAGATCGAGCTCCTCGAAGGCATCCTCGAAGATGTCACCGATCGGTACGAGACCCAGCAGCGGCTCGCCGACTCGGAGCGCCTGTTCCGCACCGCGTTCCTCGACGCCCCCATCGGGATGATCATCAACTCTCCCGACCTGTCGGTCGTCCGCGCCAACCCGGCGTTCCTCACCATGGTCGGGCTCCCTCCCGAAGCGGACCGGCTCCAGATCCGGGCGCTGGTCGACCACAACGACATCGACGACATCCAACGACGCCACGCCGCGATGACCGGCGGGACCCTCGACACCTACACGACCGACCGGCGCCTCCATCGCCCCGACGGCACGACCATCCCGGTACGTCTCCACGTCTCGGCCATCCGCTCGTCCGACGGAGCCCTCCAATCGATCCTCACCCAGGTCGTCGACCAGTCCGACGCCGTCCGCTCCGAACACGAGCTACGTCAGCTCGCCCGATCGAAGGACGACCTCGTCCGATCCGTCAGCCACGAGCTGCGGACCCCGCTGACGACCATCGTCGGCCTGGCCGCCGAACTCCACGACCGGGCCGGGGACTTCTCCGCCGCCGAACGCGCCGAACTCACGCGTCTCCTGGCCACACAGGCCGACGAGATGGCCGACCTCGTCGACGACCTCCTCGCCGCCGCCCGCAGCGACGTCCTGTCGCTCGAACTCCGGCTTCGACCGACCGACATCGCCGACGAGGTTCGGACCGTCACCGAAGCATGGCGCCAGGGCGAACCCGCCTTGGTGCTGCCGACGACGGCCTGCATGGCGAAGGTCGATCCGTTCCGGCTTCGCCAGATCATCCGCAACCTCCTCTCCAACGCCCACAAGTACGGCTCGGAGCCGGTCACCGTCACCGTCGAGAGCGACCGCCCGGGGTGGTGCGCCATCCACGTGGCCGACGCCGGAGAAGGGCTCCCCGAGAGCGAATGGGAGGCGATCTTCGAACGGTACTACCGGGCGACCGACCTCCCCGGACTGCCCGGGTCGCTGGGCCTCGGGCTCGCCCTCGGACGCCAGCTCGCCCGCATGATGTCGGGCGACCTCCGCTATCGAGTCGTCGACGGTCGCTCCGTGTTCACCCTCAGCCTCCCCGCCGCCTGACGACCCCGGCGGGCGCCTCGCTACCATCGGATTCCGTTCCGTCCGACGGAGGTGGCCGGTGAGCGAGGTCGAGTTCGGGAAGGCACTGGCCGAGATCGCCCTCCTCCTCGGGATCGGGTTCGCCCTCGGCACCGCCTTCGATCGCGTCCGCGTTCCCCGGATCCTGGCTGCCCTGTTCGTCGGGATGGGCGCCCATCTCCTCATCGGCAACCCGGATCCCTCCAGCCCCCTCGGATCGATCCTCGGCCTCCTCGGTCAGCTCGGCGTCCTGTGGCTGCTGCTGCTCATCGGCCTGGAGATCGACCTCGACGAGATGTCACGTATGGGTGGCGACATCGTCCTCCTGACGGTCCTCAACACGGTGGTGCCCTTCCTCCTCGGGTTCGGTTTCATGGTGTCCCTGGGCTACGGCGTGTTCCTGTCGTTCTTCATCGGCATGACCCGGATGCCGACCGCGGAAGCCGTCGTCGTTCCCATCCTCGACGAGTTCGACATGGTCAACACCCGCGTCGGTCGGTTCATCGTCGGCGCAGGGGTGCTCGACGACGTCATCGAGGTCGTCCTCGTCGTCGTCACCTCGGTGTGGATCGGGACGGCTGCCGCCGGTGATCAGGGCCCCATCTCGGCCACGATCGAACACGACATCTCCGACGTCCTCATCGGCGGAGCCGCCTTCGCCGCCGCCGCCTACGCCGCCTACCGCTGGGTCCTGCCCTTCCTGGCGTCGTGGACCCACGGGAAGCCCCGCGAGCTCCTCCTGTTGAGCTCCGTGGCGCTGTTCGCCCTCGGCGGCCTCGCCCAGCTCGTCGGCCTCGGGCTCGTGGTCGGCGCCCTCATCACCGGCGTCGTCCTGCGACCGACCGTCGACGGGGACCAACCGGAACGAAGCGCCGTACGGAACGCCATCGACCTGGGGGCCTACGGCTTCTTCGGGCCCCTCTTCTTCCTGTGGGTCGGCCTCTCGGTCGACCTGAGCGGCATGCTCGAGGCACCCTGGCTGGCGATCGGCCTCTTCTCGGCGGCGTTCTTCGGGAAGCTGATCGGCGCCTGGCTCATGGTCCCGTTCGGACGAGCCACCAAGAAGGAGGCCCTGGCCACCGGGGTCGGACTCAACGCGCGACTCACGACCGAGATCATCGTCGCCCAGCTCCTCCTCACCGCCGGGATCATCAACGACCAGCTCTTCACCGCCCTCGTCGCCGCCTCCGGATTGTCGACGCTGCTCGTCCCGCCCCTGTTCGCCGTCATGCTCGACCGCTGGGGTCCCTCTCTCCGGCCGGCCAGAACCGTCACCGGATGAACGACCGCGCCTCCCCGACCGCCGCCGGCTCCGCCCCCGCACGGACGTCGTGGCATGCGATGACGATCGACGACGTCGCCGCCTCCCTCGACACCGACCTCGACCGCGGCCTGACATCGAGCCAAGCAGCCGAACGCCTCGAAACGTACGGCCCGAACCGGCTCGAGGAGGTCTCCAAGGAGCCGTGGTGGAAGGCGCTCCTCCGCCAGTTCGTCGATCCGCTCATCGGGATCCTCGCGATCGCCGCCATCATCTCGGTCGGGGTCGGCGACACCGTCGACGCGGTCGTCATCGTCGCCATCGTCGTCCTCAACGGTGTGCTCGGCTTCGTCCAGGAGTACCGGGCCGAGAAGGCCCTCGAGGCGCTGAAGCGGATGCTGACGCCGACCTGCACCGTGGTCAGGGACGGCACCGAACGGACGGTGCCCGCCGAGACCCTCGTCCCCGGCGACGTCGTCGTCCTCGAGGTCGGCGACCAGGTCCCCGCCGACCTGCGTCTCGGCACCTCCCTCAACCTCCGCATCGACGAGTCGGCCTTGACCGGCGAATCGGTCCCCGTCGCCAAGTCCACCGACCCGGTGCCCCCAGACGCCCCGCTGGCGGAACAATCCGACATGGCCTTCATGGGAACGGTCGTCGTCAACGGCCGCGGCACCGGGATCGTCGTGGCCACCGCCATGACCACCGAGTTCGGACACATCGCCCGCCTGTCCCAGGAGCTCGGCACCGAGGAGACGCCGCTGCAGCGGCGTCTCGAAGGACTCGGGAGGCGTCTCGGGGCGCTCGTCATCGCCGTCGGCGTCGTCGTGTTCGTCGGCGGCGTCATCGCCGGCAAGCCGCCGCTGGAGATGTTCCTCACCGGTGTGTCCCTGGCGGTGGCGGCCGTTCCCGAGGGTCTCCCCGCCGTGGTGACGATCACCCTCGGTCTCGGCGTCCGCAACATGGTGCGGCGCAATGCGCTCATCCGCCGCCTGCGATCGGCCGAGACCCTGGGCTCGGCCGACGTCATCTGCACCGACAAGACCGGCACCCTCACCGAGAACGAGATGACCGTCACCGAGATCTGGCTCCCGACCGGGCCCGTCGTCGTCACCGGGACCGGGTACGACCCCGCCGGCCATTTCGAGGAGCCCGGCCATCCCGCCCACGGCCACCCCACGCACCGCCGTCGGGCGTAGTCCACCCG
>JALVQZ010000220.1 GCA_027036355.1 Acidimicrobiia bacterium | reverse complement strand
TGGGCTGGCCAAGCCCTCACAGGGCGCCCACAACCCAGGGTTCGCCAAGCCCTCACAGGGCGCCCACAACCCAGGGTTCGCCAAGCCCTCAGGGGGCGCCACCAACCCTGGGTTCGCGGATCCGGGACGTGGGTGGGGGTCAGGACAGGGTGCGGTAGCGGCCGCGGAAGTAGACGAGGGGGTCGGTGAGGTCGGCGAGTTCGACCCGGTCGATATCGGCGCTGACCAGGATCGAGTACCCCTCCTCCACTCCGGTGACGTAGCTGCAGTACGCCCGGTCCGGCACCTCGTCGAGGACCGGCCCCCACGCCGAATCCGTGAACGCGACCGAGGCGAAGGGCCCTCCCGGCGCCGGCCGCCGAGCCGCGAACAACTCGGCGATCTGCCGTTGGGACACGTCGAGGATGTGCACGACGAACCGGCCCGAGCGCCCGAGGAGGTCGTAGACCTCCGCCGTCGGCGCCACGAGGAAATGCACCCGAGACGGATCGCCCTCCGACACGACGAGGGACGACACGGTCAACCCCGCACGTTCCCCCTCGAGGCCGGCCGTCACGACCGTGACCGGAGCGGCGAGCCGCCCCCGGAAGCGTCGCACCGGATCCCGACCCTCCTCCGGATCCTGGAACGGGTTCTCGTCCTCGTGGATGATCCCGGTCATGGCAGCTCCTCCTCGTCGATCGGAACCTGTTCGATCGGAACCTCGCTTCGCCGCCGCCGGCGGAACGCCGCACGGTGGGTGTAGCCGACCCGGCGAGCGAGGTCCACCGCCCGGTCGCGGTCCCGTGCCGCGTCGGCCGGCGTGTGGGCGTCTGAGGCGAAGGTGATCGGCACGCCGGCCTCGTGGAACATCCCCAGCAGCGTCGGCTCCGGGTAGATCTCGGCGGCCGGCACGTGGAGGCCGGCGGTGGACACCTCGACCGCCGTTCCGCTGCGAGCGGCGCCGTCGACCACCGGGCCGTACAGGTCGAGGGGCGGCTCGGGGAGACGGTGGCCGTGCTTCTTGACGACGTCGACGTGGGCGAGGACGTCCACGGCACCCGAGGCGGCGAGGTCGGCCTCGATGGCGAAGTAGTCCTCGTAGGCGCGGCGCACGCCGCGGCGTTCGAACTCCCAGGCCACGTCCGCGTGGTCGACCGACCAGCCCCCGACCCAGTGGACCGACCCGATGAGCACGTCCCAGGGGTACGGGGCGAGGAGGTCGAGCACCGCGCCGATGGTCTCGGGGAAGAAGTCCACCTCGAGGCCGAGCAACACCGGGAGCCCCCGATCCTGGGCCGCGACGACGGCGTCGACGTACCCGTCGAGGGACAGCAGCCGGTCCTCCTCGACGAAGGCGCGGGTCTGATCGGCGAGGTCGCGACGCGGTTCGGCCTCCCAGAACGGACCCAAGGCGGCCTCCGCCTCGACGCACCGGTAGAGATGCTCGGTGAAGGCGATCTCGGTGGCCCCGCGAGCCGCAGCCGCCTCCACGTACGCCTCGACGTGGCCCGGCGGGTAGTCGCCCGGTTCGGGCCCAACGCCACGGTAGGGACCGTGGGGATGGAGATGCACGTGGTAGTCGCCCATGGAGGGAAGGCTACCGGCCTTCCCTCGGGTCCCCGCGTCCGGCCACGCCGGCGGGGTCAGTCGCCCGGCGTCCCGGAGGGTCGACGGAAGACGCCATAGAGGAACCGCTGCTCGACCCCGGCGGGGGTGATGTGGGTCTCCCCTTCGAAGGCCTCGGGTGCCATGAAGTCGGCGAACACCGCCGCCAGCTCGTCGCGGCCATAGCGCTGCACCGGGAGGCCGCTGCATCGCTCCGGCCCGTCGAGGGCGAAGGTCGCGACGATCGCCGCGCCCCCCGGGGCCACCGCCCGGCGCATGGTCTCGACGTACCTGCGACGATCCTCGGCGTCGACCATGAAATGGAACACCGCCCGATCGTGCCAGAGGTCGAATCCCTGCTCGGGCCGCCACGCGCGCACGTCGGTGTGTACCCATGCGACGCGGTCGGCGACGGGACCGAGACGTTCCTGGGCGAAGGCCAGGGCCGTCGCCGACACGTCCGCGACCGTCACCGACCCGAAGCCCGCGGCGACGAGCCGGTCGACCAGTCGCGACGACCCGCCGCCGACGTCGACCATCGTGGCTTCAGGACCGGGGACCGCCTCGGCGATCAGCCGCATCGACGTCGACGGGTCCTGTTGATGCCAGCTCACCCCCTCGGGGCCGCGTCGACGGTAGATGTCGTCCCAATGGTCCTCGAGGGACATGGCTCAGTCGGTCACCGGCTCGCCGGCGGCGCGTTTGAGCTCCTCGACGAGGATGCTCAACGGGCCGGGACCGGCCGCCTGACCGATCAGGTCCCACGTCATCGGCGGGATCGGGACCCCGTCGTCGAGGTGCCCGGCCGCGGTGTCGACGACCTCGTGGAAGTCCGTGAACATGCCGACCTGGTCGAGTTCGAGGACCTTCCTGGCGGCCCGGCGGGCGTCGTCGGGACGCCCGTCGGCCAGGGCGCGGATCGCCGCTTCGGCCGCGCTCAGTGCCTTGCGCTGCTTCTTCCCGTCCATGGTGCGCCTCCTACTCGGCGGTGAGGTCAGGCTGAGGTACGAGGTCCGCCGGCTGGGTCGTCGTCCGTGCTCGGCCGGTGGCCGGGTCGACCCCCCGTTCGGCGAGGATGCGTTCGATGGCGGCCTTCCTCGCCAGCAGCGGACCCAGGTCCCGGGCGGCGTTCGCCTTGGCGTCGATGACGGCCTTGGTCATCTCCCCACTGACCGCTGCGGACGCCCCGCCGGTGCCGCCGGGACCGGACATCATCGTGAACCCGGAGACCCGCCGTTCGGCGGCCGCGACGCGACCGTCGATCGACCGCAGCTCGGCGAGGAGGTCGGGGATGGGTCGCTGCTCGTCGAAGTCCGTCCGGTACCGGTCGGCCTCCCGGCGGAGGCGGTCCTGCCGGAGCTGCAGCTCGTACCGTTCGGCGAACGCGTCGTCGTCCAGGGCCAGCAGGGCGTCCTGGATCTCGGCCAGCTCGGCCGTTATCCGCTCGAGGTCCGTCACGGTCAACTCCTCTCGAACGAATGGTACCGGACTGCCCCGCCATCGGCGATCGCCGGTGGCCGATACGTTCGGGCGAACGGGGTCCCGGTTGTCTACGGTTGGAGCCGATGAGGAGGTTCCATGGACGAAGCGATCGCGTACCGGTCCGAAGTGCACATCGAACGGATCCGCGGCCCCATCCGCAAGGCCTGGGTGCCGGGCCGCCGCGATCCGATCACCTTCGGGGTCCATGGCGAGATCGCCCAACACTACGGGGTCTCGCCCTCCGACTTCCCACCCGACGCGACCACGATCGACTACCTGGTCGCCGCCGCCGGGGGCTGACTGACGGGGACCCTTGGGGGCGCGCTGGAGGCGCGCGGTATCGATGCCGGCGAAGGGCGACTCACCTCCGACACGGTCGGTGACGTGGTCAAGGACGGCAAGGTCCTCGTGGTCCGCCGGATCCACGTGACGTACCACCTCGCCGACGTGGCCGAGGACAAGCGAGACGCCGCCTTGCGAGCCCACGAGCACCACGCCGAGTTCTGTCCGGTGGCC
>JALVQZ010000219.1 GCA_027036355.1 Acidimicrobiia bacterium | reverse complement strand
CGACCCCGGCCACCCCGACGACCTCCCCACGGTGGATGTCGAAGGTGATGTCCTCGATGTCCCAGCGCCCGTCCTCGTTGCGCGACCCGAGGCCACGGACCGACAGCTCCACGACGTCGGTGACCGTCGACTCGGTGGTCTCGGGGGTGGGAAGCTCGCTTCCGACCATGAGCTCGGCGAGTTGATGGACGTCCACCTCGGTCGGCGAGACGGTGGCCACCGTGTGGCCCTGTCGCATCACGGTGATCGAGTCGGCGATCGCCAGGACCTCCTCGAGCTTGTGCGAGATGAACAGGATCGTCACCCCTTCGTCCTTCAACCGGCGAAGGTTCTTGAACAGCTCGTCGACCTCCTGGGGAACGAGCACGGCGGTGGGCTCGTCGAGGATGAGGATGTCGGCGCCCCGGTACAGCACCTTCAGGATCTCCACCCGCTGGCGCTCGCCGACGGTGAGGGTCTCGACGAGCTCGTCGGGATCGAGGGGCATGCCGTACAGCGCCCCGAGCTCGACGATCCGCGTGCGGGCCGACTCGAAGTCGAGGGCGGGCCCGCGGCGCGGCTCGGAGCCGAGGACCAGGTTCTCCAGGACGGTGAGGTTGTCGGCGAGCATGAAGTGCTGGTGGACCATGCCGATGCCGTGGGCGATGGCGTCCTTCGGGGAGCGGAAGTGAACGGTCTCGCCTCGGATGCGGACGACCCCGTCGTCGGGGCTCTGCATCCCGTACAGGATCTTCATCAACGTGGACTTGCCGGCGCCGTTCTCGCCGACGATGGCGTGGATCTCGCCTTCGAGGACGCTCAGGTTGACGTCGTCGTTGGCGACCACGCCGGGGAACGTCTTGGTGATGCCCTCCAGTTCGACCGCGTACCGCGGCTCGGTCACTGTTCCCTCCCCGTCCGACGATCCATGCACGACAGTGGGCCCGAGGCTAGCGCCTCGGGCCCACGCCATGTCACATCGAACGGTCGATCACCCGAGCGTGTCGGGCACCGTCACCGTGCCGTCGATGATCTTCTGCTTCAGCTCCTCGAGCTGCGGCACGATGTCGTCGACGAAGCCACCGGAGGTGGAGTAGCCGACGCCGTCGGCCTTCACGTCGAAGACCGTGATCGGATCCTGGGCGACGCCCTCGACGAAGTTCTTGATCGTCGTGTAGACGGCCACGTCGACCCGCTTGAGCATCGACGTCAGGACGAAGTCCTGGAGCTCGGGATCGACGGTGTTGTACTGATCCGAGTCGACGCCGATGCCCCAGACCTTGGAGCCGCCCTGCTCGGTGAACTCCTTGGCCGCCTGGAACAGGCCCGTGCCGGAGCCGCCCGCCGCGTGGTACACGACGTCGGCGCCCTGCTCGAACATGGCCAGCGCCGCTTCCTTGCCCTTCGCCGGGTCGTTGAAGCCCGAGAAGTCCGGCGGCTCGGTCAGGTAGGTGCTCAGGATCTCGATGTCGGGGTTGACGGACTCGGCCCCGAAGCGGTACCCCGCTTCGAACTTGTTGATGAGCCCGATGTTGACCCCGCCGATGAACCCGATCGTGCCGGTCTCGGACTTCAGCGCCGCGGCGGCGCCGACGAGCGCGGAGCCCTCGTGCTCGGCGAAGACCAGCGACAGGACGTTCGGCTGGTCGACGACCGAGTCGACGATCGCGAAGGTGGTGTCGGGGAAGTCCTGCGCGACCCGGTCGACGCCCTCGGCGAAGGCGAAGCCGATCGCGAAGATCGGATCGAAGCCACCCTCGGCGAGGAGCCGCAGGTTCTCTTCCCGGTTCTCGCCACCGGCGGTCGGCTCGAGTTCCTGCACCTCGATGCCGAACTCGTCCTTGGCCTTGTCGAGGCCTGCCGCCGCGGAGTCGTTGAACGACTTGTCGCCGCGGCCGCCGATGTCGTAGGCCATCCCGACCTTGATGCCTTCACCCGGCATCCCTTCGGGCTCGGTCGTGGTGGTGGTGGACTCGCCTGGGGCGGCGGTCGTCGTGGTGGTGGCTTCGGTGCCGCCGGTCGCAGCCGTGGTGGTGGTCTCGTTGGTGCCACCGCCGCACGCTGCAGCGACCAGCGCGAAGGCGAGCATGAGGGCGACGTAGACGCCCTTCCGCATGAACCTCGTGCGCATAGGATCGAACCTTTCGTTCGTCTACAGGAAAGTGCCCCGCTGAGCCGGGGCGGACCCGGCGCAGTCTAGGACCCTGAACACCAACTCGCACCGCCGGACGCGGTTGCGCCGGCCCGTCGGGGCCGGCGCAACTCGATCGTGGTCGGTCGCCGTCCGGTCAGCCCTGGTCGGCGAGCTCGACCGGAGGCTGGTTCGGGGTCTCGACGGCGCCGAAGTGGAGCCGCTCGGGATCCTCCTCGTCGATGTCGATGAGGATCGTCGACCCGGCCGGGAACTCCTTGTTGAGGACCTTCTCCGAGAGGGGGTCCTCCAGGAGCCGCTGGATGGCTCGACGCAGCGGCCGGGCGCCCAGCTCGGGGTCGTAGCCCTTCTTGGCGAGGAGCTCCTTGGCGTCGTCGGTGAGCACCATGTCGAGGGACTGGCTCTCGAGCTGGCCGCGGAGCCGCTCGAGCAGCAGGTCGACGATCTCCTTGACCTCGTCCATCGTCAGCTCGTGGAACACGATGACCTCGTCGATCCGGTTGAGGAACTCGGGACGGAAGTGCCGCTTCAGCGCCTCGGTCACCTTCTCCCGCATCTTGGCGTAGTTGACGGCCTCGTCCGAGGTCGTGAACCCGATCGCCTTCTTGCGCAGATCGGCGGTTCCCAGGTTCGAGGTCATGATGATGACCGTGTTCTTGAAGTCCACCGTCCGGCCCTGCGAGTCGGTCAGGCGACCGTCCTCGAGGATCTGGAGGAGGATGTTGAACACGTCGGGGTGGGCCTTCTCGATCTCGTCGAACAGGACCACCGAGAACGGCTTGCGACGCACGGCCTCGGTGAGCTGGCCGCCCTCGTCGTAGCCGACGTAGCCGGGCGGCGAGCCGACGAGCCGGGACACGGCGTGCTTCTCCATGTACTCGGACATGTCGATCTGGATCAACGCGTCCTCGTCGCCGAAGAGGAACTCGGCCAGCGTCTTGGCGGTCTCGGTCTTGCCGACGCCCGACGGTCCGAGGAAGATGAACGACCCGGCGGGACGCTTCGGGTCCTTGAGCCCGGCCCGCGTCCGACGGATCGCCTTGCTGACCGCCTCGATGGCGTCGTGCTGGCCGACGATCCGCTTGTGCAGCTCGGCTTCCATGTTGAGGAGCTTCTCGGTCTCTTCCTCGGTGAGGCGATGCACGGGGATCCCGGTCCACTGGGCGAGGACCTCGGCGATCTCCTCCTCGTCGATCACGACGCCGTACTCCTGACCGGAGGCGGCGCCTTCCTGCTCCTTCTCGAGACGTTCGGACAGCAACGTCCGCTCCTGGTCGCGGAGCTGGGCGGCCCGTTCGTACTGCTGGGCGTAGACCGCTTCGCGCTTGTCGCCGCGCAGCTTGCCGATCTTCTCGTCGATCTCCTTGATCGCCGGCGGGAGGTCCTTGCGCTTCATGCGCATCCGGCTTCCCGCCTCGTCGATCAGGTCGATCGCCTTGTCCGGCAGGAACCGGTCGG
>JALVQZ010000218.1 GCA_027036355.1 Acidimicrobiia bacterium | reverse complement strand
GCGTAGGAAGCGTCGGCGAGATCCTCGGCCACGCCCGACGACCGCACGGCGAGGGTGGTCCCGGCGAACCGGTCGGCGATCTCGGAGGCGAGCCGGTCGAGGTCGGCGGCAGTGGCCTCGGCGGGGATCACGACGCCGGGTGGGACCGGGAGGCCGACCGCGGCGAGCCTGGCGAGCTCCGCGGCCTTCCCGCCGAGGGTCAACCCCTCGAGTGGGGGACCGGAGAGGTCGACGAGGGGGACGGGCTGGAGGGTGGTCACCGACCCTGCTCCTCGGCTGCGGCGGCGTCGCGAGCGGCGATGTCGGCGATGAACGCCTGGGCGGCGCGGGCGACTCCGGCGGCGACCCGGGGCGCCTCCAGGCCGAAGCGTTCCCCGATCACGATGGCGTTCCCCGACCAGAGGAGATGGCGAAGGGCGGCGAAGTCCTCCCTTGCCGTTGCTTCGTCGAGGTGGGGGAAGCGGGCGCGGAACAGCTCCCAGTAGCGGGTGTCGCGGTCGGTGCGCCACTGCCCGGAGGCGATCTCGACGGTGATGACGCGGCGGAGCATGTCGCGATGGGTGGCCCCGAAGGCCATCACGTCGTCGGTGGCGGCGAGCCAGCGTTCGAGGGTCCCGATGTCGAGGGGATCCTCCGCGTAGGCCATGGCTCGGTCCATCGTGGCCCCGACGGTGTTGATGAGCTCCTCCCGCGACGCGAAGTGCCGGTAGAGGGTGCGGTGCGACACCCCGGCGGCATCGGCGACGTTCTGCATCGTGAAGCCGTTCGGGTCGGTGGAGTTGAGGAGGAGGTCGGTGGTGGCTTCGACGATGGCCGTTCGGGTGCGGTCGAGCTGGTTGGTGCGGGAGTTCACGGTCCTCCGAGATAGAGTGACATAGAGTATGTCATAATGACATAGAATATGTCAACCAGCGGACGGGAGGGGACGATGGACGAGGAGCGCTACCGCGAGGCGGAGGCGACGTTCTGGGCTGGCTACGGCATCGAACCCCGGGAGCGGCGCGTCCGCTTGGCGACGACGGGGACGGAGGTCCGGGTCCAGGTCGTCGGTGAGGGCCCGCCGATCCTGTTCCTCCATGGCGGGCCCAACGCGGGGACGACCTGGGCGCCGATCGTCGGCGCCTTCGAAGGGTTCACCAGGTTCATCGTCGACCGGCCGGGGACGGGCCTCAGCGAGCCGTGGCCGGCGATCGTCGAGCGCCAGGACCTCGAACGGTTCGCCGATCGGTTCGTCGCCGACGTGCTCGACGGCCTTGGGGTCGAACGCGCTCACGTCGTCGCCTCGTCCTTCGGGGGTTACCTCGCCCTCCGGTCGGCGGCGGCGGCGCCGGAGCGGATCGTCCGGATGGTGCAGATGGCGTGCCCGGCCTTCGCCCCCGGGATGCGGACCCCGCCGTTCATGCGGCTCATGAGCATGGGGTGGTTCCGGCGCTTCACCGGGCTCTTCCCGCCCAACGGGAAGGTCGGTGACATGATCCTCCGTCAGATCGGCCACGGGGCGAGCCTCGACGCCGGGCGCATCCCCCAGGCGTTCAAGGACTGGTACCTCGACCTGCAGCGGTACACGGACACGATGGAGAACGACGGGAACACGATCGGATCGGCGGTGTCGATCCGGGGCTTCGATCCGGCGTTGACGCTCCCCGACGAGCTCATCGCCGCGGTGACGACCCCGACGCTGTTCCTGTGGGGTGAGGACGACGCCTTCGGCGGTCGGGACGTCGCCGAGCGGCTCGCCGAGCTCATGCCGAACGCCCCGCTGGAGATGTTCCCCGGGTCGGGGCACCTCCCCTGGATCGACTTCCCCGAGGACATCGGCCCGAGGGCGGCGGCGTTCCTCGCCGGCGCGGAGGCCGCCGATGGCGGTCCTCGAGCATCCTGAGGCCGCCGATGGCGGTCCTCGAGCATCCTGAGGCCGCCGCCGTGGCGCTCGTCCTCGAGGACGACCGCCGATCGGGGGTCGTGTGCGGCGTGGTCAGTCGGGGCGCTCTGGTGGGGCGAAGCGGGCCGGGTAGCGGAGGGCGCCCCAGTACCGGCGTGGCGGTCCGACGATCGTGACCTCCAGTCCGAGGAGCTCGACCAGCCCGAGGGTGCGTTCGGTGCCCGCCATGAGCGCCGAGCGGTAGCCGTGGGCGGCCATCGTTCGCCATACCGCACCGGCGAGCCCGCCGAACACCCGGTGGGTGCGTTCGCGATAGGGGCGAGCGACTATGGCGCGGCCCACGTCCACGGCATCGTCGAAAGGTCCGCCCTCGACCTCGAAGGCAAGCTCGGTGGGGAGGGGCCGACCGGCCACCGGGAGGACGATCCGAGCCGAGGCGGCGAGCTCACCCTCGTGGACCCCGACGACGTGGACGGCCTGGGCGTCGTCGTACGAGTCCCGCTCCCGGCCGTCCGGGAGCTCCTCGGGCGATCGCCAGCCTTCCTCGATGGAGATCCGCCCTCGGAGGCGGAGCACGTCGTCGACCTCGGCCGGCGTCCCGGCCACCGTGAACCGGACGGGTTCGGCTCGCCGGATCAGCGCCGCGGCGAGCTCGTCGGCGGCGGCGACCCATCGGGGATCGGGCCGGGTGCCCACCGGGGCGGTCATGTCCGGTCGGCTCGACGCCACAGGACGGTCCCGACCCACACGTACCAGACGGGTGCGATCACGATGGAGATCCCGACGAGGACGCTGATGAACGACGGGTTCCACATCCCGATGCCGAACGGCACGAGGAGGTTGAGCACACCGAAGGCGATCCCGACGACACCGAGCCCGGCGGGGAGGCGTTCGAGCCTCAGAGCGAGCCCGCTGACGAGCAGGACGAACAGCCCCACCGCGGCGAACTGCCAGTAGGCCTGGAGATCGAGGCTGGAGCGCCAGAGGGCGAGCAGCGCCGCTCGGGTGGGCTCGTCACCGGCGACGTAGGCCTTGGCCACGGTCGGGAGGCGACCCATGGTGAAGAAGTAGCTGACCGCCGTCACCGCGTACCCGACGAAGGCGATGTTGGCGAACCAGCGGACGAGGCCGGGCGCCCCGTCGGCGACGAGGCGGCTGAGGGCCGGCACGAGCCCCAATCCGACGATGCCGACGAGGGCGAGCTGCCAGAACTCGGCGGTCAGCAGGGCGTGTCCGGCGGCGACCGAGGGGAGCAGTTCCGCACCGCCGACGGCGGCGCGCTGGGATCCTGGAAGGAGCAGGTAGGTGATGGCGGCGGTCGCCATGAGCACGCCGGCGGCGATGGCGCAGGCGCCGCCGACCCTGAGGGTGCTCGCCGGTTCTCGGGTGTGGAGGGGGCTGTCGATCATGGGCCGTCCTTCGGTCTGCGAGCGGCCATCGTGCCCGGTGCAGGTTGCACGTTCATTGCTGATTCCTTGCCGCGACGTGGGAGACCCGGCGCCCAGATGCGCCCCGAGAGGGAATCGACGGATCATGCGGTCCCGGAGACCGCCGCGACATCGCCGTCTGGCCTCGTGCGGTCCGATCGACGGCTCATGCCGCTCTCGCCGGTCACGAAGTTGACGACGCGGCCCGGCACATAGACGACGCGAACCTCGTCGGTCATGGGCAACCCTGCCACCTGGCGTCTCGCGATCTCGGAGACGTCGGATTCGGAGGCGTCTCGGGGCACGGTGACCGTCCCCCGGACCTTGCCGTCGACCTGGACCGCCAGCTCCACCTCCTCGTCTTCGAGCAGCCGTTCGTCGTAGCGTGGCCATGGCTGGGTATGGACGGAGAACGGCTCTCCCAGGCGCATCCAGAGCTCCTCGGCGAGGTGCGGCGCGAAGGGGGCCAGCAAGCGCACGAAGGTCCGCTTCGAGGCAGGTGATCCGATGTGCGGAAGCAGCTCCATCAGGCGGGCGATGGCGACGTTGAACGCCAGCCGTTCGATGGCGTCGGTCACCGCCTTGATGGCTCGGGCCATGATGCTGTTGTCGGGTTCGGCTCCGTCGGGCCCGGTGATCGTCCTCCACGTTCTGGCAAAGAAGCGCTCGATGCCGGCGATGGCGGCGTTAGTGAACTCGCCGCCTTGTTCCCAGGGTGCCGAGAACAGCAGCCCGCAACGCAGCGCATCGGCCCCCACGGTGTCGATGTAGTCGTCGGGGCTCACGACGTTGCCCCGGCTCTTGGACATCTTCGCGCCGCCCTCGATGATCATCCCGCCGATGCGGATCCGTGGGAACGGCTCCTCGAAGGGCACCAGGCCGAGATCGTGCAGGGCCATCGTGACGAACCGGGCGTACAGGTGGTGACGCTGGATGTGCTCGGGACCTCCGGCGTAGAAGTCGACCGGCAGCACCTTCGCGGTCCGGTCTGGATCCCACGCCCGATCGTGGTACTCGGTCGACGGGTAGCGGAGGAAGTACCACGCCGAGTCGACGAACGTGTCGCTGACCTCCGTCTCGCGCCGCCCCGGACCGCCACACCGCGGACAGGACGTGTCGACCCAGTCGTGGGCCGCGGCGAGGGGAGACCGGCCCGTTCCCGTGGGCCGGAAGTCGTCGACCTCGGGCAGGAGCACCGGGAGCTCGTCCTCGGGGACCGGCACCGCTCCACAGTCGGGGCAGTGGACGATCGGGATCGGCGGGCCCCAGTACCGCTGCCGGGAGATCAGCCAGTCGCGAAGCCGGTATCGGGTCGCGGGCGAGCCCACCGACGCCGCCACCGCGGGCTCGAGGAGTTCGGCCTCCGAGGTCGGGATGTCGTGTTCTTCGGCGAAGCGGCGGTCGCGTTCGTCGTGGGCGGGGACCCCCATCACCGCTCCGGTCCCGTACGCCTCGACGACGTAGTCGGCTTCGTAGACGGGGATCGCTGCTCCCGTGATCGGGTGGGGACGGGTGCTCCCCGCCGCAGGATGGCCCGGCGGGACGGCGAGGAACGTCACCGCCGGCAGCGTGTCCGGCCGGGTCGTGAACACGGTCAGGTCACCGAACGTGATCTCCCTGCCCACGGACTTGCCGATCCATCGCCGTTGGAGCCGTTTCGCCCGCTCCGGCCAATCGAGTTCTTCGAGTCCGTCGAGCAGCTGATCGGCGTAGGCGGTGATGCGCAGGAACCACTGGGTCATCACCCGTTCGGTGACCGTGCTCTCGCACCGCTCACAGACGGTGCCGTCCCGTTCGGTCTGCTCCCGTGCCAGCACCGTCAGGCACGACGGACACCAGATCACCGGCGCTTCGGCCCGGTAGAGGAGACCGGCCTCGAACAGCCGCACCAGGATCCACTGGGTCCACCGAAAGTATTCGGGGCGGCTCGTGTCGATCACCCTCGACCAGTCCCACGCCGCGCCGATCCGCTCGAGTTGCGTACGGAATCGTGCCGTGGTGCGGGCGGTCAGCGAGATCGGGTCCTCGCCGACCTTCAGCGCGTAGTTCTCGGTGTGGATCCCGAAGGCGTCGAATCCGATGGGCTGGAACACCTGGTCGCCCAACATGCGCCGGTACCGGCCGTGCACGTCGACACCGGCGTACCGGAACACGTGACCGACGTGGAGGCCCTCGGCGGAGGGATAGGGGAACTCGGCCAGGTTGTAGAAGACGTCGGACGGGTCGACGTCGTCGAGATCGACGCGGCCTATCCCCTCGGTCTCCCAGCGCCGGCGCCACCGATCTTCGGCTTCTTGGACGTCGTAGGGCGTTGCCATGAGAGCGGTCCCTCCGTTCGGGGCTTGGATGTGGCTGACATCGATCTGCTCCTTTGTTCGGGAACGAGAGAACCTCCCGGCCGGGCGGCACAGGAGGTTCAGGAGCGAGCCGGGTTCGGCTCGCCCTACATGCGAAGAAGTCGGCTGTTGGTCGACTGGATCACGATCCGACGATAGCGGCCGGAGGCGACCCAGGGGAACGCTTCTTCTCGTACACGGGATCGATGCTCCTCAAGGAACGGCCGCCTCACCGGCCCGGGTGATCTCGGTGGCCGCCACCGTGTCCCCGCATCGTTCGCAGACGACCGTGACCCCGATCGTGCCGCCGCAGCCGGCGTGCTCCAGGGGTGGCAATGGGTCGTCCCACTCGAGGTTGCGCCGGCCCCATTCGCGAAGGGCGAGGATCGTCGCGCCGAGTTCTGCGCCTTTGGGGGTGGGGACGTACTCGTGGCGGAGAGGACGCTCCTGGTAGGGGACCCGTTCGACGATGCCGTGCTCGACGAGGGAACGCAGCCGGTCGGCGAGGACGTTCGTGGCGATCCCGAGGTCCCGTTGGATCTCGCCGTAACGGCGGTGCCCGTAGAAGATCGACCGCAGGATCCCCAACGACCACAGGTCGCCGAGGACGTCGAGGGTGCGCAGGACGGCGCAGTTCTGGGGGGTCTCGGCGTCCATGCACCCAGCCTAGCGGGTCACTTGCCGGGGGAAAGCGACTGGGGTAGGGTGACGCTTGCTGAGAGCAAGGGAGGATGGACGATGGGAGCGACCACGCGACGGAGGAGCTTCACCGATCGGATGAGCCGGAGCGATGTGTCCTGGAAGATGCATCGCTTCATGTACCGGATGTCCGGAGGTCGCATCGGGGGCCGGGTCTCCGGCGTGCCGGTGCTGCTGTTGCGGACCCGGGGCCGGCGGACGGGCGAGCTGCGCACGCACCCGCTGATGTACCTACGGGACGGCGACCGGCTGCTCGTGGTCGCCTCGAACGCCGCCGCGGTCGATCGCGATCCCGGTTGGCTGCACAACCTGCGGGCGAACCCCGTCGCCGAGGTCCAGCTCGGCTCCGAGGTGCATCCGGTTCGTGCCGAGGAGCTCGGTCCCGAGGAGCGCGACGCCTGGTGGCCGCGGCTCATCGACCACAACCCCAGGTGGGCCGGGTACGCGGCCGAGACCGACCGGGTCATCCCCGTCGTCGCGCTCCATCTCGACGAGACGTGACCGGGTCGCCCCCGTGATCGAGGTTCCGCTCGGCACGCCCGGAGGACTCGAAGCCCCAACCTTTTGATCCGCAGTCAGACGCACGGGGTTCGGACGTCATTGGCGAATCGGCGGAATCCCTTGTGGCCACTACGTTCTCGAACGAGAGGCTGGGACAGGGTCGTTGGTCGGTGGGGGGTTGAGACACCGCAACGGTCCAGTCGTCGATGCCGGCGTCGGTGAGGGCGTCTTCGGTGATGCGTCGGGCGTCGTCGAAGCTGGGGCAGACGTGCGGGTTGATCTGCTCGACGAGCCGGTTCTCGACCTCGATCATCGAGTTGGTGGCCTTCGACGCGGGCGCGTAGACGGCCATGTCGAGCTGTTCACAGATTCCTTGGTCGTCGGTGGGCAGCACGATGAGGGTGCCGGCGTCGTTGACACAACCCGTCAGCGGCGGGACCTCACCGGGTGGGTCTGGGAGGACCTTGGCCCTTCGTACGCCGCAACCATGGACGCCACTCATCTGGGACATGCTGATTCCGGACTCTCCCCTAGGTCTCCGAGGACATGGCAGATCCAGTCGATACTCGCTGCGACGCTGCTGTTGATGCCGGGCGACTCGGCGCTACACGACCGACCCCAACTGACGATGCCTACGACGTGCTGGCGACCGGGGTCTCCGGGATCGCCTGAGACGACGGGGCCGCCGCTGTCCCCAACGCAGGTCTGTTGACCGCCCCGCGTGCACAACGCGTCGGTTGGAAGCGCTTCCTCCGAGATACCCACTTCGCGGGCACAGCTGGCGCGGTCGAGCACAGTGGTGCGGAAGGAGGTGAGCCGGCAAGGGAACGGCCCCTGGGATCCTTGTCGTCCCCATCCGCTGATGACGACCTGTGCTCCTGCAGGCTCCGGTTTGGAGCTGGGCGAGGTGGTCGGCGCCGTCGTTCGTACTTCGAGCAGGAGGAGGGCGAGATCGAAACCCCGGCTCGGCGAAACGTAGCTGGGGTGGACGTAGATCTCTTCGATTCGAATGTGCTCCGCTGGCGGCTGCGTGGTCTCGCACAGATCAACCTGACCGAGGACGACACTCAGGTGCCCGGGCGGATGACCTTCAACGCAGTGGGCTGCCGTGAGAACGATCCTGTCGGTGATGGCGGCACCGGCGCAGAACTGTGCGACGAGGGGAACCTTGCTGTTCGTCTCGAATACCAAGGCGGCGACCGCGCCGGCTGACGTGGCCCGCGGCCGGAGGTGTTGATCCAACGAGGGCTGAGGACTTCCGGTGGTCGATCCGTGCACCAGAGTGAGCACCACGGCGATACCGAGGTCCAGCCACCTACGGCGACGCTTGAGACTCACAGTACTGGCCCTGGTCGCCGCACAGGCTGACGTGGAAGTTCGGGACCTCGAGCGTTCTCCTGTGGCCGCCTGATCGGTAGGTGACGGAGATGCCTCGGATCGCACCTCCGGTCGTGGCTGTCCGACGCGCTCCCACCACGACTTGGGTCACGGGAGTATCGCTGCATTCGGCGACGGCCTTGGTGCCGAGGGCATCGTGGCTCACATGCTCGGGCGGGAAGCCGTAGCTTGCTCCGATGAATCCGTCCTCTTCGGCGGTGCCGGACAGCTCGACGGCTCCGAGCAGCTTCGCGGAACCCTCGATGTCCAGGGGCTCGACGGACTCTAGGAATACGCCAGGACCGGTGGCGCACACGAACAGGCCGGCCGCACCATCTGACGTGTCGGAGAAGTCGCTGAAGCCAACGGTGACGACCGAATCGGTCTCGACGAGCGCACGGAGGACCCCGTTCTGCGTACAGGAGGTGACGGCCACGGCCACCAGGAGTAGACCCGCGGTCCGCCGCCATGCGGTAGACCGTGGGCCTCTCCTCCGGAATAGTCGCCTTCGCACCAGGTGCCCCATTCGAGCCGCTAGAACTTCACGCGGACGCGTTTCGCTTGCGGGGGATATCCGGTGTCACCGCACAGGCGTCGGGATGCCGAGAACGAAAAGGCGATCTTCGTCTTCGAATTGAACCCAGATCTCGTTGTAGCCGAGAAACCCAGGACGGAGATCCCGCCAGACCATGTGACCGCTGTGCCGCTCTGCTTCGTGTAGGAGGTCCTGACGGGCCCCGGTAGCCGGTCCAGCCTCAAGGCCACAGACCAAGCGGCAAACGGTCCACCGTCACGCCGCTCGAATCCACGAACGTACAGATGAACCCTGGCGGATAGAACGACCATGTGACCTGGATCGAGGTCGCCACCGAGGCTGGTGCGGAGCGTCCCGGTGGGTCAGCTGAACACTCGGTCAGGGCTCGATCTCTCCCTACCACACTGACCAATCCGACGCCCAACGCCAACAGTGCTACGACCACGAGCAGAACTGGGAGCCGGCAGCTCGACACCCGGACCCGTTTCCCTGCGTCGTCTTCTGGTGGCCTGTCGCCGTCTCGAATCCTCAATAGTGAGTCCAATCCGTACGACCCGGAGCCGAGTGGCTCCAGGCAGGGAGCAGCTTTTCGGTCCCGCGAGCGAACACGCACCATCCACCCGTCAAGCCGATCGGGCACAGATTCAAGCCGCGTTGCCCATTGACCTTACCCGTATCGCTCGTGGCGTTGCCCGGAGCGGTCCGAATGTAGGTCGTGTAGTTCACGTCAGCATCTAGCTGGTATGCGGCTCCTGTTCCAATGGTCAATCCCAATTCGCCATCCCCGTCCAAGAATCCGGTATCGAGGTATGCGTCGGGCAGACTCGAACTCCACGACTTCACGTTCGAACTGAGGAAATGAAGGCCATCGTAGTTGTTGTACCACGCTTCATGCTCGTAGGAGGTGTTGAAACCATCGCAATCGTAGAGGTTGTCGATGCGCCATTGGCTCCATTTGAAGCGCTGCCAGACGTATCGGTTCGGCACGGACGATGAGTACTGGGTGCTGATGCGTCCGGCATAGGGCCACCAGGCGTTGTCGCAGTTCCCCCCACTTCCAGCGTCCAGGGTTCCCACGCCGCTCTCCGCAGCTCTGTTCGTTGGCGGCTGGGAAGCGCCTGTCCTCGCAGGGAGTGCAACTGTGGAGCTGCCCACGAGTTCCCAGTCTGCAAGCAAGCGAAGCGTCCCGGCCGAAGCCGTCACAACGATCGCCTCGATACGTGCATCCGTGGCGGCGAATGACTTAGCAGCGGACTCCATGGCATCAGCGACGGCGAGCGTCTCGGCTTTGTCGGGAACCGAGCCGGCGGCGGATTGAGCGAGCTCCTTCGCCATGTCGTCGAACATGGACGCCATCTCGTTCGCATACAGGTCGGGCGAAAGATCGTTGCCATCGGTGACAACCCCGGACGTGTAGACCATTCCGTTGACCATGTCCCGCCGAATCAGCTCCACGCGGTCGATATCTAGGCCTCGGAGCTTTGCAACGACATCGGCGACCGAAAGTGGCCTAGTCAGAACAAGGCGAACCGTATCACGGCGACTCTGCCCGGAGTCGTTGACACTTGCTATCCCGCTCGGTCGGAAACCCGCCTCCGCGGATGCAGCGTAGGCGACTGTCGTCGACGCGAGCAGCATGACCACGACCACGAGGACCGTAGATGCGCGACGTCGGATCATCTCGTACCTCCCTTCGAGGGCTCTTGGCTGGCCGTTCGCCGGCCTTTCATCTGTGTAGGTGTCCGGCAGGGGCGGGTTCATCGCGCGTTTGGTAGGGATTGTTTTCGCGACCTGGGTGCCGGTGCGGGTCAGGGGCCGATGTGAGGGACCGGGACGAGGAGGATCCGTCGGGTGGTGTGGTCGAACGAGAGGCTGGGACAGGGTCGTTGGTCGGTGGGGGGTTGAGACACCGCAACGGTCCAGTCGTCG
>JALVQZ010000217.1 GCA_027036355.1 Acidimicrobiia bacterium | reverse complement strand
AACGCCACCATCACGATGCCCTCCGCCAACCTGCGCCGCGCCTGATCGGTGAAGTCGTAGCCCGGATCGAGCCTCTGGAAGAACACCTTGGCCGCCCGCCGGTGACGCCGCTCGTACGCGGCCAAGATCTCGTCGCGCTCGTCGACGTCCGGGAACCGCCAGGCCGCCGGGAACCTTCGCCCTCCGTCCCAGACCTCCTCCAGCCCGCCGGCCTCCAGGTTGCGAACCCAGTCCGCCCGCCGGCCCCACGCCGACACGACGAACACCTCGTCCCCGCGCCGGCCGACCACCTCCAACGGCGTCTCGTAGCGGCGGCCGCTCTTGCGACCCCGATGCACGATCACCACGAACCGACCTCGCAGGAGACGCCCCAACCCGATCCTGAACATCCACGCCGGCGCCTTCATCAGCCGGCGCATGACGCCGGCCGGGCGCCTCCCCCGCCAGCGGAGCTCTCCGTCAGTCATCCTCGAGCCCGTGCTCGTACACCTCCATCGGCGGGCACGCGCAGATGACGTGCCGGTCACCCCAGGCGTTGTCGATCCGGCTCACCGGCACCCAGTACTTCCGGTGCCGCAGGGATGCGACCGGATAGGCGGCCTCTTCCCGCGAATACGGTCGATCCCACTCGTCAACCAGCAGATCCTCGGCCGGATGCGGGGACCGGCGCAACACGCTGTCGGCCACCTCGACGGCGCCCGCCGCGACGTGATCGATCTCGGCCCGGATCTGCAACATCGCATCGACGAACCGATCCAACTCCCCCTTCGGTTCCGACTCGGTCGGCTCCACCATCAGCGTCCCCGCCACCGGGAACGACATCGTCGGCGCGTGGAACCCGTAGTCGATCAGCCGCTTGGCCACGTCCTCGTTGGTGACGTGCGTGTCGTGCTGGATCCCGCGCAGATCCAAGATGCACTCGTGGGCGACGTACCCCGACGAGCCCTTGTACAGCACCGGGTACGCCGCGTCGAGCCGGGCCGCCACGTAGTTGGCGCTCAGGATCGCCACCTCCGAAGCCTTCGTCAGACCCTCGAGGCCCATCAACGCGATGTACGCCCACGAGATCGGCAGGATCCCCGCCGACCCCCACGGCGCCGCCGCGACCGCCCCGATGCCGTCCTCGGACCCGGGCATGTCGGCGACCAGCGGATGGCCGGGCAGGAACGGCGCCAGATGGCTCCGGCACGCCACCGGCCCCACCCCCGGACCGCCGCCGCCGTGCGGGATGGCGAAGGTCTTGTGCAGGTTCAGATGCGAGACGTCGCCTCCGAACCGGCCCGGCTCGGCCAGTCCCACCATGGCGTTGAAGTTCGCCCCGTCGATGTACACCTGCCCGCCGTTGGCGTGCACGATGTCGCACACCTCGACGACCTGCGGCTCGAACACCCCATGCGTCGACGGGTAGGTGATCATGATCGCCGCCAGCCGATCCGCGTGGGCCTCGGCCTTCGCCCGCAGGTCGGCGACGTCGATCGAACCGTCGTCGTCGGTGGCGACCACCACCACCTTCAGACCCGCCATCGTCGCCGACGCCGGGTTCGTGCCGTGCGCCGAGGCCGGGATGAGGCACACGTCGCGGTGCGCCTCCCCGCGGGACTCGTGATAGGCCCGGATCATCAGCAACCCGGTCAGCTCCCCCTGCGCCCCCGAGTTCGGTTGCAACGACACCGCATCGTAGCCCGTCAGCTCGGCCAGCCACCGTTCCAGGTCGCCGATCAGCTCCAGGTACCCGGCCGCCTGATCGAGCGGGACGAACGGGTGGATGTCGGTGAACTCCCGCCACGTGATCGGGATCATCTCGGTGGTCGCGTTGAGCTTCATCGTGCACGACCCGAGCGGGATCATGGACCGGTCCAGGGCGATGTCCTCGTCCTCGAGATGGCGCAGGTAGCGCAGCATGTCGGTCTCGGATCGGTACGCGTGGAACACCGGATGGGTGAGGAACTCGCCGCGGCGGCGCAGCCCGTCGGGGATGCCCGACGGGGCCGTGTCGAGCAGCGATCCGGCGTCTCCCTCCACGCCGAACACCTCGAACAACGCCGGCAGCAGCGCCGGAGTCGAGGTCTCGTCGAAGGACACCCCCACCGTCGTCCGGTCGATGCGGCGCAGGTTGATGCGCCGGTCCCGCGCCGCGGCGAGCACCGCGTCGGCGTCGTCGACGGTCACCGCCACCGTGTCGAACCAGGTGTCGGCGACCAACTCGTGCCCGCCGGCGCGCACGGCGGCGGCGAACGCCGATGCCAGCGCGTGGACCCGCTCGGCGATCCGGATCAGCCCCTCCGGACCGTGGTACACCGCGTACATGCCGGCCAGGACCGCCAGCAGCACCTGGGCGGTGCAGATGTTCGACGTCGCCTTCTCGCGACGGATGTGCTGCTCGCGGGTCTGGAGGGCCAGCCGCAGCGCCATCCGGCCATGGGTGTCCTTCGACACCCCCACGATCCGGCCGGGCATCTGGCGTCGATGCGCTTCCTTGGCGGCCAGGAACGCGGCGTGAGGACCACCGAACATCATCGGCACCCCGAACCGCTGCGACGATCCGACCACGACGTCGGCGCCCATCTGCCCCGGAGGCACGAGCAACGTCATCGCCAGCAGGTCGACGGCGAACGCCACGAGACCATCGCCGGCGTGGATCTCCTCGACGATCGGGGCGACGTCCCGCACGGCCCCGCGGGTCCCCGGGTACTGGATGAGGATCGCATACGGATCGTGCCCGGCGGCCTCGGCCAGGTCACCGACGACGACCTCGATCCCGACCGGGCGGGCCCGCGTCTTGATCACCTCGATCGTCTGCGGATGGGTCTCGGCGTCGACGAAGAACGTCGTCGACGGCTTGTTGGAGATCCGGCGCAGCATGGTCATCGCCTCCGCGGCGGCGGTCGCCTCGTCGAGCAGCGACGCGTTCGAGATCTCCATGCCGGTGAGATCCGACACCATGGTCTGGAAGTTCAGGAGCGCTTCCAGCCGACCCTGAGAGATCTCCGGCTGGTAGGGCGTATAGGCGGTGTACCACCCGGGGTTCTCGAGGATGTTGCGTTGGATGACCGCCGGGGTGACCGTCCCGTGGTACCCCATCCCGATGAGCGACGTGTAGACCTCGTTGCGTTCGGCGATCAGCCGGAGCCGCCGCAGCACCTCGGGCTCGGACCACGGACCCGGCACGTTCGGGCGATCGTCGGTGCGGATCGATGCAGGCACGACGGCGTCGACGAGATCGTCGAGACTCCCGAAGCCGACCGTCTCGAGCATGTCGGCGATGTCCGGATCGGAAGGACCGATGTGCCGGGCGACGAAGTCGCCATCGGGCGACAGGTCGGTGAAGGGGCGATGGGTCATGGGGTCGGCTCCTCGCTCGCGGCTGAGCAGTTCGGTCCCACCGGATGTCGACCCGGCAGGACGTGAGCCCCGTCTGTCATGCGACCTGAGAGATTCACCGCGGACGGCTTTCCCCTTCGGTGAGGGAACCGTGGCCGTTCGGCCGCGTCCCTGCTTTCCAGATTCGCCTCGTCCCTGCGGTCCTGGTGCCTGAGAGTTTCCCGGGGGTCGCTTGCTCCTTCGGCGCCGGTCGACCGGCTCTCCCGCAGGACGTCGACGGCGAACCGCAGGCTACCAGAGGTCGCCATCGCGCACCGCGGTCGAAGGACCCTTCCCCCATCGCCGACGACCGTGGCACACTGACGGCGAGCGAGGAGAGGACGACATGGCTGAGCGCATCCTGGTGGCGGTCGACGGTTCGGACCATGCGGAGCGGGCCGTCGACTTCGCGGTCGAGCTGACGAAGTGCTTCGACGTGCCGTTGACCGTCCTCAACGTCGTGTCGACGACGTCGCCGGTCCCGATGGTGATGGGCACCTACGCCGAGTTGGAACAGATCTGGCTGAACGCTCGCGGCGCGCTCGAGGAGGCGGGTCGCGAACTCGTCGAAGCCGCCAAGGCACGGGCCGAGGAGGCCGGCGCCGCCGACGTCGACACCCGCGTCGAGGTCGGGTCGCCGGCGCGCACCATCACCGACGTCGCGGCCGAGATCGGCGCCGACGTCATCGTCATGGGCCGACGCGGGTTGGGCGACCTGAAGGGGCTCCTGTTGGGCAGCGTCTCGCACAAGGTGGCGCAGGTGGCCGACGCCACCGTGATCACCGTGAAGTGAGCACGCCCCCGAGGCTCTGAAGGTCGAACTGGCCCGACGAGATCAACCCGATGATGACGACCGCGTAGATCACGGTCAGCACGATCCCGATGAGCGTCAAGACCCCGTAGACGGTGAACAGCGTCTTCAGCTTGCTCGTCGCCTCGATGGCATCCATCTCGTTGCCGGACTCGGCGGCCAACTCCGACTTCTCGGCGGTCTGCCACAGCAAGACGCCCACCCAGATCGGCAGCCAGGCGACGACCAGCCCGATGATCGTGATCGCCACCAGCACCCCATAGACGATCGACAGCACCGCGATCAGCTTCATCCATCCCTTGGCCTTCGCCAGCGGACCGATGATCCTCCGGACCGTGTCGTCGCCCGCCGCCGGCATCTCCCCGAACGTCATCGTGCACTCCCTCGTCGCGTCCACGGCAAGGCTACCGCGGCGGTCCGTCGCGGCCGATACACTGCGCGTCGGCGACCAGGAGGCGAACCGTATGGCATCCGGCACCGTCCGTCTGGACGTGAACGGCGACATCGCGACGATCACGCTGGCCAACCCGAAACGGCGCAACGCTCTCGGGCAAGCGACCCTCAACGAACTCCGGCATGCGCTGACGTCGGTTCCCGACACGGCCAGGGTCGTGATCCTCCAAGCCGAAGGCCCGGTGTTCTCCGCCGGTCACGACCTCGGCGAGATGATCGACCGCCCCGCCAACTTCTACGACGAGCTGTTCGGCGACTGCACGCTGGCCATGGAGACCATCCATCGCATCCACCAGCCGGTCATCGCCAAGGTGCAAGGACCCGCAACGGCGGCGGGATGCCAGCTCGTCGCCTCGTGCGATCTCGCCGTCGCCTCCGAAGACGCCTGGTTCGCCACCCCCGGCGTGCGGATCGGCCTGTTCTGCACGACCCCGATGGTCCCGATCGTCCGCTCGGTTGGCCGCAAACGGGCGATGCACATGCTCCTCACCGGGGAACCCGTCGACGCCCGCACCGCCGTCGAGTGGGGGCTCGTCAACCAGGCCGTGCCCGCCGAGCGGCTCGACGACGCCGTCGAGGAGCTCGTCGGCAAGATCTTGCAATGGTCCGCCGAGACGATCGCGATCGGCAAGCGCGCCTTCTACGCCCAGGTGGATCTCCCCGAACCAGCCGCCTACGAGGTCGCCCAGCCGATCATGGCGGCCAACGCCGCGACCGCCGACGCCCAAGAGGGGATGGGTGCGTTCCTCGAGAAGCGTCCCCCCCAATGGACCGGAACCCTTCCCTTGCCATGACCGAACCGACCTACCGGACCGAACTGACCCCGCTGGCGTTCCTCGAGCGAGCCGCCGACGTCTTCGCCGACAAGACCGCGATCTCCTACGGGAACCGGTCCCTGACGAACGCCGAGATGGCGGTCACCGTCACCCGGTTCGCCCACGCGTTGAACGCTTCTGGGGTGCGCGAGGGCGACCGGGTGGCGGTCCTGCTGCCCAACGTGCCCGAGATGCTCCTCGCCCATTTCGCCGTGCCGCTGCTGCGGGCGGTCCTCGTGCCGATCAACACCCGCCTGTCGCCCGAGGAGATCCGCTACATCTGCGACCACTCGGGCGCCAAGGTGCTCATCGCCGACACCGAGCTGCTGGCGCCGCTGAGCGGGATCGTCGACGAGCTCGAGACCGTGGCCGAGATCGTCGCCGTCGACGACCTCGGGACCGGCAGTCCGGTCCCGTCGACGCCGTGGGGGTCGTTCCTCGAACGGGGATCCGACGAACCGCTCCCGTGGACGGTCGACGACGAGGAACGCACCATCTCGATCAACTACACGTCGGGGACGACGGGACGTCCCAAGGGCGTCATGTACACGCATCGAGGCGCGTACCTCAACGCGCTGGCCGAGATCATCCACTCCCGCCACACCCCCGAATCGGTGTACCTGTGGACCCTCCCGATGTTCCACTGCAACGGATGGTGCACGACGTGGGCGGTGACGGGCATCGGCGGCCGGCACGTGTGCCTGCGGCGGGTCGACGCGGCCGAGATCTGGCGACTGATCGACACCGAAGGCGTGACCCATCTCAACGGAGCGCCGACGGTTCTCCTCATGCTGGCGACCGCCGACGAGGCCCATCGCCTCGATCGTCCCCTCTTCATCACGACGGCGGCGGCGCCTCCGAACCCGAAGATCCTCGCCGCGCTGGAAGAACTCGGCGCGGAGATCGTCCACGTCTACGGCCTCACCGAGACCTACGGCCCGCACACGGTCTGCGAGTACCAGCCGTGGGTGGCCGGGGCCCCACCTGCGGAGCGGGCCCGCTTCCTCGCCCGCCAGGGGGTCGCCTACATCCATGCCGACCCGATCCGCGTCGTCGACGAACAGATGAACGACGTGCCGCGCGATGGCGTCACCATGGGCGAGGTCGTCATGCGCGGCAACAACGTGATGAAGGGCTACTACGCCAATCCGGAAGCCACCGCCGAAGCGTTCAGGGGCGGCTGGTTCCACTCGGGCGATCTGGCCGTCTGGCACCCCGACGGCTACATCGAGCTGCGGGACCGGGCGAAGGACATCATCATCTCGGGCGGTGAGAACATCTCGACGATCGAGGTGGAACAGGCCATCGGCTCGCATCCGGCGGTGCTCGAATGCAGCGTCGTGGCCGTCCCTGACGACAAGTGGGGGGAGCGGCCCAAGGCGTTCGTCATCTTGAAGGACGGCGCCGTCGCCTCCCAGGACGACATCATCGAGCACGTCCGGGGGCTCCTCGCCCATTTCAAGGCCCCCGACACCGTCGAGTTCGTCGACGACCTGCCCCGCACCTCCACCGGCAAGATCCAGAAGTTCGTGCTGCGAGAACGGGAGTGGGCCGGGCATGTCTCGCGGATCCACGGAGCCGGGTGACCGGCCGCTGCCCCACAACCGCGAGAATGGGGCCATGACCGATCTCTCCATCCCCACCGCGCCCGCGACCCGCGACGTCTACGCCAACCGAACCCTCAACCTCCGCTCGATCGCCGCCATCGGCTACGACATGGACTACACGCTCGTCCACTACAACGTCGTGGAGTGGGAGAAGATGGCGTTCGCCCAAGGCAAGGCTCGGCTCGCCGAACTGGGCTGGCCCACCGACGGGATCGAGTTCGACCCGTCACAGGTGATCCGGGGGCTCGTCATCGACGTCGAGCTCGGCAACCTGTTGAAGGCGACCCGCTTCGGGTACGTCATCAAGGCCGCCCACGGGAGCCGCGTCCTCTCCTACGGGGAGCTTCGGGAGGCCTACGCCGAGACGTTCGTCGACCTGGCCGATCCTCGCTTCGAGTTCATGAACACGCTGTTCTCGCTGTCGGAGGCGAGCCTGTTCCTCCAGTACGTCGACCGCCTCGAGGCGGGCGAGCTGCCCCACGGCGTCGGCCACGGCGACGTCTACCACACGGTCCGGGAAGCGATCGATCGGTCCCACGCCGACGGCATCCTGAAACGGCAGATCCTCGCCGATCCCGAACGGTTCATCGACCTCGACCCGGACCTGGTCCTCACCCTCCGTGACCTGCGGGCGGCGGGTCGTCAGTTGCTGCTCATCACCAACTCCGAGTGGGAGTACGCCAACGAGATCATGGCCTACGCCTTCGACCGCTACATGCCGGAGGGGCAGACGTGGCGGGATCTGTTCTCGTGCGTGATCGTGTCGGCCTCCAAACCGGCGTTCTTCACCGGCGACAACCCGCTCTACAAGGTCGTCGACGAGGACCGGGCGCTGCTGCGTCCCCACTACGGGGCGATCGAGCCCGGCAGCGTGTTCTTCGGCGGGAACGCCCGGATCGTGGAAGAGAGCCTCGGCCTGTCGGGCGACCAGATCCTGTACGTGGGGGACCACATCTTCGGCGACGTGCATTTCTCCAAGGCGCTCCTGCGGTGGCGCACCGCGTTGATCCTCCGGGAGCTGGAGTCCGAGATCGCCGCGCTCATCGAGTTCCTGCCCAAACAGCGGGAGCTGGAGAAGATGATGGCGACCAAGGAACGTCTCGAGGCACAGGTCGCGTCGTTGCGGTTGGCGGCCCTCCGCAAACGGGAAGGCTACGCGCCGCCGCCGGTGCAGGTGCCCGACCCGCAGGCCGAGCTCGAACGGATCCGCAAGCAGCTCGCCGCCCTCGACGACGAGATCGCTCCGATCGCCATCGAAGCGTCGCGGCTACGCAACGAGACGTGGGGACCGCTGATGCGGGCCGGGATCGACAAGAGCCTCTTCGCCCGCCAGGTGGAGCGCTACGCCGACATCTACACGTCCCGGGTGTCGAACTTCCTGTACCCGGGGCCGTTCGCGCTGTTCCGCACGGGACGACTCGACCTTCCCCACGACGTCAAGCTCCGCCGCGACTGATCATCGGTCCGGAGGCCGGTAGTCCTTCTCGCCGGCTTCGATGCGGACGGGCAGCACGTTGCCGGGCGGCGGCAACGGGCAGGAGAACTCCTCGTCGTACGCACAGTACGGGTTCGAGGCGTAGTTGAAGTCGACCACGGCCGTCCGGCCGTCGACCTCGACGGGAACGTACCGACCGCCCGGGTAGGTGCTCTGCCCGCAGGTGACGTCCCGGAACGGGACGAATCGCCCCCCGTCGCCGTCGTCGAGGACCGCCAGGTGATACGACTCGCCGCCGAGGTCGACGTCGACCCATCCGGCCAATCGGTAGGCGCTGGTGGTCCCGGTCGAGGCGACGACGTCGAGCCGGGCGTCCTCGGGCTCCGGGGTCCACGAGCCGACGAGCCGCCAGCGGGGATCGGGAGCGAAATAGCGGAGACCGGCGAACCGCTCCATGTCCTCCTCGGGAAGCGGCGACGCGTAGTGCTCACCGAAGAAGCCGTCTCGTTGCTTCCGATGCCGTTCGAGCGCTGCGATGTCCATGAGATCCTCCGATGTCGAGCCGCCATGGCGTGGCCGGATCGTAAGGGTCGTGTGTCCTGGTTCACGGTGCGATGGACGAGCCTACGGCCTCGTTCCTCCCTCCCGGTCGGTTCACCCACCGCCCCGGGTCGCGAAACAAATCCCGCGCGGCACCCTTGTCAGCCGGAGGGTCGACGTGTTGTCTGGGCATGGGTAGAACGGGTTGGGAAGCCATTCCACGAGAAGGGGGAAGTGGGATGGATCCGTTGAGGCATCCGGATCTGGAACGCCTCGGGAGGGTCCTGCGGGATCGGCTCGACGAGACCCTGGACGCCGAACAGCAGGCCGCCCTGGCCGCCTCCCGGCGTCGCCGCACCCTTCGGGATCGACTCCTCGACGCCGACGACCGCACCGAACAGGTCCTCGTGTCCACCAGCGACGGGCACTTCTATCGCGGCACCGTCGAAGCCGTCGGCGTCGACCACGTCGTCATCCTCGACGGCGACATCGAACGGTTCATCGCGATCGCTCACATCGTCGCGTTGGAGGCGCGCTGATGGCCCTCGGAGTCGACCTCCGCCGTATCGAGCTTCCCTCCGTGGACCGCCGGACGCTCGTGGGGATCGCCCTGGCGGCGCTCGCTTCCGTCGCGGTCCTCGTGGCGACCCGGCCGGCACCGACGGTGCCGGTGTTGGTCGCGACGTCGGACCTCGCCGCCGGCGTGCCGCTGGCCCAGCTCGACGTCGGCGTCCGTGACGTCGCCGATCCCACGGGGCTCGTCGTCGGGGACGACATCGGAGAGCTCTCCGGCTGGGTCCTCGCCCGGCCGGTCGCCGCCGGCGAACCCATCGTCCCTTCTCTCCTGCGGCCCCCCGAGACGGTGTCGGCGTCGGCGACGATGGCCCTGTCGCTGGAGGCGACCCACGCGGTCCTCGGGCGGCTCTCCCCCGGTGACCTCGTCGACGTGTACGTGACGACGGGAGGACCCGGGGAGGACAAGACGACCGTCCGGGTCGCCACCGACGTGTACCTCGTCGACGCGACGCTCCGACCATCGTCGGTGGGCGGAGATCGCGTCGATCTCGTCGTCGCCGTCGACGACCCGCTGGCCGCCACCCTGACGTCGGCCGCCGCCGCGGGCACGATCGACCTGGTGCGAGTCGGGCCATGACGGTCCGCATCGCCACCGTCCTGTCGGCTCGGGAATGGGAACCGGGCGTGGTCGCCTACGCCAGGGAGAGCGCCACGGCCCGGGTGGTGCTCCGCGCCTACCAGCCGTGGGAGATCGAGGAACGGTCCGACGAGATCGACGTCGTCGTGGTCGGCGCCGAAGTGGCTTGGGTGACGCCGGCCCAACTGACGGCGTGGCGACGCGCCGGTCTCGGGGTCGTCGGGATCTACCCGGCAGGCGACCGTCCGGCTGCCCGGATGTTCGCCGACGCAGGCGTCGACGAGGCCCTGCCCGACGACGCTCCGGTGACGGCGATCGTCGCCGCGGCCCGGTTCGTCGCCCCGGAGGGGAAGGCGGCCGAGCGCCCGGCGGTGGGCACAACGATGGTGGTCGTCGGCGGCCGCGGTGCGCCTGGATGCTCGGAGGTGGCGCTGGCGATCGCCTGGGTCGCGGCAGGCAAGGAACGCACCCTCCTGGTCGATCTGGACCTCGACGCCCCCACCTTGGCGATCCGCCTGGGCGT
>JALVQZ010000216.1 GCA_027036355.1 Acidimicrobiia bacterium | reverse complement strand
GGGTCGCCAACCGCCCACGTCCATCCGGCTGCGGGCTGGTCGGCGGCGATCTGCCGGGCAACGTCGGCGACGACCGGGCCGTAGCCGTTCAGTTCCCCCGGGTCGTCGTTCAGTCCGGCCAGCGTTCCGAGGTCGATCGTGAGGTGAACGCCACCGGAAGCCCCTTGGTCTCCCGGTCGGGTGCCCAACAGCAGGTCGAGGAACACGTCGGCGCGGAGCTGGTCGAGGGTGCGTCCCTCGTCGATCGAGGCGAGGTCGCGGGCGAGCGCCTCGATGCGCCGCCGGGCGGCATGGGCTCGGTCGGCGGGGAGATCCGACGCCACGAGCGTGGCGGTGCCGGCCTCGGTCGGCTCCACGACGACCCGGCGCTCGTCGAGGGCGTCGCGGTAGCGATCGTGGGCGGCATCCGGGTCGGCCGCCATGACGGCACGCTGGAGGCGGGCTCGGAGCTGCCCGGTGGTCCAGTGGGGAGTGCGCTCGATGAGGTCGTCGACCACGGAGCGGGCCTCGGCGACCGACAGGTGGCTGGTGCCCCGGAGGAACACCGCGGCTCGCCTGCGGTCGAGGCGGCCGTCCTCGAGAGCGGCGAGCACGGCGGGGAGGCGGCGTCGCAACCCGAGGGCGAACTCGAGGTCGCGTTCGGCGGCGCGTCGGGTCAGGTGCAGCGTGGCGGCGATCTCGACCGCGGCGGACTCGGCGGCTTCGGCCAACCCGGTGGGATGCTCCAGGTCGATGTCCTGGTCCTCGACGACGGCGTCGACGATCGACGCCATGGCCGCGAACAGTCGGCTCTCGGCGTAGGCGACGAGGCGAGCCCAACCGCGCATGGCCTCCAGACGCTCGGCGCCGGTCAGCGCGGCGTCGTCCAAGGTCGACAACGCCGCCGAGAGGAACAAGCCGTTCGGTGTCGCCGCCAGGCCGGAGAGCGGGGACCCGGCGAGCGTCCCGGGGTCGCGCTCGGACGCGTCGCCGTCCGTGGCCGAAGCCATGACCCGTCCGTGGGAGGACGGCGGGGGATCGACGTGACACTCGGGTGTGTCGCCGCCCGTGCCCGAAGTCGTCTCTCGGCCAAAGAGGGGAGGAAGGTGGTCGACGTGACGCTGAGGTGCGTCGCCGTCGTTCGCCGAAGCCCGATTGTCGACCGGACGATCGTCGACCGGACGATCGGAGGGGCGAGCGGCCGACCGCTTCGACGACGTCTCCCACAGCTCCCGCCAGGGAAGATGGTGGTCGAACATGTGTTCGGTATCCATGGTGCCAACGTACCACCCACCACCGACAGATTCCAGACCCTCGTTTGGCTCGCAGGCACCGACATCACGGCCCGAGCGCTTCCCCATAGGCGTCGATCGAGGTCCGGTCCAGCACAACGAACCCGAGTCCTCCGCCGTGGGGCAACGTTGCCACGAACCGCGCCGCCGTGATCGTCGTGGTCGCCTCGCCGGCCGCTTCCGGGGCCGTGGTCGGGGGCGTTCCCGGCCCTGGGGATCCGTCGGGCGGCACCTCGTAGACGTAGGTCAAGGTCGCGCCCTTGTAGTTCGCCGTGACCTCCCAGCAGCCGGGCTCGTCGGGGTCGATCCCGGCGATCATGAACCAGCCGTCCTCGGCGGTGTAGGCGTTCGTCGCCTCGCCGCCGTTGTCGAAGGAAACACCGGGCACGTCGAGACGGGTCCAGGTCACGTGGACCTCGGGTTGCCCTTCGACCTCGCCACCTGGGAAGTGAACGCTCCACAGGACGGTCTTCCAGGCCTCGGTCCGCCCCTCGAGCGGCATGGCGGTCCAGAGACCCTCGGCGCCGTACCAGACGTGCCCGAAGCCCGAGCTCGGGCGCTCCGGGTACCCCTCCGGCGGCGTGAAGGGCTCGTCGGGGATCGTGACCGGACAGGTGAACGACTCGGCCGCCGTCGTGTCGACGCCGCTCCCCGTGGTGGTGCCGGGCGCCTTGGTGGTCGCGGCCGGCCCGACGAACCCTCGGGGACGGCCGGTCGGCCAGAGGGCGAGCATCGCTCCGGCGACCAGTAACACGACCACCGCCGCAGCCAGGGCCACCAGAGGGCCGGCGATGCGCCGAGGAACCACCCCGATGCGTCCGACGGGGATCGGCCACGTCGGCGGCGAGGGCGCCGCCGCGTCGAGGCGCTCGTAGACGTCCCGGAAGACGTCGGCGACGGGATCGCGCTCAGCGGGCATCGTCGAGCACCTCGGCGAGTCGTCTGCGGGCCAGGTGGAGGTAGCGGCGCACGGTGCCGGGACGGCAGCCCATCAGGTCGGCGGCCTCCGTCGGCGTGTAGCCGAGCCAGTAGACCAGATAGGTGGCGGCGCGCTGGCGAACGGGGAGGTCGAGCACCGCGTCGACGGCACCATCCGGATCGGGGACCGACGTCGTGCCGGCGCCGGCCGCGATGGGAGCCGAGCTGCGGTGGGCCCGCCGCCGATGCCGGGAACGGGCCTCGTTCCCGATCGCCTTGAAGAGGTACCGGCGAGGGTCGTCGAGGTCGGCGAGCCGGCGCTTCGCCAGGACGCGGACGATGACCTCGGACACGAGATCGGGTCCGTCGTCGGGTCCCACCAGGGCGCTGGCGTACCGAACCAGATCTCCGCCGAGCTCTCGGTAGATCATGCCGTCCTCGTCGACCACACCCCATCCACGCTCGTCGTCCCCTCAGCGTTGCACACGACGACCCGTCGCGGTGGCGGAGGCAGCCGTCGAGGCCCTCGCAGGATCGGCCGGCGCCGCTCGGTGAGCAGGAACCGTTCAGCCGTCGAGGTCCGTGGGGAAGCAGCGCCGGATCTCTTCGTCGATGTCGGCGATGGTGGCCTCGTCGAGGTCCACGTGGGAATAGCCGACGCTCGACACGCCGTCATCCCACCGCTCGACCTTCACGTCGTCGATCAGATCGCCGTAGGGGCCGTCGGCGAGACAGGCTTCCACCCCCGCGACCACGGCAGGATCGACCGGGATCGGCTTCGGGGCGATGGATTCGGCGAGCGGCCGGAGCTCGGTCATGCATCGATCCAAGGCCGCCCGGGCTCCTCCCCGCCCTCCGTCGAGTCGGGGCACGATCGGGTCCAGATCCCGGAGGTCGCTGGTCACGGTCGAGTTGAAACCGACCCGACCGTCGCGTCCGGCCGAGAAGCGGAGATCGCCGGCGTCGAAACCGTGGCGTTCCATGCACGCTCGGCCGGCGGCGGTGAGATCGAACGGATCGTCGGGGTCGCCGGGACCGGACGCGGTCGCCCGGACCGCCCCCAGCGCGATGAGGGCAAGGCCGAGAAGGGCGAACATCATGACGGACCGGGTGTTCGATCGTCGTTGATCAGACATCTTCGCCTCCAAGGGTACGCATTCGCTCTCGTAGCGGTGCAGCGTCACCGTCGCCCGCGACGAGCACCGGAGCGAAGAGCCCTCAGCTCAGATGGCCCTCGACCATCGGGCGGATCTCGGCCAGCAGTGCCCGGGCCCGGGCCAGTGCCCGGTCGTGACGTTCCCGGATGTCGGCGGCGTCGCCCTCCAGGCCCTGCAGGTTGATGCGGACGTTCATCGACGCGCCCTCGACGGCGGTCGCCGCGCACTCGGCCCCGACGGCGCCGTCGGTCACCGACGACGGGTTGCCCAACTCCACCGCGACGCGCGCCAGCTCCAGGACCTCTCCGGCGGTCTCCATGACCTCGAGAGGCACGAGGGTCGCCCGCAGGTTCGCCTCGGCCATCGCCGCGTCCCTCGCCTCCCGCTCGCCGTCGGTCTTCCTCGGCATCCGGATGGCCGCCAGGACCGCCTCGAAGGCCTCGGTGTCCTCGTCGACCGCCGCCAGCAGTCGGTCCTTCAGCGCCTGGGCCCGGCGCCCCAGGTCCTCCATCGTCTCCCGACGATCCTCCATGCCTTTCTTGGCGTGGGTCAGGCCCGCCACCATCGACGTCAGCGCCGCCCCCAGCGCCCCGACCGCGGCCGCCACGCTCCCGCCACCCGGCGCCGGGGTCGCCTCCGACACCGCGTCGACGAACCCGCCCAGCGTTCGGGACGCCAACGGTCCCGGCCCACCCCGGAGCCGGTACTCGACGATCTTGCGCTCCGGGTCGAAGGGACCGAGCTCCTCGAGGCCGAGGGACACGATCGCCGCCTTCACCCGCTCGGCCTCGGGCACGCCGGTCGTCTTGCCCTGCGCCCGCAGGTAGTGGTCGCCGGCCATGAGCATCGCCTCCAGCGGCACGAGCCCGACGATCTCGGAACCGGTGACCCGCATGCCTCGGGCGGCCGCATCCTCCCGGCACGCGTCGAACACCGCATGCATGGGCGACACGTGGAAGTCGGTGAGGTTGATCGACACCTGGGCCCGGTCGTACTCGTCGATGTACCACCCCACCGCCTTGACCTCGGCGAACCGGCCGGGCGTGAACACCGTCTTGCCGTGCTCGTCCTTGACGATCTTCCCCGCGTCGTCGCGCACCGGCGTGCCCAGGGTGCGGATCGCCTGAGCCACCTGGTGGGCGAGGCGCCGGTCCGTCGTGTTGAGGTTGACGTTGTAGGCGATGAGGAACGGTCGTGCCCCCACCGCCGTCGCTCCGGTGCGCTCGTTGATCCTCGGCCCGAAGTCGGGGGCGTCCTCCCGGCCGGCGAGCCCCTCGTACTCGCCCCGGCGCACGTCGGCGAGGGACCGACGCCCCTCGGGGGCGGCGTACTCGTAGAGGTAGACGGGGATGCCCAGCTCCGCTCCCGCCCGCTCGGCGACGCGGCGGGCCAGTTGCACGGCGTCGTCCATCGTGGCGTCCTCGAGCGGCACGAACGGGAGCACGTCGGTCGCCCCCATCCGGGGATGCTCGCCCTCGTGGCGGCGCATGTCGATCAGCTCGGCGGCTCTCGCCATCCCGGCCAGCGCCGCCGCCTCGACCGCCTCGGGCGTGCCGGCGAAGGTCACGACCGTGCGGTTCGTCGCCTCTCCCGGATCGACGTCGAGCACGTCGACGCCGGCCACCGCGTCGATGGCCGCCACGATGGCGTCGATGACGGTCCGGTCACGGCCTTCGGAGAAATTGGGGACACACTCGATGAGCTTCACGGCACCTCCTCGCACCCGGACGATACCGACTCGACGGCGGCCCTCAGCCTTCGTCGCGCTGGCTCGCCTCGAAGGTCACTCGCCAGTTGAAGGCTCGCTGCTCGTCTCCCCAGCGGGAGCGGAGGAACTCGATGATCGCCTCGACCTGGCTCGCGTCGAGGGTGCCGTCGAACCGGGGCATGATCGACCCCGGCGCCCCCGAACCGTTCAACACGATGTCGACGAGCTGTGGGACCGGATGGTGCCAGGTGTGGCCGGTATCGTCGTGCGGCGGCGGCTTGAACGTGCCGTCGTCGTTGGGGGTCTTCCAGTCCGGATCGCCCGATAGGTCCGCCTTGTGGCACGAGGCGCAGAACTGCCCGTACAGTCGCTCTCCCTCGGCGGCCGCATCGGCATCCAACGGCGGTACGGGCGGGATGGCGTCGAGCACCTGCTCCAGGGGAGACGGGGCGGTGGTCGAGGGAGCAGGGCTCGGTGGGGCTCCACTGCACGCGGCGGCGACGATCGCGACCGCCGCCGCGAGCGCTCCAGCGCGGCTCAGGTCGTGCCTCTCCGTTCTCACCGGCGGGCCTCCATGGTCGGGCGGCAACGATACCGAGACGCCGATCTACGGGGAACCCGAGCGGCCGTCCCGAGCGTTCCAAGGGCGACAGCACGGGAACCGACGTAATGTCGGGTTCTGGAACGCGCCGTCGGGGGAGCAGTGAGCGCACACGCGTCGGTTGGCCAGCGACAAGAGCCCGTCGGGCGGCGTCCGCTCGTGGCGTCGGCGCTGTCGGCGCTCGTCCCCGGAGCCGGGCAGTGGTACACCGGGCGCCGGATCAAGGCCGTGATCTTCTTCCTCCCCGGGGTCCTCCTCCTCGGGGCTCTGGCCGTCCTCGCCGCCAAGGGACGGGTCGCCATCCTCAGTTTCGCCGTGCGGCCGGCCGTCATCTGGGCGTTCCTCGCCGTCAACGCCGCTGCCCTCGTCTGGCGGCTGTGGGCGCTCATCGACGCCTACCGGTCCGGCGACGCCGATGCCGTGCCCCGCCGAGGGTGGACCGCCGCAGCCATCTTCGCGATCGTGCTCGTCACCGTCGCCCCCCACGCGCTGTTGACCTCCTACGGTCTCGAAGCGATCTGGCTCCTCCAGTCCGTGTTCAGCGAGAAGCACTACGAGCCGGTCGAGTTCGAAGCCGTCGGCCCCACCGCCCCGTTCGCTCCCGACGACCTCGCCTACGAGGAGATCCGCGACCCGGCCCTGCGGCCGCTCATCGGCGTCCCCCACGAGCACTCCTCCCGCAACATGATCTTCTGGGAGGGCGTCGGCGACCCCGACGCCATCGCCGTGCTTCCCGAGATCCTGGGTGGTCCGCCGCCGGATCTTCGGACCCTCATCCCGTTGGAGGAACGGAACGACCTCGAGCGGATCACCATCCTGCTGGCCGGCGGCGACGGCGGTCCCGGACGCGGTGGGACGCGCACCGACTCCATCAACGTGGCGACCCTCGACACGACCACCGGCAAGGCCGTCGTCTTCGGTATCCCCAGGAACCTCGTCCAAGTGCCGCTCCGAGAGGACTACGCCGACGCGTTCGTCGATCTGGAGAAACGCATCACGCCCCGGTCCGATCCCCGCTGGGTCGACACCGACGGAGACGGCCGGGTCGACGACTTCCGTTCATGCCATTGCTTCCCCGACCAGATCAACGCCATCTATCCGTTCACCAGGAAGTGGACCGAGACCTACCCGAACGAGCGGGACCCCGGGATGGCGGTCCTCCGGGACACCCTGGAACTGATGCTGGGCCTCGACATCGACTACTACGCCCTGGTCAACATGTCCGGGTTCGTCCGGGTCGTCGACGCCCTCGGCGGCGTCCGGGTCTACGTCACCGGCCGCGTCGAAGCGGAGGTGTCTCCGGCCAGGGAAGGCGAGGAGTGGATCCACGTCGACATCTCACCGGGATGGCATCGGCTCAACGGCCACGAAGCGCTCGCCTACGTGCGGGAACGAAAGTCGGCCTCGGACTACGTGCGGATGCGGCGGCAGCGCTGCATGCTGAAGGCCGTCGCCGCCTCGGCCGATCCCGTCACCGTCGCCACCCGCTTCCCACGCATCGCCCGCGCCGTGTCGTCATCGGTGAAGACCAACATCCCACTCGACGCGCTGCCCGACCTCATCGAGCAGGTCGCCTCCCTCGACTTCTCCGACATCGCCACCGTCGGCTTCGGTCCACCCGACTACGCACCGACCGGCAACCACCGAGGTCAACCGATCCCCGACATCGACGCGATCCGGGCCGAGGTCCAGCGGCTCATCCACGCCGGTCCCGACACGACGTTCGCCACCGGGCGCGACAGCGAGTGCCGCATCTGAATCGCCCGGTCACACGTCGGTGAGGAACACCCCCGACCGGGCCTTCGGCGCGAACCACGTCGACTTGGGTGGCAGGCGGAGCCCGGCGTCGGACACGGCCATCATCTCGTCGACCGACATCGGATGGAGCACGAACGCGGCGGAGAACTCGTCCCGCTCGACCCGGTGGGCGAGCTCCCGGACGTCGCCGACCCCCGGCACGTAGTCGAGACGATCGTCCGAGCGAGGATCCTCCACGCCGAACACGGGACCCAGGATCCGGTCCTGCAGCAGATCCGCGTCCAGGACACCGCCGGCGTCGCCGAGGTCGACCAGAAGGCAGCGGCCCCGCAGGATCACTCCGACCTGTCCGGGACCTCGCGGCGCCGCCTCCGACGCATCGGCGACGTCGTCGACCCTGAACCGCGACCGGAGCATCGACTCGGCGGCATCCACGACGCCGGCGGGCAGGTTCCGGAGCGTCCGGTGGAACGCGACGATACGGACCTGATCGGCCGGGAAGAGCACGGCGAAGAACGACGACCTCTCGGGATCCGCCGCCGCCATCCGCAGCGCCGCGGCCACCCGATGATGCCCGTCGGTCAGGTACGAGACGGGCACCCGACCGAACGCGCCGGCCAGCGCCTCGACCGTGTCGACGTCGGTTACCGCCCACACCTGCTGACGCAGACCGTCGTCCCCGACGATGTCGACCTCCGGCGGCCGGGTCGTCACCGTCGCGACGAGGTCCGCGATCGCCGCGTCGGGACGGTACGTCAGCGAGACGGGAGACGACGCCGCCCGCACGGTCTCCAGATAGCGGGTCAGGCGGTCCTCCTTGTCGATCCGCGTCGTCTCGTGGGGAAGGACGGCGCCATCGGTGACATCGGCGACCGCCAGGGCCCCGGCGACGCCGGTCTGGACGTGGTCCGCGGTCGCCAGTCGATAGACGAACAGGGCCGGAGCGCCCACGTCGCCGAACGCTCCGGCAGCGAGCAGCCGGTCCAGACCCGCCACGGAGTCCGCCAGCACCCGATCCTCGTCGACGCCCGGCTCGTACTCGTCGGGAGATCGGATCGCATGGAGGAAGCTCAGGGGCTCCTCCGCCAGGATGCGCTTGCGGTCCTCGATCGACAGCAGGTCGTAGGCGGGGGCGACGACCCGTTCGGCCAGCTCCGGGGTCACCAGCTTCGCCCGGATCGGTCCGAGGCGCATCAGCCTTCCCGACGGAGGAAGTCGTCCATGAACTCGACCAGCGCCCGGACCCCGTCGATCGGCATCGCGTTGTAGATCGACGCCCGGCAGCCCCCGACGCTGCGATGACCCTTCAGGCCCGAGAGCCCCGCGTCGGTCGCCTGCTCGACGAACCGCGCCTCGAGCGCCTCATCGGGGAGTCGGAACACGACGTTCATCAACGACCGGCTGGCCGGATCCACCGGGTTCCGGTAGAAGCCGCCGCTGCCGTCGATGGCCCCGTACAGGAGCTTGGCCTTCTGCTCGGCTCGCTCCGCCACGGCGCCGATCCCGCCGTGCTCACGCAGACGGCGAAGGACCTTGCCCACCATGTAGATCGTGAACACCGGCGGCGTGTTGTACATCGAGTCCTTGGCGACGTGCACGTCGTAGCGGAGGTAGGCGGCCAGCTCCCGGTTGGCCTCCTCCAGCACGGACCGGCGGATGAACACCATCGCTGCCCCCGCCGGCCCGAGGTTCTTCTGGACGCCGCCGTAGACGACGTCGAACCGCTCCCACGGGATCGGCCGGCTGAAGAAGTCGGACGACATGTCGGCGACGAGAGGGATGTCCACCTCGGGCCATCGGTGGAACTGCACCCCGCCGATGGTCTCGTTGCTGGTGATGTGCAGGTACCTGGTGCCGTCCTCGATCGCCAACTCGGCGTCGTCGGGCACCCGCCGGTAGCCTTCGTCGGCTCCCGACCACGCCGCGTACGCGTCCCCGTGGTGGCCGGCGTCGGCGAGGGCCTTCGACGCCCAGGCGCCGGTGTCGACGTACCCCGCCCGGCGCCCGTCGCCGAGCAGGTTGAGGGGAACCATCGCGAACTGGAGGGATGCTCCGCCCTGGACGAAGATCGCGGCGAAGTCCTCCGGGACTCGATACACGGCGCGAGCGTCGGCGATCGCCGCCTCGTGGACGGCGGTGTACTCGGGGCCGCGGTGGCTCATCTCGATGATCGACATGCCGGTGTCCCGATAGTCGACCAGCTCGTCGCGGGCTTCCTCGAGGACCTCGAGCGGCAGCGTCGACGGGCCGGCACTGAAGTTGTAGATGCGCATCATGTCCCCTTCCTCGGACGCGCCGTGACCTGGATCACGTCGGGGATCTCACGGAGCTCCGCCAGCAGGTCCGATGGTACGGTCGCGTCGACGGCCAGCGTCGCGACCGCCGCGGTCGCTCCCGAGAAGATCCGATTGTGGAGATCCTGCACGTTCAGGTCGGCCCGCTTGAGGACCTCCAGCACCGACGACAGGACCCCGACACGGTTGTAGTGGCGTACCGCCAGCATCGTCTCGCCGAGATGCTCCACCTCCAGGTTCACGCAGTTGAGGACCGTCCCGCGGGCGTAGGCGTCGATCACCTCGACGGTTCCGTCGGCGACGGACCGCTGTGCCTGTTCGGTCGACGCGCCGATGTGATGGGTCCCGTACACCGACGGGTGGGAGGCCAGGGTCGAGCGGTACTCCGCCACGCCGGTCGACGGCTCGTCCGGATAGACGTCCAGACCTGCCCGCATCCCGCGGCGATCCAGCGCCTCGAGCAGCGCCGACTCGACGACGAGGTCACCCCGCGACGTGTTGATCAGCCAGGCCCCGTCCCTCATCTCGGCGAGGAAGGCCGCGTCGACCATGCCCCTGGTGGCGTCCGTGAGCGGGACGTGGAGCGACACGATGTCCGCGTCGGCGAGCAGTGCCGCTCGATCGGCGACGAGGTCCACGCCGAGGTCGGCGAGTCGCTCGGCCGTTTCGGGAGGGCGGGGCCGATCGATCGTCGCCACCCGGAGCCCGAACGCCACCGCACGGGCCGCCACCTCCATCCCGATCGAGCCCATGCCGACGATCGCCAGCGTCCTGCCGAAGAGCCCTCTCGCCTTCGAGAAACGGCGCTTGTCCCATCGTCCGGCCCGCAGCTCGGCGACCGCGTCGGGGATGCTCCGGTCGAGCGCCAGGATCAACCCCATCGTCAGCTCCGCCACGGCGATCGCGTTGCGACCCGGAACGTTGCATACGAAGATCCCCCGGTCCGCCGCGGCGGCGGTGTCGATCGTGTTGGTGCCGGCGCCGGCGCGGACGACGAT
>JALVQZ010000215.1 GCA_027036355.1 Acidimicrobiia bacterium | reverse complement strand
CGGCGACGGCGGCGCCGGCCGTCAACGCGGCCAGCCGGAGGGGAGAGGAGGCGACGGCGTCCGTCGCTCGAGCCAGCGCCCCGGCGGTGAGGCTCCATCCGAGGGCGCGGAGCGCCACCGAGCGGAGCGGAACCGGGTCGGGTGGGGGCGGGAGACGGCTGAGGGCGGCGGCGCCGACGAGCGCCGCGGCGGCGAGCGGCCCGCGGCGGCGGAACCGAGCCGGGAGCAGCCGGAGGGAGCGGGCGCCGAAGGCGGCAGCGGCGGTGGCGGTGAGCGCCGCCCCGGCGGCCGCCACGATCTGGTCGGACCGGCTCCTGGGCATGAGGGACGGCTGGAACGTCGCCACCGCGGACAACAGCCCCACTCCGAGGCGACCCCGGTCCGTCTCCATCAGCGACGAACCGTCAGTCCGGTGTGACGACTGCAGCACCCACGAGACGATGGCGAGGACGAGCCCTCCCAGGAGGGTCGCCCCGAAGCCGGTGCTGGAGAGCCCGAGGTCCAGTGTGCTGCCGAGCCAGATGACGATCGCCATCAGGACGACGTTGAGGACGAGGGTGAACAGCCCCAACGTCATGACCCTCAGCGGGAGCGTCAGCAGCTTCGCGATGGGCTTGATGACCGCGTTGACGACGCCGAGGACGATCCCGAGCAGGAGCAGGATCCAGATGCTGCCGTCGAAGTCGAGTCCGGGCACGAGCCAGACGGTCAACCAGACGGCCAGGGCGTTGACGGCGAGCCGGATCAGCAGTCTCATGCGCCGAGCTTACCGTCTGACGCCCGGCTCGGCGTGACCCGAGGTACGATGGGTGAGGGAGGAGGATGATGCGGCCGAGCAAGCGGATCGTCCCGGCGTCGGATCAACGGCCCCTGCAGCGGGTGAAGTCCCGCTACACGACCGCGTTGCCGGAACTCCCCGAGGCTCCCGATCGCGATGCGCCGGCAGCAGATGCTTCCCCGCGCACGGACGGTGGGCCGGTGTTCACCGACAAGTACGCCGGTCGGTCGGCGACGGTCGCTCCCGATCTCGATCCCGTGGAGACGCCTCCCGAGCCTCGGCAGGTGATCGACCTGCGCGAACCCGTCTGGGTGGTCGTCTCGACCACGGACGGCACCCGGTACCGGCGTCGCGACGTGAGGACCTGACCGCTCAGGCGCCGGGCGGCTTCGGGCAGACGTTGTTGAGGTTGTCGAGTCCCAGCTCGGTGACCGCCCGGTCGGGATCTTCGAGGACGAGCTGCACGTGCTCGTGCACCAGGTCGATGTTGGCGATCCTCCCCGGCTTGCCGTCGTCGCGGAACTTCAGGTGGTACTCGGGCGGGATGAACCGCACCGAGACGATGTTGTCCCGGTCGATCTTGGGGAGGAGCTCGACGAGCTGAGGGAGGGCATCGATCGGGATGTCGGTCCGAACGGTGTTCTTGACGACGTCGGCGAGCTTGCCGAAGTTGAGCAGCAGGTCGGTGGGCTCGGTCTGTTCGAGGACGGCCTCGAGCACGCATCGCTGACGGTTCATCCGGAAGTAGTCGGAGTCCTGATGGCGGGTTCGGGCGTAGGCCAGCGCCTGCTCGCCGTCCATCTTGTGCTCGCCCGGTTCGATGACCAGCTCCCCGATCGTCCCGTCGAGGTTCGGGTAGGCGTTGTCGACGATCCGTTCGGGCACGTAGATGTCGACCCCGCCGAGGGCGTCGATGAGTTCGACGAACCCGTCGAGGTTCACCAGCGCGTAGTAGTTGATCGGGATCCCGAGGAACTCCGAGACGACGCCCTTGACGGCGTTCACCGACGGCTCCTGGGGTCCCGGGAAGGCGTCGGGGTAGCGCTCGCCCATGATCCACAGTTCGTTGATGAGCTCCGGGTAGCAGTCACAGTCCCAGATGCCCATGCCGTCGGGGAGCGGCGCGTAGGTCCAGTTGCGAGGGATCGAGAACATCGCCACGTCGCCGGTGTCGGGGTCGATGGACACGGTGATCATGGTGTCGGTTCGGATGCCGGTGCGGCCGACGCCGAAGTCGCCGCCGAGGAGGAGGATGTTGAGCCGGTCGAGTCCGTCCCACAGAGGCGCCCCGGTCTGCGGCGGCTGGGTGGTCGTCGTCGACGTCGTGGGCGTTCCCGGTTCGGTGGAGGCGGTCGTGCCGTCGGCGGGCGGCGGCGTGCTGGTCGTCGACGTCGCCGGGGCGGCGGCCGGCTCGTCGGAACCGAAGACCGTCGTGATGAGGTTGTACTGGACCATGTCGTAGTAGCCGAAGACGACGTGGGGGGTGAACACGACGATGGCCAGCGCCCCGACCGCGGCGGCGACCGCGGCCCGGCTCGACGCCCCGACGGGACCGCCGCGGCTCGCCGTCCGGTACGCGTCGTCGGCGGCCCACAGCCGGTAGGCCAGGAGCAGGATGTTGACGACCATCATCGCCGCCAGGGTCGTCGGCCGGACGAACGCCGTGAGGACGGCCACCTTGTCCCGGAAGAAGAACGCGATGATCGCCAGGATGATCGCGTCGACGACGAAGAGGCGGATCGCCTTGCGTCGGTCACCGACGAGGAACTGACCGAGCCCGGGGATCGCGGCGGAGGCGAACGCCGCCAGGAACGGGTGGACGGTTCGTTGGGGGGCCGGTCGGGTGGTCATCGCGGCTCGGATGCTAGGTCGCGACGTCGAGTATCCGGTGGTTCGTCGAGATGTTCCATCATGGCCGAGTGGTCCGGTAACCTCGGCGGGTCCCGACCCCGTGTGGATCCGAGCCGTGACCGACGCCGACGTGAACCCTCCCCAGCGCAGCGAGCCTTCCCGCGTCAGGAACCGCTACGCGTACCTGACCCGCGACGGGACGCTCGACATCGTCCTGGGCAGCTTCGTGGCGGGCGTCGCCGCCTACATCTACCAGTTCGTCGGCGGCCGGGTCCTGGGGCCGCACGCGTTCGCGCCGATCGGGGCGTTGCTGACCGCCCACTTCCTGACGTTCGTCATCATCTTGCTGCCGATCGAACAGTTCGTCATCCGACGTCTGACGTTGGGGGCGCGGGGATGGGTGGTGCCGCTGCGGGCTCAGGTCCTGGCGGCGGTGACGGCCGTCGTCGCGGCGGCAGTGGTGTGGGCGACGTCCGACGCGTACTTCGAGGGCAACTCGGCGTTCGTGTGGTTCGTCGTCGCCACGGTGGTGCTCCACTTCTTCTTCGCGGTCGGTCGCGGCTACCTGGCGGGGTTCCGCCGGTTCCGCGAGTACGGCATCGCCAGCGGCGGGGCGTCGGTGCTGCGGCTGGTGCTGGCCGGGGCGATCGTGATGATCAGCCCGACGGTGGTGGGGTTCGCCTGGGCCCACATCCTCGGGCCGTTGATCATCTTCGTGTTCCGTCCCTTCCGGGCTCCGCCCGAAGCGAAGGGGTCGGCAGGGATGCCGGCCCCTTTTTCATTGTCGTGCGGAAAAGACCCCGGAGCGAGGACGACGAGGGCGAGACGCCCTCGCTCCTATATCTACACTCGCTTCCCCCAAATACCTGAACTATGGCACTGAACTACACCAAAGTCTGTATCTTATCGGATAGCCACGACAACTGGCCCCTGCTCAACCGAGCGGTGGAAGAGGCCAAGGGCATGGGAGCGGAGGCGGTGCTGCACTGC
>JALVQZ010000214.1 GCA_027036355.1 Acidimicrobiia bacterium | reverse complement strand
TCATGGCGCCGCCGCCGGCTTGCCGGTTCGCGCCCCCTCACTGGTGGCGGCGCCATGATCGGCAACGATCTCCGATGGGACGACCGCGGGCTCGTGCCCGCCGTGGTGCAGGACGCGACCACCGGCCACGTCCTCATGGTGGGCTTCATGAACCGCGAAGCGCTCGACGCCACCATCGACACCGGGATGGTCCACTTCTGGAGTCGCAGCCGAGGGGAACTCTGGCGCAAGGGCGCCACGAGCGGCAACACCCTGGGCCTCGTGGCGATCGAAGCCGACTGCGACCGCGACACCCTGCTGGTCACCGCCCGACCCGCAGGCCCGACCTGCCACACCGGATCGACCACGTGTTTCGGCGAGCCACCACCCCGCGGCCTCGCGGCGTTGTGGGACACGATCTCCGCACGTGCCAGGACGCTACCGGAGGGCTCGTACACCGCCGAGTTGATCCGCGGCGGACCGGACGCGACCGGCCGCAAGCTCGTCGAGGAGGCGACCGAGGTCCTCATCGCGTCGAAGGACGCCGCCGCCGGAGGTGACCGAACCCGCGTCGTGGAGGAAGCCGCCGACCTGCTCTATCACCTGCTGGCGGCGATCGCCGAACGGGGCGTCGACCTGGACGAGGTGCTCGACGAGCTGGACCGCCGCCGATGATCCGGCTCCTGCGGTAGCCTGCCGGCGTGCGCATCCGCCTCACCCTCACCGCCGTCGTGGTGTCGCTCGTCGCGGCAGCCTGTGCCGCCGGAACGTCGCGGGACATCTCCATCGACGACGTGCCTCCCCTGCCGGTCGTCACCACCGCCGAGATGAACGACCTGATCACGTCGTCGGACCTTCCGGTCGTCCTCAACGTCTGGGCCTCGTGGTGCATCCCCTGTCGCTCCGAGGCGCCGCTCCTGTCGAGTGCGGCGAGCGACCTCGAGGGCCGGGTGCGGTTCGTCGGCCTCAACATCCAGGACAGCCAGGAGAACGCCAGGGCCTTCATCGCCGAGTTCTACCCGGATGCGCCGATCGAGCACTACGCGGATCCCGACGGGCGGATCCCCGCCGATCTCGGTTCCGGCCCGGGGATCCCCATCACGTTCTTCTACGAAGCCGGCGGCGTCCTCCGTGAGATCCACATCGGCGTCATCGACGAACGCACGTTGGCGCTCCAGATCGACGAGCTGTTGGCGTCGGGCTGATGGAGTTCACGCTGCTCGCCGCAGCCGCCCTCGGAGCGTTCGGGTTGTGGGCCATGCTGTGGTGGGAGGCGAGGCACGGCAACGCGGACCGCTGCGCGGGCAGCCTGTGGGACACGGCGATGTTCGCCGCCGTGGCCGGGATCTTCGGTGGCCGGATCGTGGCGATGGTCCTCAACGGCGTCAACCCGTTGACGAACCCCGGTGACATCATCATCGTCCGCTCGGGCGTCTCGACCGTCGGTGCGAGCCTCATCGCCGTGGCGGTGTTCCTCTGGTCGTTCCGCCGTCAGCCCGTCCTGGCCGCCGACGCCATCGCCGCCGCCGCCCTGGCGGGTCTGGCAGGCTGGCACGCCGGTTGCCTCTTCCGGGGCGGGGCATGTCTGGGGAGCGCCTCGGATCTCCCGTGGGCGTGGGCGCAGCCCGGCAGCGCCGTCACCCGCCATCCCGTCGAGCTGTACGCCGCGCTCGCGTACCTGGCGGCAGCCGCCGCGCTGGCGTGGTGGAAGGCCTACCGCCGACCGACACCCGGGATGCCCGCCGCCATCGCCGTCGCCGTGGCCGGTGGGGTGCGTCTCCTCACCGAGCCGCTTCGACCCTCCCTCGGAGGCGGGCCGGTCTGGTTCTACGCCACCGCCCTCGTCGCCGGCGTCGTGCTGGCCGTCGCGGCCGCGAGGCGCGGCCAGGACCGTCCCTCTCAGGCGGAAGCTCAGGCGCCGTAGGCGACGAGCTGATCGAGAGCGGCCCGGATCTCGTCCTCGGGGAGGGCGCCGAACCAGCCGTCGACGACGATGTCGTTGCCGGTGATCAGCAAGGACGCGGGTTGGCCGGGGATGCCGTAGAGCTCCCAGATCGAATCATCGAGTCCCCACGGCATGTTGGAGAGGAGCTCCTCGGCGGCCGGGGTCGTCTTGTCGAGGGACGATCTCCCGGCGATGGCCACGAACGTGACCTCGCCCTCGTAGTCGGGGGCGATGGCATCGACGACGGGCAACTCCCGTCGACAGATGCTTCACCACTCGGCCCAGAAGATCAGGTAGACGGGCTTCTGTTCCTGGGACAGGACGAACGTTCCGCCGTCGGCGAGGGCGAGCGAGAAGTCCGGGGCGGACGGACCGTCGGGAGCCGGCGCGGCGGGTTGGGTGGACGTCGATGACGTCGAGGGGGCCGTCGACGCGCCCGGAGCCACCGCCGTCGAGGTCGTCGACGGCACGGACGGTTCCGCACCACCCGGCTCGTCGGCGGCGCCGCCCGCACAGGCGGCAGCCACCATGGCGAGGGCCACGATCGACAGCATCGCTCTCCGCATCTCGGGCACGCTAGTTGGAACCGTGCCCTAGCGGGACGATCCTGCCTCCTCGGCCGCCGCGGTCAGACGCCGGGACAGCTCGACGGCCTGCTCGAGCACGGCGGCGGCGTCGCCCGAGTCGATCGCCTGTTCGGCGAGGGTCATGGCGTCGCTGAAGCCGTCGGCGAGCCCGGCGACGACGATGGCAGGGGCGGCGTTCACCATCGCGATGTCCCGTTTGGGTCCGCGTTCGCCCGCCAGGATCGCCCGGGTGATCGCAACGTTGGCGTCGATGTCGCCGCCACGGAGGTCCGCCAGGGACGCCCTGGCCACCCCGAAATCCTCCGGGGTGAACTGGGCGTGGGTGATCTCCCCGGAGCGGAGCCGGTAGATGAACGACGGGCCGGTGGTCGTCAGCTCGTCGAGACCGTCCTCGCCGTAGAACACGAAGGCGTACTCCGCGCCGCGGTCCGCCAGCGTGCCGATCATCAGCTCCGCCATCGTCGGATCGGACGTCCCCACCGCCATCCGCCGAGCCCGGGCCGGGTTGCACAGCGGACCGAGGAAGTTGAAGACGGTGCGGATCCCCATCGAGCCGCGAGCAGGACCGGCGTGTCGCATCGCGGGGTGGTAGCGCGGGGCGAAGAAGAAGCCGAACCCGGTCTCCTCGATCATCTGGACCGTTCCTTCCGGCGGCAGGTCGAGCGAGATCCCGAGAGCTTCGACGAGATCGGCCGAGCCGGCCTTCGACGAGGCGGCCCGGTTGCCGTGTTTGGCGACCTTGGCGCCCGCCCCGGCGGCGATGAGCGCCGCCGTGGTCGAGATGTTGAAGGTCCCGGAGCGATCCCCTCCCGTCCCGACGATGTCGACGACGGGGCCGGGGACGTCCACGGTGACGGCCGCCTCCATCATGGCGTCCACCATCCCGGCCATCTCCTCGGCCGTCTCTCCCTTGGCCCTGAGGCCGATGACGAAGGCGGCCACCTGCGCCTCGGTGGCTCGTCCGGCCATGATCTCGGCCATCGCCGCCCGTGCCCGGTAGCGGTCGATCGCGCCACGCTCGACGAGGGTCTGCAGGGTGCCGGGCCAGTCGAAGTCGCTCATGGCGGCAAGCGTAGACGACCCCGTGAACGCAAGGGCCAGGCTTGGGTACGCTGGCGCGCAGGCGCCGATCGGAACC
>JALVQZ010000213.1 GCA_027036355.1 Acidimicrobiia bacterium | reverse complement strand
CGCGCTACGGCACCTCCGACGACTCGCCCGATACCGACGGCGACGGGATCGGAGACCTCGAGGAGATCACCCAGGGGTGGCTGGTGGACGCCGACGTCGCCCCGTACCCGGCGACGGTCCTGTCGGACCCCACGGCCGTCGATCGTGACGGCGACGGGCTCGACGACCCGACCGAACGGGACCTGGGGACCGACCCGAACTCGCGGGACACCGACGGCGACGGCTTCTGTGACGGTGACGGGGTCGCCGACTGCATCGCCGATCCGGCTCCGCTGGTCGCCGCGATCAACGAACCGCCCCTGGCGACGCTGTCGCTGGCGGCGACCGACGGGTTGACGGTGACCGTCGAGGTGGTCGCCACCGACGAGGACTTCGGCGACGAGATCACGTCGGTGCTCCTCGACTGGGGCGACGGCACCATCGAGGAGCTCGAGCCGGGCACCTCGTCTCCCCGCCACCGCTACGCGGCGGGAGGCACCTTCACCGCCGCGCTGGCCGTCGAGGACGCCTTCGGGAACCGCTCCGACGAGTCGCTGATCGTCAACGTCGAACCGAAGATCGTGGGCGTCGAGCTGCGGATCACGATCGAGCGGATGACGATCGGCAAGAGCTGTGAGGACATCTTCAGCGGCGATCCCGACATCTACGGTCGGGTCACGGTCAACACCGCGGTCATGTTCGATCGTCCCAAGGGTGGACCGGCGGAGGTCGCAGAGAACGCCAACGTGCCGCTCAAGACCACGACCTTCTCGACGATCGACTACTTCGACGACACCACCGCGGCCTTCGTCATCTCGGGCTCGATCTGGGACTCGAACAACAACACCTTCTACAAGGACGAGGGGATGGGCAAGTGGAACTCCGTCAAGGTCTCCTCCACGGGCCGCGGGTCGGTGAAGGGCAAGAAGGGGAGCTGCTCCAACGCCACCATCTACTACGTCGTCGACAAGATCCGTGACGTGACCGAGCTGGACTGACGAGGCGCTCACGGTGTGATCGGGGGCCGGGCCAGCAGCCGGTAGGTGTGGTAGCCGACGACGAGGCCCGATAGGCACCCGGTCACGGCGAACGCCGAGACGAGCAGCGTCGCCTCCGAGATGGGGACACCGGTGAGGATCCGAGCCGCGGCGAGCCCCACGAACCCGGCGAAGACCGGTACGAGCACCGCGGGAAGGATCCAGATCGCGGCGATCCGGATCCCCCATTGCCGGGTCGGGCGGGTTGTGGTGAGCAGCGACGAGAGCTCCGGTTGCGAGCGCGGTCCCGCGGCTCCCCAGAACGTGAACGCGGCGATCGCGAGTACACCGACGATGGCCACGATGCCGGACTCGAGGGCGAGCATGCCGTAGTCCTCGGCCTCCTTGAAGAAGACCAGTGAGTAGCCGGCATGGCGGAAGATCAGTTCCTGGACTTGGGCCTGCTGGTTTGGGGGTAGGTCGGCGAACCCGGGGAGCACCACGTAGGCCATCGAGGTCGCGGGATCGTTCGCGAGCACGCCAGGCGGTGCCAACGCACCGGCCGAGTACTCCCCGAACCAGGGCGATACCGAGACCGGCGATCCCGAGCCGACCGACCGGATCGCTCCCGAGGTCGGATCGAAGGACACGATCGTCACCGAGCCGCTCCCGTCGTTCAGGCGGTCGCTGATCAGCCATGTCTTGCCGTCGGTGTCCAGACCGACGGCTTCGGCCGCGACGGTCGTGAGGTAGAGCCCTTCGGGTCCGCCGCAACGACGGTCCGCCTCGTCGAGCGTGGCCGAAGAGGCGACGCACTCCCGGGCGCCGCCAGGAACGAGACGGATCATGGTCGTCGTTTCGTCTGGTCGTCGGAGCTCGATCGCGTCTCGTCCGGTCACTCGTCGGAACCCGGACCGAAGCTCGGCGGCGTCCGTGGAGCGGACGGATTCGAGCACGAGCGAGCGAGGCGGGATCGCATTGGGATCTTGGGTGGCGCTCGTCGTGCGTTCTACATGGACGAGCGCAGCAGCGAAGGAGCCCATGCCGAGCAGGACCGTCGCGACGAGGACGACGGACGCCTGGCTGGGGTCCAACGCCTGGACGAGCCGTCTGGTCGCTCCTCGAGTGAGCCGGCTCGCTCCGAGGGCGATGCCCGGGAGGAGGGCCGTCAGCGTGAGGATCGTTCCCATCAGCGCCACGACCGCAACGCCGGCGCTCCGAGGCCCCGATCGGGTCCCGACCCAGACGAGGCTGCCCACCCCGATCGCCAGCGCGGTCATCGCGGCGGCGGAGCGGCGTGTCACCATTCGATGCCCGCTTCGCTCCCGCTGCGGATGCCAGATCGCCGTCGCGTCGAGCGCGACGAGACCGATTACCGCCATGGTTCCGAACCAGACACCCGCGCCCCACGCGTACCGAACCCGCAGCCAGTCCTGCGCGACCATCGAAGCCAACGGCCCGCCGAACATCGAGAAGATCACGACGAGCAACCCCAGTCCGGCGGCACCGCCGAGGACGAGGATCACGACGGCGGCGACGCGGAACACTCGGGCAACCTGGTGAGAGGACATTCCGGCTGCCTGCAAGCCGGAGAACTCCCGTGTGAGCCCGTGCCCCCAGGCGACGACCACGGAGAGGAGCACTACGACCATGAGGACCATGACCGCCGGACCCGCCCCTGCGGCCACCGCGGCGATGCGGCGAGCGCGACTGAGATACGGATTCTCCTCGAAATGCCCGGCGAGGGACTGGATGGCCAGTTCGTCGGGGAACCGGTCCAGGACGCCCCGATCGATGAAGTACGCGTCGGGTGGCCGGTCGGGGAGGGCCGCGGTATCGACGACGGTCGTCGCCTCGGCCGCCTGAGGGCGGGCCGGAGCCACGTAGATCCCGACGACCCGCCATCGTCCGGTGTCGCTGTCGAGCTCGTCGCCGACGGTGAGCGACAGGGCCGCCGCGACCCTCTTGGAGACGGCCGTTTCCCCTGGCTCCTGGGGCACTCGACCGTCCACCAACCCGGGCATGGCAGAGGGGGGCCTCTCGTACAGCACGACGTCGGTGTCGAGTCGCGCCCGGCGGGTTCTCGCGGCGACGGTCTCGAACCAGACCGCGTCGACCTCCGGATCCGATCGCAGCGCCTGGGCCGAACCCGTACCGGTGAACTGAGCGATCACGGCGCGGCCTCCGGCTTGGCCTTCCAGATCGTCGAGGATCGCACCCGTCACGCTGCGAGCGAACGTCGCCGGCGTCATCGCCACCGCGACGACGACCGCCGTGGCGGTGATCGACCTCGCGTAGAGGCCCGGTCGATGACGGATCGATCGGAGTGCCAGCCATCCGGTGCGGATCCGCCGCTTCACCGGCGGCTCCGGTCGGGGCGGCTGTCGATTGCGACGACCGCATCGGCGGTCTCGATCATCAACGGATCGTGGGTGGCGACGACGATCGTCACCTGTCGGGACCGCGCCAGATTGCGGAACAGCGTCCCGATCGAGGCCGCCGTACGCCGGTCCACCGAAGCGGTTGGTTCGTCGACGAGCAAGACGGGAGCACCCGATGCCACGGCCCGAGCGATCGCCACCCGCTGCTGCTCACCACCCGAGAGCTCTCCGGGAAGCGATCGTTGCAGACCCTCCACGCCGAGGTCCGCGAAGAGCCCGGTCAGCGCAGGGCCCGTCAGGTCGTTGCCGGTGACCTCGGCGTGGAGG
>JALVQZ010000212.1 GCA_027036355.1 Acidimicrobiia bacterium | reverse complement strand
TTGGAGTTGCGCAGGTACACGAACCCGTCGGACTGGCGGTACAGGCCCGGGGTGTCGACCCCGTCGCAGTCCCAGTCACCCAGGAACGGCACATCCCCCGGATCCCCGAAATAGAACGACCGGACGCCGGCGGGGTCACGCAGGTACCAGATCCCGGTGCTCGGATCGACCAGCCCCACCCCTTCGACCTGGGGACCGCGGCGGAACGGGACCGTGTCGGCGTACTTGAAGAAGAAGACGTCTCCGGCGGGCAGGGTCACGTCGACGGACCAACGTTCCCCGGTCTCGCCGTCGTCGGCCGTCTCGAGGGGGGTCAGGTCGAGGAGCTTGACGGCGCCGTCGGCGGGGTCGAGGTACTCGAGGCGGGTCCGGTCGACGGTGAACGGGGCGCCGGTGAAGTCGAACTCGAGGTGGATCGTGCCGGGACTGTCGGCTCCCGGGAGCGGCGCCTCGGTCGCCCCGAGGGCGTGGGTGTGCCGGGCGTTCTGGATCATCGCGTAGCGGGTCCCGGCGTCGTCCCGGAAGAACCCTGCCGCGATGTCCATCGTCTCGGAGCCGGCAGCCTGCTCGAGGGCGGTCAGGTACGGGTCGCTGCCGGCGCCGGGGGTCCACGGCACGGTGCCGAGGGGTTGCACGGCCCGGGGATGCTCGGCCTTGACGAACCGTACGTCGGTCGAGGTGAGCTGGGTGACCGCCGGCCCGAGGTTGGAGAGGCGCCGGTTGATCTCCGCGACCGTCGCCCACAGGGGCGTCTCGGACGCGGCCCAGTCGCCGGGTGCGTCGAAGAGGACGGAGCCGCCCCAGTCGGTGGCGGTGGGGTGACGGTCCGGGTCGGCCCGGTACAGGAACCAGACGTGGCCCGTGTAGCCGTACACGAGTCCGATGTTGGCTTCCCAGCGCAGGTCCGATGAGGTGTGGATCCGGCCGAAGTCGCTCTCCGAGCCGACGTAGGCGTTCAGGTACCTCCAGTACGGGACTCCCTTGGCGAGTGCCCGTTGCCGGAAGTAGGCCAGCGGGGCGTAGTGGGTGTCGTCGAGGAAGTAGTCGCTGAACATGAGTACGTCGGCGTCGGTGGAGGTCTCCCACCGGTCCAACAGGGCGTCGCGACCCGTGACGTGGTAGCTGAAGTTGGTGTACAGGAGCGCGTCCGGGTCGACCTGCCGGGCGGCGGCGATGCCCGCTTCGATCTGGGCGAGGGCGGTCACGCTGGTCGGCTCGTCGCCGACCTGGTAGCCGATCCTGCCCGGTGGGGCCGGGGCGAGCCCTCCCAGGGTCTCGCCGGTGGAGGCCCATCCGATCCCGTCCCAGTAGACGGGGGCGCCGTCGGCGCCGACCCACGAGACGTACGGCGGGGTCGCCCCTCCGGCCGACCAGCCGGCCAGCTCGGCGATGCCGTCTTGCCACACCATCAGGCCGGTGGCGCCGAGATCACCGAGGTAGCGCTCCCGCGCCGCGTCGGGCGGCGTGCCCATGGACGCCACGAGCGCCGACACGTACATGGGGTTGTTCCGGACCCAATCGATGCCGCGAGCGCCCGTCGACACGGATCCCCGCTCGGTTTCGATGGGCCAGCTTCCGGCCGACTCGTCGGCGTGGGCCGGCGGGGCGATCGTCCCCATCGAAGCGACGACGACGGCGACGACGAGGGCACCGACGGCGCGACGGGCGCGCCGGAGGGACTGGCACGATCCTTCCATGGGGTACATCCTGGCGCATCGCGGGCCACACCGGTAGCGCTGCTGGTGCGGACCGGGCCGTACCATCGTCGACATGGCCCAGGTGGTGCGGATCTTCGGGGAGTACGGCGTGGCGATGGCGGTGGTCGGTGGGGTGGCCGGTGTGGTGGCGTGGCGGGTGACCGGGCGCGTTCCCCCTGCGGTGACGGCGGCGCTGGTCGGATCGGTCCTGGCCGGGGTGCTGGCGGTGACGGTGGAACCCTTGATGGCGGGCGAACCCGCGACGGGGATCAACCTGGTCCCGTTCAGGACGATCATCCAGCTCGCTCCCACGTCGCTGGCGCGTCGCAACATCGCGGGCAACGTGGTGTTGTTCGTCCCGGTGGGGTTCGCGTTCGGGTTGGTGTTCCGCCGGAGACGTCACGGGTTCGTCGCGGCGGTGGCGGCGGCGCTGGCGTTGTCGTTGGGGATCGAGGCGCTGCAGTGGCTGCTTCCCGTGGGCCGGGTGGTCGACGTCGACGATGTGATCCTCAACGTGGCGGGCGCGGCGGTGGGGGCGTTGCTCGCGGCGGTGGCGTTGCGAGGTCTGCGGGCCGTGCGCCGGTCCTGAGCGGCGAGACGGCGGCGAGGCGCCCGGGCGAGCCCGGCCCCGGCGCCTCGCTTCGTCCCGATCGCTCAGCCGAGCGGTTCGACGGGAGGAACCTGATCCGCAGCCCCGAGCAGGGCGAACGCCCAGCCTCCCTGGTCGCCCAGGACGAACAGGGCGAAGTCCCCTCCGGGGGTCTGTGCGAGGAGGCAGGTCCCACCGAACAGGTCGCTCCGGCCGACGAACACGGGCCCCTCGACGACCCGGCCGTCGCACACCGGAACGGGCCCGTCGTTCCACCATGCCCACAGCTGAACGTGCGCCGGATCCTCGAGATCCCAGAACAGGCTGAACAGGACCTGCGGCACCACCTCGCCCGGAAGGACGACATCGCCTTGGAGCGGGAGGCCGCCGACACCTGGCAGCGGCACCGGTTCCACGGGATCGATGAGGACGGGCGGTTCGGGGTCGATCGGCGCCGGCGCCACCGGTTCGGGGATGAGCCCCGGATCGACGACGACGGGGGCGGTGGCGGGATCGACGACCGCCGGCTCGATGGAGGCCAAGGGCTGCTCGAGCCCGGGGACCTCGTCGATCCCGATGGTGGCCGGGGCGGCGAGCGCCGGGGCGGCGGCCGCCAGGATCGCTCCGGCGATGGCGAGGGTCGTCAGACGCCTCATGGGGTGCTCCTTTCGTCTGCGTGCCACCCTCCGACGTGCGACCACCTCCGGTAGGTTCCCGGCCACGGCGAGTCACCGCCCGGGGGGAACGGTCTGCGCCCCGCTCCCCCACCGCCGTCCTGTACCATCATGATCCTCCGCTGCCGCCGCCGAACCCGTGAGCTCGATGATCCGCCACGCCAGATCCCACCCGCTTCGCTCCGCCATCCGTTTCCTGGCGGCGGTCTCCGTCGCGGCGGTCGTCGTCGGGATCGTCGGTGCTCGCCCGGCGTCCGCGGCGACCGAACCCGACGGCATCGGCGTGGCGGACCCGACGACCGGCCGCTGGTGGCTGCAGGACCCGGTCACGGGAGCGACGACCTCGTTCTATTTCGGGGATCCGGGGGATGTGCCGTTCCTGGGTGACTGGGACTGCGACGGGGTCGACACCCCGGGCCTGTACCGCCAGTCCGACGGGTTCGTGTACCTGCGCAACTCCAACACCCAAGGCGTCGCCGACCGGACGTTCTTCTTCGGGAACCCCGGCGACGTGCCGATCGTCGGGGACTTCGACGGCGACGGCTGCGACACGGTGTCGATCTACCGGCCCTCGGAAGGACGGTTCTACATCATCAACGCCCTCGGCGTCGACGGTGGAGGGCTGGGGGCTGCCGAGTTCGACTTCGTGTTCGGCGACGTCGGCGACGTCCCGTTCGTCGGCGACTTCGACGGCGACGGCATCGACACCATCGG
>JALVQZ010000211.1 GCA_027036355.1 Acidimicrobiia bacterium | reverse complement strand
ACATCATCAACGCCCTCGGCGTCGACGGTGGAGGGCTGGGGGCTGCCGAGTTCGACTTCGTGTTCGGCGACGTCGGCGACGTCCCGTTCGTCGGCGACTTCGACGGCGACGGCATCGACACCATCGGCCTCCAACGGCCATCGACCGGTCTCGTGTTCTTCCGCAACGACCATCGAGGCGGCCCGGCGTCGACGAGCTTCGTGTTCGGCGATCCCGGGGACCGGGTGATCGCCGGGCACTGGTCCTCGTCGCCCGACGGGATCGACACCGTCGGTGCGTTCCGTCGGGTCCAAGGGGCCTTCTACCTACGGGGCGACAACTCGCCGGGACCGGCGTCCCCGCCGATCGTGTACGGCGCCGCCCGCATGGTGCCGCTCGCCGGCAGCTTCGGGACGCTCCCCGGCGGCGACCCAGAGCCGCCACGCGACGTGTTCTTGGTGTCGAGCTTCACCACCTACCACCCGTGCTGTGAGGCGAGGGTGACGAACATCCATCTGATGGCCGACGCCGTCGACGGCGCGGTGGTGCTCCCGGGAGAGACGTTCTCGATCAACGAACGGGTCGGGGAACGCACCGAGGAGAAGGGCTACGTCCGGGCCGGGGCCATCATCGGCGGTGTCGTCTACTGCTGCGACAAGCAGGCGAACATCGGCGGGGGCACCAGCCAGTTCGCCACGACCTTCTACAACGCCGTGTTCTTCGGCGGCTACGAGGACGTGTCGCACCGTCCCCACAGCCTCTACTTCAGCCGGTACCCGATGGGCCGGGAGGCGACGATGGGCTATCCGTCGCCCGACGTCGTGTTCCGCAACGACACGTTGACGCCGGTGACGATCCGTACGAGGTACACGGGCACGAGCATCACCGTGGAGTTCTACGGCAACAACGAGGGTCGTGTGGTGTCCACCGAGACGATCGGGAGAGCCACCGGACGCGACGGCGGCCGGGTCACCGTCAAGCGGTACGTGACCTACCCGAACGGGGTGACGACGACCGAGTCGTGGACCCACACGTACCGCCCCAACCGCACCCACGAGGATCCGCCCGAAGAGCCGCCGGCGGACCCGGGCGACGGGTGTTCGATCTGCCAGTGACCGCGGCGACGGCCGTCCCGCCCGTCAGGTGAGACCGGCGAGGAACTCGGCGATGGCCGGCGTGACGATCTCGGGATGGGTCATGTTGGCGGCATGCGCGGCGCCGGGGACCGCCACGAACCCGCGACAGTCCGGCAGATCGGCACAGAGCTTCCGTGCCGTCTCGATGGGGATCGCCATGTCCTGTTCGCCGTGGACGATCAGCACCGGGCAGGTGATCTCCGACACCCGGTCGGAGATGTCGTCGCGGTTGAGGAGCGCCTCGGCGGGATGGGCGATGGTCGATCGATCCCGGGACTCCCAGATGCCGATCCATTCCTCCATCAAGGTCGGTTCGCCCAGGATCAGCCCGGCGACCATCTGACCGACCTCGCCGAGCGGCTCGTCGCTGAGCCAGTGCTGGATCATCCCGGCGTAGCCGGCCAGCGTCTCCTCGTCGTCCATGTGGACGCCGGAGTCGATGAGGACCAGCCCCGCCACACGGTCGGGATGCGCCAGCGCCGCCCGCAACGACAGGTACCCGCCCTGGGACATGCCGATGAACACGGCCCGATCGATCCCGAGATGGTCCAGCAGCCCGACGGCGTCGTCGGCAGAGTCCCAGTAGGTGAAGGGCCCGTCGGCGGGCGTGTCGCCGAACCCCCGCTCGTCCCAGGTGATGCACCGGTAGGTGTCGGACAGGGCGGCCACCTGGTCGGCGAACATCGTGCGGTCCATGAGGAACCCGTGGCTGAAGATGAGGGCGGGTCCGTCGCCTCCGGTGTCGTCGTAGGCGATGCGCTGTCCGTTCACTTCGGCGGTCGGCATGGTGGTTCCCTTTCCCTCGTCGGACGGTCCCAGGCTACTCGCCGGGGGCCCGCCGTCCGGTAGGCTCCCGTGGTGACCACCCCGGCGATCTCGGTCGATGCCCTGCTCAAGCGCTATCCGCGGGTGACGGCGTTGGACGGCATCTCGCTGGACATCCCGACCGGATGCATCTACGGGTTGGTGGGGCCCAACGGGGCCGGGAAGTCGACGTTGATCAAGTGCCTCGTGGGGGCGCTCCGCCCCACCGGTGGTTCGATCCGCGTGCTGAGCATCGACCCGACCGAGGACCGCTGGCGGCTGCGGCGCCGGATCGGCTACATGCCTCAGGAGATCGCCCTGTACGACGATCTGACGGTCCGCCAGAACGTGCGCTTCTTCGGCTCGGCGCACATGCGACACGGCCTCGACGATGCCGTCGACCGGGTGCTGGCCTTCGTGGCGCTCACCGACCGTGCCGACGCGGCGATCCATACGCTCTCCGGAGGGATGCGTCAGCGGGTGTCTCTCGCCGCCGCGCTGGTCCATCCGCTCGATGTGGCGATCCTCGACGAGCCGACGTCGGGGGTCGACCCGGAGCTGCGTCGGGCCTTCTGGGACGGGTTCCGCAGGCTACGGGACGGCGGGGCGACGGTCATCGTGTCGACCCACCAGATGAGCGAGGTGGTCGAGTGCGACCGGGTCGCGATCCTCGACCATGGTCGGATCGTGGTCGAGGAGACCCCTGCCGATCTGATCGCCCGGGGGGCGCGGCGGGTGCGGATCCGGCGGAGGGACGGCACCGTCGAAGAGGTGCCGGTGGGCGACTACCGCCAGGAGCTGCCGGGGATCCTCGGCGTCGACGTCGAGGCGATCGAGCTCGTGCAGGAGCCGCTGGAGGACGTGGTCCTTCGCCTCATCGGGGGGTCGCGATGAGCGCACCGGACGCCGTTGCCAAGACCGGCGCGATCGCCGGCCGGGTCCTGCGCCAGATCCGCGGGAACCGGCGCTTCTCGGTGGCGATGCTCGTCATCCCGATCGCCATCTTGTTCCTGTTGAAGGTCGTCTTCGACGCCTTGGGAGTGCCGGCGCCGGCACAGCGCCGCTTCGCGGTGCTCGGGGTCGCCTACCTGATCCACTTCGTCGCGTTCTTGCTGACGGCGCTGGTGGTGGTGGGCGAGCGGGTCCAAGGAACGCTGGGGCGGATCTTCATCGCCGGGTACCGCCGCGGGGAGATCGTCGCCGGCTACCTGGTGTCGTACACGGTCTTCGCCACGATCCAGGGGATCGTCGTGTTGGCGGTCGCGTACGGGCTGTTCGATCTCGGCTACGACGCCGGTGAGCTGGCGCAGATCTTCGTGGTGGTGTGGTTGCTGGCGGTCTTCATGATGGCGTTGGGGATCCTCGTTTCGAGCACGGCCCGCAACGAGGTGCAGGTGATCCCGTTCGTGCCGGCGATCCTCGTTCCGGCGTTGTTCCTGTCGGGCATGGTCGTGGACGTGGATCGGCTGCCGATCTGGGCGCAGGTCCTGGCCAGGTTCACGCCGCTGTACTACGCGGTGGAGGTCTTCGGTGGGTTCTTCTCGGCCGGGTCGATCGTCTCGGACGTCGGGTCCTTCCTGCTCCTGCCTGCCCTGGCGCTGGTCGTGTTCGGGCTCGCGACGGCCACCTTGCGCGAGGAGCGCTGACGCGAGGGGACGTCCGGGGTCCGCCGGCCTGCCCTCAGGTCCGCCCGTCGATGTCGACGTGAGCGACGGCCTGCCCTGACCCGTCGAAGAGATGGACGCGGTCGGCGCCGAGACGAACCTCGGCGCCGCTTGCCGGAGGGTCGTCGTCGAAGCGAACCGTCGCCTCCCCGCCGCCGGCCGCGACGGTGGCGACGATGTGGTCTCCGTGGTGCTCGGTCGCCGTCACCGTGGCGACGATGCCTCCGGTGCCGACCCGGTGCCAGGCGTGGGCGCGGACGCCGACGGTGATCGGACCGTCGGGGATGGCGGGGGCCGGGCCGAGGCTCGTGCCGGCCACTCGGACGATGCCGCCGGCGACGACACCGGGCAGGAACGACATCGGGGGCGAGCCGACGAAACCGGCGACGAAGGTGTCGGCGGGCTCCCGGTAGATCGCGAGCGGCGTGTCGATCTGGCGGATCCCGCCGTCGGCGATCACGGCGATCCGGTCGGCGATCGCCATGGCCTCTTCCTGGTCGTTGGTGGCGTACATGGTCGTGACGCCGTAGCCCTGTTGCAGGAGGCGGAGCTCGGCGCGGACCCGTCGCCGGTTGTCGGCGTCCATGTGCGCCAGGGGTTCGTCGAGGAGGAACACCGACGGCTTCCTGACGAGGGATCGGGCGGCCTGGACGAGCTGCTGATGGCCGGCGGCGAGTTCGTGGGGAAGGCGATCGAGGAAGCGTTCGAGGGCCAGGGTTCGCGCTTCGGCGGTGACCCGGCGGTCGATCTCCCGACGCCGAAGCCGCCGGAGTTCGAGGGGGAACGCGACGTTGCGCCGAGCGGACAGGAAGGGGATGAGCGAGTCCTCTTCGAAGACCATGGCGATGTCCCGCTTCGACGGGTCACGCCCGGTGACCACCTTCCCGCCGATGAGGATGTCGCCTCGGACGGGCGGGGCGAAACCGGCGACGGTCCGCAGGATGGTGCTCTTGCCGCTGCCCGAGGGCCCGATGACGGCGAGGAGCTCCCCGTCGTCGACGTACAGGGTCAGGCCGCGGACGACCGGAACGCCGTCGAGCTCGACGGTGACCCCGTCGAGCAGGATGCTCGCCATCGTCCGAGCCTACCGGGGGTGTCAGGTCGTCGGCCCGTTCCGTTCCAGCCACCGTTCGGGCGACCGCAGCGTCTCGAAGCCGTTCCCGGTGTAGAGGCCATGGGCGTCGGCGGTGACCAGCAACAGGCGCTTGAGACGACAGAGCTCGGGATGTTCGGTGATGGCGGCCACGAGCGCCTTGCCGAGCCCGTTCCTACGGTGCTCGGGCAGGACGAACAGGTCGCAGATCCATCCGAAGGTGGCGTGGTCGGTGACGACCCTGGCTGCACCGACCATGGCCCCGTCCGGCGCGTAGGCGCCGAAGAGGAGGCTGTGCCGGACGGCGATGTCGGTCGTGGCTCGGAGACGTCCGCGGGCCCAGTAGGCGTCGGTCGTGAGGTACTCGTGGAACACGTCGACGTCGAACCGTTCGGGGTCGGTCGAGATGACGTAGTTCCCGTGTCGGCGTTCGATCGAGTGCATCGCCCGAGCCTACGGGGAGGTCCGCCATCGGTCCACGAGGGACCGTTCCGGTGCGCGGTCAGGTGTGCCATGATCGGAGGAGGCGTCGGGTGCAGGTCGGCTCCCTCGATGCCGGAATGGAGGACCCATGCGACGCCTCGCCATCGCCGTCACCGCCCTCGCTCTGGTCGCCGCCGCCTGCAGCGGCGGGTCGCCGGCGCCCGATGCCGGGACCTCGTCGACGCCGGCTCCTGGCTCGTCGACCGCCGCGGCGTCGTCGGCTCCGTCGTCGACGGGAACGTCGAGTCCCCTCGTGATCGTGGCCGTCGACTTCGCGGCGGGGTTCGTCCTCCTCCGCAACGACGGCGACGAGCCGGTCGACCTGGCGGGCTACTGGCTGTGCAATCGCCCCAACTACGTCGAGCTCCCGTCGCGGACCGTGGCCCCCGGTGAGGTCCTCGAGCTCGACACCGCCGTGTCGGACCTCTCGCTGGATCCCGCCGGTGGAGAGCTCGCCCTCTACTCGAGCCGCTCCTTCGGTGATCCCGCGGCGATCCTCCGCTACGTGCAATGGGGCTCCGACGGCCACGGCCGCACCGACGTGGCGGTGACGGCGGGCGTGTGGAAGGCAGGCGAGTTCGTCGACAACCAGGGTGGCGACCTCCAGAGCAGCGGCTCGGATCCGATCTCGGCCGCCGATTGGACCAGTTCGTAGCCCAACGGCCTGGGGGCCGAGAGGGAGGGGCCGTGCGGCTGCGGTCCCGTCGAGACGAGCGGTCGAACAGGTGTTCGGGTAGGGTGGGCTCATGACCGAGGCGACGATCCTCCATGCCGATCTCGACGCCTTCTACGCCGCCGTCGAACAGCTCCTGGACCCTGGCCTGCGGGGCCGTCCCATCGCGGTGGGTGGAGGTGTCGTTCTGGCGGCCTCGTACGAGGCGAAGGCCTTCGGCGTCCATGGGGGGATGTCGGCCTCGGCGGCGAGACGGCGCTGCCCGTCGTTGCGTTTCGTGCCGGGTCACTTCCGTGACTACGTCCGTATCGGCGACGCGGTGATGGACGTCTTGGGCGGCTACACCCCGGACGTGGAGCGGATCTCCATCGACGAGGCGTTCCTCGACGTGGCCGGGTCGGTCCACCTGTTCGGATCTCCCGCGCGGATCGCCGCCGCCGTCCGCGAGCGTGTCCGGACCGAGGTGGGGCTGCCGATCTCGGTGGGGGTGGCTCGGACCAAGCATCTCGCCAAGATCGCCTCCCAGGTGGCGAAACCCGATGGTCTCGTGGTCGTCGCGCCCGACGCCGAGGAGGCGTTCCTTCATCCCCTGCCGGTGGAGCTGATGTGGGGGGTGGGGCCGGTGACCCGCCGGCGGCTCGCCGAACATGGCGTGAGGACGATCGGCGACCTGGCGTCGATGCCCGGCGGGACCCTCGAGCGGCTCCTCGGCCGAGCCGTCGGTGGTCGTCTCGCCGCTCTGGCATCGAACGCCGATCCTCGCCGGGTGGAGCCCCGCCGCCGGTCGTCGTCGGTCGGGGCGCAGTCGGCGCTGGGCCGACGCACCGTATCCGACGGGTCGATCCGCCGGACGTTGCGTCACTTGAGCGACCGGGTGGCGAGCCGTCTCCGGGCAAAGCATCGGGCAGGGCGGACGGTCACCGTACGGGTTCGGTTCGAGGATCTCCGCAGCGTCACCCGCTCGGTGACCCTGCCGGTGCCGGTGGCGGTGACGTCGATCATCTCCGCGGTGGCCGGAGAGCTGGTGGACCATGCCCTCGCCGACCATCCCGACCGGCGCATCGTCACGTTGCTGGCCGTGTCGGTGTCGCATCTGGACCACGACGAGGCGTTGCAGCTCGAGCTGCCGTTGGGGCTCGATGGGGGCGAGCTGCGGCCAGGCTCGGCGTCCGGCGCGGAGCGGTGGGCGCTGGACCAGGCGGTCGACGAGGTGCGTCGGAAGTTCGGCCGTGGGGCGCTCGGCTACGCCTCGGTGACCTTGGGCACGGATCGGTCGGTGCCCGACGAGTTCCGCGAGCTCGCCGAGCACTGAACGGCGCGCCGCTACCGTGGGGGGCACCACCATGGCGAAGGGAACACGCCGATGACCGACAGCACCGACGAGGCCAGGGAACGCCGGGAAGAGGAGCGGATGGCGGCGCGGGCCCGCGCCGACGCCGAACGCCTGGCGGCCAGGGAACGCTACGAGGCCGACCGCGAGGAGCGCCGGGCGCAGGAGGAGGCCGAGCGGAAGGCCGAGCGGGCTCGAGCGGACGCGGAGCGCCAGGCGTCCAGGGCGCGGGCGGATGAGGAGCGGCGCGAAGCCCGGGACCGGCGGAACCGGGAGCGGTGATCGCTCCGGGTCCCTACCCGACCGGGACCGGGGTCGCCGCGGTTCGGGTCCGAGCGCTCGTTTCGTGGACGATCACGAGGGCGAGGACGAACACCAGCACGCCGATCCCCTGGTGGGCGAGGGCGAGCCAGAGGGGTACGCCGAAGATGACGACGCCGATGCCGAGGCTGATCTGCACCGCGACGGCGGCGAGCAGCCACCCGGCGGCGCCGCGGGCGAGATCGGTGGCGTGATCCGACCGCCGGATCACCACGGCGACACCGATGGCGAGGGCGGCGACGACGAACGCGAACCACCGGTGGATCCAGTGCGAGCCCAGCGGCTCGGCGAGCGCCGCCCACCAGGTGTCGGCGGTGGCGAGCAGCCCGGCGGGCACGAGCCGGCCGAACATGAGCGGCCACGTGTTGGAGACGTGTCCGGCTTTGAGGCCGGCGACGAGTCCTCCGAACGAGATCTGGACGATGACGGCGCCCAGCAGGATCCACGAGAGCATCCGCGGGCCGCCGGAGACGGCGTCGTGGTCCCGAGGCGGCGGGGCGGCGGATCGCATCCGGCCGAGGGCCATCCACAGGACGAGGGCCAGCAGCGCCAGGGCGGTGAGGAGGTGGATCGTGAGGCGGAAGTGGCTGACGACGGGACGGTCCTTGAGGCCGCTGGAGACCATGACCCATCCGATGGCGCCTTGGATCCCGAAGAGGATCGCGATGCCCCAGTACGGCAGCGAGGCCCGCAGGGTGAGCCGTTTTCGCCAGAGGAACCACACGAGGGGCGCGACGACGAGCAACCCGGCGATGCGGGCGATGAGCCGGTGCGCCCATTCGATGTAGAAGATCCGCTGGTACTCGGCCAGGCTCATGCCGGCGTTGACGAGCCGGTACTCGGGGGTCTGCTGGTAGGCGGCGAAGGATTCCTCCCAGGCACGCTGGCCGATGGGTGGGATGGCGCCGGTGACGGCATCCCATTCGACGATGGACAGGCCGGCGCGTGACAGTCGGGTGAAGCCGCCGACGAGGACCATGACGACGATGAGGACGGCGACGAGGAGGAGCCATCTGGTGATGGCATCGGTGCGGACCGGCGGCCGGTCGTCGGCGGCAGGGGCGGCGGGCATCGGGTCGAGTCTAGACGATGCAGGCGACGCGATATCTAACGACTATATTCGGAGCTGAGTCGATCTACACGCGAGCGAAGGGCGATCACCATGGTCACGGGCGTTGTCGACACGCTCTTCCCCCTGTTGTTGAAGGAGTGGAAGGACAGCTGGGTGGAGGCGACGAACTCCCCCGGGGAGCTGAAGTGCAAGGTCGAGGAGGCGTGGGGCGAGGGCTACGACAGCGGCGAGGCGATCGTCGCGGCCATGGACGCCGCCGGGGTCGAGACGGCGCTGGCGACCGATCTCCTCGCCTGGTCCTACACCCGTCAGCAGCGGTTCGCCATCGATGCGACGGCGCAGATCGACGAGCTGACGAAGCGCTTCCCCGGCCGGTTCTACGGTCTGGCCGACTACGACCCGTTCCACATCCGCCAGAGCCTCGAGAAGGTGGAGGCGGACGTCACCGAGCGGGGCTACAAGGGCGTCTACATCCACATCTACGGCTACGACATCGGGCTGGATCATCGCAAGATGTACCCGCTGTACTCGATGTGCGAGGCGATGGGGATCCCGGTGTCGATGCAGATCGGCCATGTGCTGGAGGCGATGCCTTCCGAGCATGGCCATCCGATGCAGCTCGACCGGATCGCCTGCGATTTCCCCGATCTGGTGCTCGTCGGGACCCACACCGGCTGGCCGTGGGTCGAGGAGGCCCTGGCGTTGATCACCAAGTGGCCGAACGTGTACCTGTCGACGTCCGCGTGGCTCCCGAAGTACTTCTCCCCCGCGCTGCGTCAGTACCTGAACTCGAGGGTCGGCCGGGAGAAGATCCTGTTCGGATCCAACGGGCTCGATTGGCAGCGGTACCTCGTTCAGTGGGCGGAGTTGGGCCTCAAGGAGGAGGCGACCCAGGCCATCTTGGTCGACAACCCGAAGCGGGTCTTCAAGCTGTAGGGGACGCCTGAGGCATCCGCCACGGCGGGTTGCGGCGGTTGTCACCTGCCCGGAAGAGGCACAGCTCGTTGCCGTCGGGGTCGACGAGCCGCGCTTCTCGCCACAGCCACCGCATGTCCTGCGGTCCGGAGGTGAACTCGATGCCGGATCGTCGCAGACGCTCGACGGTGCGGTCGAGGTCGTCGCATTCGAAGTACACGACCGTCCCCGAGCGCCCCGTGACGTCGTCGAGTTCGTGCAACGACAAGGTCGCGTCGCCGTCGGGCAGTTCGAAACGGGCGTAGGTGCCGGGTCCGCCGACGATCTGGATGAGGCCGAGGCGGCGGTAGAAGTCGACCGATCTCGCCAGGTCCGTGACCGGCAGCGTGACCTGGTTCATCCTCATGGGTGACCTCCGGGGCCGATGCTACCCGCATGTGGGTGCGGTCATTCCCCGGTGTTGAGGATGACGAACGTCTCCCCGGAGGGCTCCTCTTGGACGGCGATGGTGAAGCCCCCGGCGGCCAGACGACCCGACCACCCGGCGACCCGCGGCTCGGTGGATCTCGTTTCGACGATGATCTGGGCGGCGTTGGCTCCCAGCCAGTCGGCGTAGGCCGCGACGAGATCATCGAACGTGCCGGGGGGATAGCTGATGGTGAGCGCCGCGATCGGCCCCTGCGTGAACGACGAGGTGATCTCGCCGCCGTCGGGTACGGGCAGGGGGAACCCGGCGGGCACGGCTCCCCCACCGGCGACGAGCGAGCCACCACCGTCGTCGGCGGTGAACTCGACGGTCACCTCGTCGTCGTCGATGGTGACAGCCTCGACGCTGTCGTCGACGGCGGCCGCCCGGTCGCTGGTGGCGTCGCCCCTCCCGCCGCAGGCCGCGGCGACGACCGCGACGAGGAACACGATGACGAAGATCCGCCTCATTGGATCACCGTGTCGTCGCCACGACCACCGATGAGCAGATCCGCCCCCGGCCCACCGACGAGCGTGTCGTCGCCGCGGCCGCCGAGGATGATGTCGTGGCCCGCTTCGCCGTAGAGCTGGTCCCGGCCGCGGCCGCCGAGGATGATGTCGTTGCCGGGACCACCCATGACGATGTCGTCGCCACGCCCGGAGAAGATGATGTCGTTACCGCCGAAGCCGCAGATGACGTCGTCGCCGCGGGTGCCGAAGAGGATGTCACGACCGGGAGTGCCGCTGATGGTGCAGATCCCGACGACCTCGAGGGGATAGATCACCTCGAGGGGTCCGCCGAGCCGCCACTCGCCGGTGACGACGATCCGGTGGTCACCGGGCGGCGTGTCGGCCGGGATCGTCACGACGACGGCGAAGGTCCCGTTGGCGTCGGTCACCAGGTCGGCGAGGTGGACGGGATCGGAGTGGAGGTCGACCGAGGCCGGGGCGTTCGGGGCCATGCCGCTCCCGACGATGAGGACCTCGTCGCCGGGGAACACCTCGGCGACGAGGTCCTCATCGTCGGGAGCGGCATGGCCC
>JALVQZ010000210.1 GCA_027036355.1 Acidimicrobiia bacterium | reverse complement strand
GGTCGCCCAGGTCGCCCCCCGGCTCGCCGAGGTCCCGACCGCGGTGTGGGGCTCCGCCGTCGCGCACGATCCCGCAGGATTCGGCCGGGTCGCGGCCGGCCTGGAGCGAGGCGGCGTGACGGCCGTCGAAGTGAACCTGTCGTGTCCCAACGTCGCCGGGGGAGAGATCTTCGCCCTCGATCCACGAGCCTCGGCGGAAGCCGTCACCGCCGCCGTCGCCGCCGTCGACGTCCCCGTGGGCGCCAAGCTCTCTCCGGACGCCTCGGACATCGTGGCCGTCGCCGAAGCCGTGCTCGACGCGGGAGCCGACTGGCTCGTGCTGACCAACACCGCCCGCGGCGCCGCGTTCGACGTCGCGACCCGGCGTCCGCTGCTGGCCACCGTCACCGGCGGCTACTCCGGACCGCCGCTCAAACCCATCGCCCTCCGCTGCGTCGTCGACGTCGCCCGGGCCCTCCCCGGAGCCCCCATCGTCGGATGTGGCGGCGTCCGGTCCGGCGACGACGTCGTCGAGTACCTCCTCGCCGGAGCGAACGCCGTCGCCGTCGGCACCGCCCACTTCGTCGATCCCCACATCGGCGCCACGATCCTCGGCGAGCTGCGCGGGTTCATGGCACGGCACGGAGTCGACAGGATCGACGAGTTGGTGGGAGCATGGGAGCCATGGTGACGTCCAGGTCGCGGATCATCGTCGCCCTCGACCTGCCGACGGCCGAGGCAGCCGTCGATCTCGCCGCCGCGGTCGCCGAACACGTCGCCGGGTTCAAGGTCGGGCTCGGCCTGCTGCACGGTCCCGGCCCCGCCGTCGTCGCCGCCCTGGTCGGTCTCGGTCGTCCGGTCTTCGCCGACGCGAAACTCCACGACATCCCCACCCAGGTCGAAGCCGCCGCGGAGCACCTCGGACGTCACGGCGCCCGATGGGTGACCGTGCATCTGTCGGGTGGAAGCGCGATGGTGAGGGCCGCCGTCGAAGGCCTGAGCAGAGGCGCCGGTGAGGCGCCGTCGGGCATCCTGGGGGTCACGGTCCTCACCTCCCTCGATGGCAACAGCCTCGGGGAGGCGGGGATCCAGCAGAGCCCCGGCCGCCTCGTGTCGAAGATGACCCGGCTGGCGGCCAACGCCGGCTGCGAGGGCGTCGTCACCTCGCCTCGTGAGCTGAAGGTCGCCGCGGACGTCGCCCCCGACCTCCTCAGGGTGACTCCCGGCATCCGGCGGCAACCGGGAGGGGACGACCAGACCCGCACGGCCACGGCCGCCGAGGCGCTCTCACGAGGCGCCGATCTGCTCGTCGTCGGACGGCCCATCACCGGCGCCGCCGATCCCGTCGCGGCCGCCGCCGCCCTCGCCGCCGAGACCGCGGAGCTGGGTGTCCGTCGCCCGATCGCCGGGCTCGAGTCCCCGGCTTGATAGAGTTCGGCCGTCGCTTCGCCGCGCTCGACCCGGTCGTCACCCGAGGAGAGCAGGCGACGCACGACGCCAAGAGGAGGATGGATGCCACTACCGGAGATGACCGACGAGCAGAGGGAGCGTGCCCTGGAGCGGGCCGCCTACGCCCGGCGGGCACGCGCCGAGATGAAGGAGCTCCTCAGCACCGGGAGCCTCACGTTCGCCGAAGTGCTCCAGCGGGCCGAGGAGGACGAGATCATCGCCGGCACCAAGATCGCGGCCGTCGTCGCCGCGCTGCCGGGCATGGGCAAGGTGACCACCAAACGGCTCCTGGAGGAGCTCGACATCGCCCCGAACCGGCGGATCCGCGGCCTCGGGTCCCGTCAACGCAAGGAGCTCCTCGATCGCTTCTCGTGAGTCGGACCACCCGATCCGCCGGCCCGGCCGGCTCATCGTCGTCTCCGGGCCGTCGGGCGTGGGGAAGTCATCGGTCGTCGACGGCGTCCGTCGACGCACCGGCGCGGCGTTCTCCGTCTCGGTGACGACCCGCCCGCCACGGCCGGGTGAACGCAACGGGATCGACTACTGGTTCGTCAACGACGAGACCTTCGACCAGATGATCGAGGACGGCGCGCTCCTCGAATGGGCCGAATACGGCGGTCACCGGTACGGGACGCCCCGCACCGAGGTCCTGCGAACGCTCGAATCCGGCCGCGACGTGATCCTCGACATCGAGAACGAAGGCGCCAAACAGGTCAAGCGGGCGTACCCCGATGCCGTGACGATCTTCATCCTGCCGCCGACCAGGACGGAGCTCGAACGGCGCCTCCGTGCCCGGGGGGACACCTCCCCGCGGGACATCGAGCGACGCCTGGCGGTCGCCGACGCACAGATCGCCGAGGCTGCAGACGTCTACGACCATCTCGTCGTCAACGACGACCTCGACACCGCCATCGACGAGATCGTCTCTATACTGTCGTCCACTCCCGCCCGGGCCCGCCACGACGGCGCGCCCGGCGAACCGCGAACGAGGAGCACCACCTGATGTTGATCGAACCCCCCGTCGGATCCCTGGTCGAGAAGGCCGGTTCCCGATTCGGCCTCGTCGTGCTCGCCGCACGGAGGGCCCGGCAGATCAACGCGTACTTCAACCAGCTGGGCGACGGGATGGGCGGCTACGTCCCCCCGCAGGTCCACAGCCTGGCCCGGATGCCCCTTTCGATCGCCATGGAGGAGATCTACGAGGACAAGGTCGTCCCCGCCCAGAGCGACGACGAGTAGCCCGATGATCGCCTCGCGGCGCATCGTGCTCGGGGTCACCGGAGGCATCGCCGCGTACAAGGCCGCCGCCCTCGCCAGGGCCCTCGTCCTCGCCGGTGCGGAGGTCCGCACGGTCATGACCGACAGCGCCACGAGGTTCCTCGGACCCGCCACCCTGGCCGCGATCACCGGCACCCGGCCCGTGGTCGACCTGTTCGACGACCCTGCCGTCAGCCCCCACACGGACCTCGCCGCCTGGGCGGACCTCGTCGTGATCGCTCCGGCCACCACCGCCACCCTCGCCCGCCTGGCCGCCGGGTTGTCGTCCGACGCCGTCTCCGCCACCGTCATCGCGTTCGCCGGACCCGTCGTGCTCGCTCCCGCCATGCACACCGAGATGTGGGAGCACCCCGCAACGGTCCGCAACGTCGCCACACTGCGCGACGACGGGTACCGGATCGTCGGACCCGCCGCCGGCCCGTTGGCGGGAGGGGACGTCGGGATCGGGCGCATGGCCGAGCCCGACGACATCGTCTCGGCGATCGACGCGGCGTTGGCTCCCGGCGATCTCGAAGGCCTTCGCGTCCTCGTGGATGCGGGAGGAACCAGGGAACCGATCGACCCGGTGCGGTACATCGGCAACCGCTCGTCCGGGAAGATGGGCAACGCCATCGCACGGGCCGCGGCACGCCGCGGCGCCGCGGTGACGTTGGTCACCACGGCCGAGCCCCCCGACGACGACCGCATCGAAGTGGTCCCCGTCGAGACCGCCCAGGAGATGGCCGAAGCCATGTGGCGGAGAGCACCGGAGGTGGACGTCGCCGTCCTCGCTGCCGCCGTCGCCGACTTCCGCCCGGCGCGACCCGCCGACCGCAAGCTCCGCCGGACCGACGGGCTCGAGGCGGTACCGCTGGAACCGACCCCCGACATCCTGCGGGGGATCGCCGAGATGCCCGAGCGTCCGTTCCTCGTCGGGTTCGCCGCCCAGGTCGGCGACCTCGCCGGAGCCGTCGACAAGGCGCGATCGAAGGGCGTGGACCTCCTGGTCGCCAACGACGTGTCGAAGGAAGGGTCCGGTTTCGGGACCGACACCAACGAGGTGGTGCTCGTCGCCCCCGACGGCGCGACCGAGACGTGGCCGTTGCTCGCGAAGGACGAGGTCGCGGAGCGACTCTGGGACCGGATCGTCGCGTTGCGCGGGGAAGAGGCTCCGACCTGATCGAGATCGCCCAGGTCGTACCGGACGTCCCCACCTTCGCGGTCGACGACGGGTTCGCCTACGAGGTGCCCGACTCCCTCACCGGGGTCACGGTGGGCAGCATCGTGCGGATCCCCCTCGGCGGTCGCAGGGTTCGGGGATTCGTCACCGCCGTCCGCCGCGGCGAGCCCGAGCGGCCGTTGAAGCCGATCGCCGGCATCTCGGGAGACCTCCCGGTGTTCGACGCGGGGCTGCTGCAGACGGCCCGTTGGGCGGCCACCCACTACGTCACCCCCCTCGCCGCCGTCCTGCGACTGTGCGCCCCGCGCAACAACCCGGCGACGCGTCGCGTCCTGCCGGCCGACGTCCGGCCGCCGGGATCGGCGCCCCCCATCCCGATCGACGGCCTCGAACGGGCCGTGGATCGATCGGGAACCCACATCGTCGTCACCGGCCGCCAGATCGACGAGATCGTCCGCTGGGGGGCCTCCAGGGTGGGGGAGGAGGGGAACATGCTCGTCGTCTGCCCGACCGTCGTCGAGGCCGAACGGATGGCCGAGCGGCTCGCTCCGGCCATCGGCGACGTCGTCGTCGTCCACTCCGGTCGCTCGGCGGCGGAGGAGACCGCCGCCTGGGTGGCACTGGCGACCACGACCGGACGCGTTGCCGTCGCGACCAGGGAGAGCGCGTTCTGGCCCGTCACCGCCCTCGATCTCGCCATCGTGGTCGAGGACGGCCGTCGGGGTCATACGTCGCGCCAGATGCCCACCTACCAGAGCCGAGCGGTGTTGCGCCGCCGAGCCGCCGTCGAACGGTTCCCCTTGCTGGTCGCCGGTGCCGTGCCGACCACCGACGCCCTCGCCGCCGGAGCCGACGTGATCGAGCCGCCCGGCCGGATCTGGCCCCTGGTCGAGGTCGCCGATCGCGCCGAGGAGCCGCCGGGCCAGGGCGTGGTCATGGAACGCACCCGGGCAGCGCTGCGGGCGGTCGTTCGCGGTGGCGGGAGCGCCTTCGTGCTCACCCGGCGGCGCGGGTACGCCCCCGCGTTCCGCTGCGTCGCATGCGGAACCATCCGTCGCTGCCCGCGATGCGGCGCCGGGGGAGGGGAGCAGGACTCGTGCATCCGATGTGGCACCGACCTCGGTCGCTGCACCTGCGGGAACGCCCGTTTCGAGGCGTTGGGCGCCGGCGTCGGGCGGGTCGTCGACGAGCTGAGACGGTCCCTCGGAGATGCGGTGACCCGGGTCGGCGGCGGGGGGGCGGTCCAGGTCGGCACGGTCCGCGACCTCGTCGACCTCCAGCGGGTCGACCTGTCGGTGTGCGTCGACGCCGACTCGTTCGTCCTCGCACCCCACTACCGCTCCGGGGAGGACGCCCTCCGGACCCTGGCGCGGATGGCGCTGCTCGTCGAACCAGGGCGCGGCAAGCGGGCGCTGGTCCAGACCGCGATGCCCGACCATGGGGTGTACGCCGCACTCCGCCGCGGCAGGCCCCTGGGCTACCTGCGAGAGGAGCTCGTCGAACGGAGCCGCGCCGCGATGCCCCCGGTCGCCGATCTCCTCGCGTTCGAGGTCGATGGCGGCATCGACGTCGACGCCGAGCTGCGGCGCACCGTCGGCGACGGCGGGGACGTCCTCGGGCCGGCCGAAGGCGACGGCACCTGGCGGTGGCTCGTCCAAGGTGCCGACCTGCGGGCCGTCAAGATCCGATTGCGTGGTCTCGTCCAGCGTCTCCGCGACGCCGACGTCAAGGTGCGGGTCGACGTCGACCCCATCGACCTGTGACCGCGGGCGAGTCTCCCGCGGCCTCCGTCGGCGTCGAGGCGATCGGGTCCACACCACGGAGACGGCCGCCGGGGACCGAACGCGGTTACCCTTCCCTCCCATGGCGATCTACCCGATCCGGACGTTCCCCGATCCGGTCCTGCGCAGCCCCGCCGCGGACGTGACCGAGTTCGACGAGGATCTGGCACGCCTCGTCGAGGACATGCTCGAGACCATGTACGACGCGCCGGGGGTGGGGTTGGCCGCTCCCCAGATCGGGATCTCGAAGCGCATCTTCGTCGCCGACATCGGGGAGGGGCCTTTCGTCATGGTCAACCCCGAACTGGTCGCGGTCTCGGGTTCGTGGACCTTCGACGAGGGATGCCTCTCGGTCCCGGGCCGGTTCTGGCCCATCTCCCGGCCCGCGTACGCCAAGGCGCGAGGGTACGACGTCGCCGGAGAGCCCGTCGAGTACGCAGGTGACGAGCTCATGGGCCGCGTCCTCCAGCACGAGATCGACCATCTCGGCGGGATGCTGCTGCTCGAGCGCCTCCCACGGAGGGACAAGAAGGCGGCCCTCAAGGAGCTGAGGGAAGCGTCCCTCGAGAACCCCTCGCGGCGCTGATGCGAGCGCTGTTCCTCGGCACCCCCGCCGCCGCCGTGCCGTCCCTGGCCGCCCTCGCCGATGTCGCGGACGTCGAACTCGTCGTCACCCGACCCGACCGTCCGAGAGGCCGCAGCGGCCGCCCGGCCCCTCCCGCCGTCAAGCTGGCCGCCGTCGAGTTCGGGTTCCCGGTCGCACAGCCCGGCTCCGTCGACGAGCTCCGTCGCGTCCTCGACGAGACGAGCGCCGACGTGGCGCTCGTCGTCGCCTACGGGCGTATCCTCCCCCCCGACGTGATCGCGGCCGTCCCCCGCGGGTTCCTGAACGTCCACTTCTCGCTCCTCCCGCGGTGGCGCGGCGCGGCGCCGGTCGAGCGGGCCATCCTGGAAGGCGATGCCGAGACCGGAGTGACCTTGATGATCATCGACGAAGGGCTCGACACCGGCCCGGTCGTGTCGGCCATCGAGACGCCGATCGGAGCCGACGAGACCGGCGGCTCCCTCACCGCCCGATTGTCCTATCTGGGAGCGAAGCTCGTCGACGACGTCTTCCCCGACTACCTCGCGGGGAAACGACGCGCCGCCGCGCAGCTCGCCGCCGGCGTCACCGTCGCCCGCCCGCTCACCAGGGACGAAGCCCGACTCGACGCAACGTGGAGCGCCGCCAGAGCCGAACGCGCCGTGCGCGCCTTCCATCCGCGTCCCGGCGCCTGGATCGAAACCCCCGAGGGCGTCGTCAAGATCCGCGCCGTCGCCCCCGTCGACGCGGACGTGCCGCCCGGAGAGATCCAGCCGATCGCCGGGATCCCCTGCGCCGGCTTCGAAGGAGGAGCACTCGAGCTGGTCGAGGTGCAACCCGCAGGGAAGCGTCCGATCGGGGGTCGCGCCTGGATGCACGGTCGCCGAGGACGGGGAACGACCATGCTCGCATCCACGACGTGACCGGCGCGGACACCCGCCGCCTGGCAGCCCAACTGGTCGGCCGGATCATCGACGGCGGCGCCTACGCCAACGTCGTCGTCCGCCAGAACGCCTTCACCGACCCCCGCGACCGGGCCTTCATGCGGCGGCTCGTGTTCACGACCGTGCGGATGCTCAGGAGGGTCGACCGGGCCGTCGTCGCCGCCGCCGACCGGTCGCTGACGGCCATCGACCCGGAGCTTCGGAACCTGCTGCGTACCGGCGCCACCGAGCTCCTGTTCCTCCGCAGCGCGCCGCGGGCCGCGGTGCACACGACCGTGTCGATCGCCGCGACGATCGCACCGAGGGCGTCGGGCTTCGTCAACGCGGTCCTGCGCCGGCTCGCCCGTGACGGGGAACCGCCGCTCCCGACGGGCGCCGAAGGAGCAGCGCTGCGCCTCGGCGTCCCCGACTGGATCTACCAGGACCTCGTCGACCAGTGGGGCACGGAACGCACCGAACGCTTCCTCGAGGCCTCCAACCAGGAAGCGCCGTTGACCATCCGAGCCCGCCGGCCCGGCTTCACCGCGGGACGGCCGGTCAGCGGCATCGACGGTGCGTACGTGGTCGACGATCCGGGTCGGCTCGACGACCTCGATCCGACATCCTTCACCTACACCGATCCGGCTTCGGTGGCCGTCGGCATCGCGATGGAGATCCGCCCGGGGGACACGGTCGTGGACCTCGCCGCCGCGCCCGGAGGCAAGACCGTGCACCTGTGGGACCAGGCCGGCGCGACCGGGCTGGTCGTGGCCCTCGACGCGCATCGACGCCGGGCCGGCTCGGGGCGCGATCGCCTGCGACGGCTCGGCGTCGACGTTCCCTGGGTGGTCGCCGACGCCGCCGCCATCCCCCGCAGGGAAGGCAGCGTCGACCGGATGCTGCTGGACGCCCCATGCACGGGTCTGGGGACCCTCCGCCGGCGGCCCGAGATCCGGCACCGTCTCGACCGGCAGGCGCCTCGTCGTCTCGCCCGGCGGCAACGTGAGCTGTTGACGGCCGCCCTTCGGTCACGGCCGAGGAGGCTCGTCTACTCGGTCTGCACCGTGTTCGCCGCCGAGACCGTCGAGGTGATCGACGGGCTCGGCGGTCGTCCACCCGAAGGCATCCCGGGGGAACGGTGGGGCGACGGCCTGCTCCTGGCACCCGACACGACCGGGACCGACGGCATGTTCGTGTCGGTGTTCGATCGCTGAGACCCGCCGACCCGACCCGTCGGGAGGTCGACCGGGACGGCGCCGAGGTTCAGGGGACGACGAACCGCTCCGGGTCCACCGTGGCGGCGGGATAGCGAGGATCGAGGGCCTCGATGTGGTCGATCAGGGTGCGTGCCACCACCAGGTTCCGGTACCATTTGCGGTCGGCCGGCACGACGTACCACGGTGCGATGTCGGTGCTCGTCCTCGCCAGGGCCTCCTCGTAGGCGATGCGGTAGTCGTCCCAGCGGGCCCTGCTGTCGAGATCCGAGGGGTTGAACTTCCACAGCTTCGTCGGGTCCTGCAACCGGGCCTCCAGACGGCGCTTCTGCTCCTCCTTCGAGATGTGCAGGTAGAACTTGACGATCCGGGTCCCTTCGTCCGACAGCATCCGTTCGAAGGCGTTGATGTGGTCGTACCGTCGCCGCCAGCGCTCCTCGGGGACCAGGCCGAGGACCCGCACGACCAGCACGTCCTCGTAGTGGCTGCGGTTGAACACCCCGATCCGGCCCCGGGCGGGTGCGTGGCGATGGACCCGCCACAGGTAGTCGTGGGCCAGCTCCTCCTCCGACGGCTTCTTGAAACCCGTCACGTCCACCCCTTGCGGGTTCACACCGGCGAGCACCTTCCGGATCGTCCCGTCCTTGCCGCCGGTGTCCATGGCTTGGAGGACGACCAGCAAGGCGTGTGACCCATCGGCCCAGAAGACCCGCTGCAGCTCGGCGAGCCGCTTGCGGTAGGCGCGGAGCAGCTCCTTGGCCGCGTGCTTGTCGCCATCGAACCCCGACCGGTCCGCCGGATCCACCGAGGCCAGGTCCACCGTCGTGCCCGGCCGTACCCGGTACCGTTCCACCGCCTCCTCCTCCACTCGGTTTGCCGCCGTTGGGCGCACGTCGCCCGATACACTCGTCGGAGATGCACGCACCCGCAAGGATCGCCCCCTCCATCCTCGCCGCCGACTTCGCCCGGCTCGCGGACGAGATCGCCCCCATCGAGCCGTTCGTCGACTGGTGGCACGTCGATGTCATGGACGGCCACTTCGTTCCCAACCTGTCCCTCGGGATGCCCGTCATCGCCTCACTACGGGCGGTCACGGACCTCCCGCTCGACTGTCACATGATGACGACGAACGCCGGCGACTACGTCGAGGCCCTTCGCGACGCGGGCGCCGATCAGATCACGGTCCACATCGAGGCGTACCCGGACCCGACCGACGTCGCCCGCCGGGTCCACGACGCCGGGCTCCGGTTCGGTCTCGTCCTGAACCCTCCGACGCCCGTCGACGCCGTCATCCCCTACCTGACGACCTGCGACGTCGTCCTCGTCATGTCCGTCAACCCCGGCTTCGGAGGCCAGAGCTTCCTCGACGGTGTCCTGTCGAAGGTCGAGCATCTCAGAAAGTGGGTTGACTCGAACGGATCGGGGACCGATATACAGATCGACGGCGGCATCGGAGCGGACACCGCCCGCCTGGCGCGCGACGCCGGCGCGAACGTGTTCGTGGCCGGGACCGCGGTGTTCCGGGCTCCGGATCCCGTCGCCGCCGTCCACGAGTTGCGGAGGGCAATTGGCGACAAGCGATGAGATCAAGGAACGGATCCTCGTCGTCGACGACGACCCCGACATCCTCCAGTTCGTCCGGGTGAACCTGGAACTCGAAGGATTCGAGGTGGCGTCGGCCGCGGGGGGCATGGAGGCGCTCGAGGCGGCGAGGGAACGTCCCCCCGACCTCGTGCTTCTCGACGTCATGATGCCCGAGATGGATGGTCTCAGCGTCCTGCGCCGGCTCCGCAGCCACCGCGCCACCGCCAACGTGCCGGTCATCATCCTCACCGCCAAGGCGCTCGCTGAGGACCGGGTCAGGGGCCTCGACCTGGGCGCAGACGACTACATCACCAAACCCTTCGACCTCGAAGAGCTCATCGCTCGGGTCCGTACCGTCCTGCGTCGGGCCCAGCAGATGCGGGACCTGTCACCCCTCACCGGATTGCCGGGCAACTTCCGGATCACCGCGGAGCTCGAAGAGCGTGTCGGCGGCAGCCAGCTCCTGTCGGTGGTTCACGCCGACCTGGACAACTTCAAGGCGTTCAACGACCACTACGGCTTCATGCGAGGAGACCAGGTCATCAAGTACACCGCCCAGGCGCTCCTCCAAGCCGCCGCCGACTGTGGTGACCCGAACGCGTTCGTCGGCCACGTCGGTGGTGACGACTTCGTCGCCATCGTGCATCCGGACTACGTCGAGGAGTTCTGCAAGTCGACCATCCGCCACTTCGACGACGGGGTCCTGGACTTCTACGACACCAAGGACGCCCTCCAGGGCTACATCGAGGTCACCGATCGTCGTGGGGAGCGGCATGCCTTCCCGATCGCCTCGATCTCGCTGGGCGTGGCGACCAACCAACGCCGCCGGATCGCGTCGGAGTGGGAAGCCTCGGCGATCGCCTCCGAGATGAAGGAGTTCGCCAAGGCCCAGCCCGGCTCGAGCTACAAGATCGACCGGCGGACCTGACCGCCGCCGCGAGCGGCGACAGACCCTGACGAGACGCTATCCTCGGGGCGAACAACCGAGGCCCCCTTCAGGGCAGGGTGAAATCCCCGACCGGCGGTCAGAGCCCGCGAACCCCTCGGCGACGAGGGGCCGATCCGGTGGAATCCCGGAGCCGACGGTGACAGTCCGGATGGGAGAAGGAGGGCGTGTGTCGCGCCGCGTCGACGACAACCTGGTCGATCCTCGCCGCGCGGGTGAGCTGATGAGGCGAGCCCTGGCCAACGCCATGGCGACCAGACCGCATCCCAACCCGCGGGTCGGCGCCGTCGTGGTCGCCACAGACGGGACCATCGCCGCCGAAGCGGCGCATTCGGGACCCGGCTCCCCCCACGCCGAAGCCCACGCGCTGGCCGCCGCGGGCTCGGCCGCCGCAGGGAGCACCCTGTACGTGACCCTCGAGCCCTGCGATCACCACGGCCGAACGCCCCCTTGCACCGAGGCGATCATCGACGCCGGAGTGAGCCGGGTCGTCGTCGGAACCCTCGACCCGGACGTCCGCGTGTCGGGCCGGGGCGTCGAACGGCTCCGGAGGGCGGGGATCGACGTCCAGGTCGGCGTTCCCGGCATCGACGCAGAAGGGGTGGACGAGGCCTACTTCCACCACCGCCGCACCGGCCTCCCCTTCGTCACCGTCAAGGTGGCCGGCACCCTCGACGGTCAGGCAGCCGCTCGCGACGGAACGTCGCAGTGGATCACCGGTGAGGCCGCCCGCGCCGACGCCCACCGGCTCCGAGCGGACAACGACGCGGTGATGATCGGCGCCGGCACCCTTCGTGTCGACGACCCTCGCCTCGACGTGCGCCTCGACGACCACGACGGCCCGCAACCTCGCCCGGTCGTGATCGCCGGCCGGCGACCCCTCCCGGCCACCAGGGTCCTGTACGACCGCAGCCCCCTCATCGTCGCCTCCGAACCCCGCACGGACGTTCCGGCCGGGGCGGAGCTGGTGCTCGTCTCCGGAGACGACGGCCTCGTCGCCCCCGACGCCGCCCTCGAAGCGCTCGGCAAGCGGGACATCGTCGCCCTCATGGTCGAAGGCGGCCCGCACCTCGCCGGCGCCTTCGTCAGGGCCGGGTTGGCGAACAGGGTCGTCGTCTACCTCGGCGCCAAGCTCGCCGGTGGTGCGGGACTGCCGGTCCTCGGAGGCGAGTTCCCCACCCTCGGCGCCGCCCGGGCGGTCACGATCGACCGCATCGAACGGCTCGGAGACGACCTCCGCATCGACCTCCGGCCCGTGCGAGGAGCACGCTGATGTTCACCGGGATCGTCACCGAGGTCGGCACCGTCACCGCCACCGTGGACACCGACGGCGGCGGCCGGCGCGTGACGATCCAGGCGCCTGCCACCACCAAGGACCTCGTGGTCGGCGACAGCGTGGCGGTCGCCGGTGTCTGCCTGACCGCCACCGACGTGGCCGGGGGCCGCTTCACCGTCGACGTCATCCCCGAGTCGCTGGCACGCACCGCCCTCGGCACCGTGGCGTCCGGATCCCGCGTCAACCTGGAGCGGCCCGTCGCCACCGGCGGACGCCTCGACGGCCACGTGGTGCAAGGACACGTCGACGGGGTCGGAACGGTCTCCGAGATCCGGCGCGACGGCGATGCGGTCGTGATCCGCATCGACGTCCCCGGCGTCCTCGGGCCGTACCTCGTCGAGAAGGGCTCGGTGGCCGTCGACGGCGTCAGTCTGACGGTGGCCGCCGTCGACCCCCGCCCCGACCCGGCCGGAACCACCTGGTTCGAGATCGCGCTGATCCCCCACACGCTGGCGGTCACCACATTCGGCGAACGCCGGATCGGTGAACTCGTCAACGTGGAGGTGGACGTCATCGCCAAGTACGTGGAGCGTTGGATGGAGACGAGAACATGACATTCGCCACCGTGGAGGAAGCGATCGATGCGATCGCCGAAGGATCGTTCGTGCTGGTCGTCGACGACGAGGACCGGGAGAACGAGGGCGACCTGATCATCGCCGCCGAGAAGGTCACGCCCGAGAAGATCGCCTTCATGGTGCGTCACACGAGCGGCCTCATCTGTCTTCCGGCCGACGGCGCCCGGATCGACGAGCTCGAACTGCCGCTGATGGTGATCGAGAACACCGATTCGCACAAGACCGCCTTCACCGTGTCGATCGACTACGCCGGTGACACCACGACGGGGATCTCCGCAGCCGACCGGGCCGCGACGATCAAGGCGTTCGTCGACCCCGAGAAGGGTGCCGCCGACTTCCACCGTCCCGGGCACATCTTCCCGCTCCGGTACCAGGAGGGCGGCGTCATCGTCCGGCCCGGCCACACCGAAGCAGCCGTCGACCTGGCCCGTCTCGCCGGGCTGGCGCCGGCCGGTGTCCTCAGTGAGATCGTCAACGACGACGGCACGATGGCCAAGGGGGAACAGCTCGCCCGATTCGCCGCCACGCACGGGATCACGATGATCAGCATCGAGGACCTCGTCGCCTACCGGTGGCGAACCGAAGCGCTCGTCACCCGGGAGGCCGAAGCCACGATCCCGACCCGTTTCGGGACCTTCCGCGCCGTCGGCTACCGATCCCGACACAGCACCGTCGAGCACCTCGCCCTCGTGTTCGGCGACGTGGCGGGCCGCTCCGACGTGCTCACCCGGGTCCATTCGGCCTGCATCACCGGTGACGTGTTCGGTTCCATGCGCTGCGACTGTGGGGAACAGCTCACCGAATCGATGCGACGGGTCGCCGCCGAAGGCAGCGGCGTCATCGTCTACAACCCGGCGCACGAGGGACGAGGCATCGGCCTGGTCGAGAAGCTCGCTGCCTACCGTCTCCAGGAAGAGGGCTTCGACACGGTCGAGGCGAACCATCAGCGCGGGCACGCCGCCGATGCCCGCCACTACGGCATCGACGCCCAGATCCTCAACGACCTGAAGGTCGAGTCGGTCCGTCTGCTCACCAACAACCCCGACAAGATCGACCAGCTCCGACGGTTCGGGGTCGACGTCACCACCCGGGTCCCGATCTGGATGGAGCCGAACGCCGAGAACCGCGCCTACCTCGAGACCAAGGCCGTCAAGCTCGGACATCTCGGAGCCTCCGAGGCCGAAGGCGCATGACCCGAGCCATCACCGAGACCCAGGGCACCCTCGATGGCTCCGGCCTCCGGATCGCCGTCGTCCAGTCCTTGTTCAACCGGGTCGTCACCGACGGGTTGCTGGCCGCGGCCCTCGAGACCCTCGACGAGGCCGGCGTCGACGACGTGCTGGTCGCCCGCGTCCCGGGGGCCTTCGAACTGCCGCTCGTCGCTCGCCGGCTCGCCCGGGGAGGGTTCGACGGCGTCGTCGCCCTCGGTGCGGTCGTGATGGGCGAAACCGACCACTACGAGCACATCGCCACCCAGGCCGCCGCCGGTCTCGCCGCGGTCGCCACCGAGACCGGGATCCCGATCGGCTTCGGTGTGCTCACCGTCCGCCAGGCAGAGCACGCGTACGCTCGCAGCGCCCCCGGAGGCGGCAACAAGGGCCATGAGGCGGCCGAGGCCGTCGTTCGCACCGCGGACCTCCTCCGCCGGCTCGATGCCCTGGTCGGCGGCGACGGACGGTAGATCCCGGCCCGACACTCAGGGTCGGAACGCGTACCGGGAAGGCCCAGGTTGGAGGGCGCCATACGCCAGCTCCACCCACTCGCACAACACGGGCCGGGTCTCGGTCGGATCGATGATCTCCTCGATGTCGAACGCCTGAGCGGTCCGGATCGGGGACCGGACGGCCTCGAACTCCGCCAGCAACGCATCGCGCATCGCGTCGGGATCGTCCGCCGCCTCCAGGTCCCGCCGGTAGGCCGCCTCGATGCCGCCCTCCAGCGGCAGCGACCCCCAGTCGCCCGACGGCCACGCCACCCGCACGTTGGGATCGCCGCGATCCACCAGCGCCGCCCCCGCCACCCCGAAGGCACGGCGAACGATCACGGCGTGGTACGGCACCGAAGCCTGGTACAACGCGGCGATCGCCGCTGCCCCGCGGCGGATCGTGCCCGCCCGCTCCGCGGCGGTGCCGACCGCGAACCCCGGCACGTCCACGAACGCCACGATCGGCAGGTTGAACGTGTCGCACAGATCCACGTGACGGCGCAACTTGTCGCTCGCCGCCGCCGTCACCGCTCCACCCCACACGGTCGGGTCGTGCGCGAGGACGCTCACCGGACGTCCGGCGAGCCGCGCCAACCCGGTGACCACCGGCCGTCCCCAACCGGCACCGACCTCCAGGAACGAGCCGGTGTCGACCACCGCGTCGACGAGCGCACGGACGTCATAGGAGCGTCGGCGACGACGAGGGACGAGGTCGGCGAGGCGTTCGTCGCGACGGTCGGGAGGATCGGTGGACGGTGACGACGGGGGAGCGCGCCACACGTTGTCGGGAAGGTACGACAGCACCCGCCGGAGGTGGGCGAAGGCGTCGTCCTCCGAGTCGACCACCACGTCGACGGTGCCGTTGGCGGCCTGGACGTGCGCGCCGCCGAGCTCTTCCTTGCCGACCTCCTCGTGAGTCGCATAGGCGACCACCGGCGGGCCGGCGACGAAGATCTGCGACGCCCCCGAGACCATCACGCTGTGGTGGCTCGTCACCACCCGGGCCGCCCCGAGGCCGGCGACCGGACCCAGCGCCGCAGCCAGCACCGGGACCGACCCGAGGAGATCGATGGCGGTGCGCCAGCCGGGCAACGGAGGGACGTACGTGCGGCCGAGATCCAGGTAGCTCTTGACCGACCCACCCCCACCGGATCCCTCCACGAGCCGCACCAGCGGGATCCGGAACGACAACGCGAGTTGCTCGGCGTAGACCATCTTGCGATGGATCGCGGCATCGGCGGCGCCGCCACGGACGGTGAAGTCGTCGCCGACCACCACCACCGGGCGCCCGTCGATCGTCGCCCTCCCTGCCACGAGGTTGGCGGGTACGAAGCCGACGAGCTCATCGTCGTCGTAGCGGGCGAAACCGGCGACGCTGCCGACCTCGCGGAACGACCCTGCATCGACGAGCCGCTCGATGCGTTCGCGCACCAGCAGCCGGCCGGCCGCACGATGGCGGCTGACCCGTTCGGGGCCGCCGTGGGCGGCCGCGAGCTCCCGCAGCCGTCGTAGCTCGTCGAGTTCGGGCTCCCACGTCATGGCCTGGCACACTACTCGGCGCCGGGAAGCCGCCGCGTTGTGCCTAGGAGGCTTCGTCCGGTATCCTCGTCGCACAGCAAGAGGAGGCGAGCCTCCCACCCGGCCACCGCTCCAGGTGCGTCGCGGTCCGATGCACGCGGATCGTCGCGTGACGATGGGTCGTTCCTCTTGGCGTCCGAACAGACGAGACAGGAGGTCCCCCGATCGCAGAACCCAGGGTCAACGAGAAGATCCGCGTCCGAGAGGTGCGCCTGGTCGACCCCAACGGCGGCCAGATCGGCATCAAGTCCATCGAAGAGGCACGCTGGCTCGCCAACGAGCTCGGCCTCGACCTCGTCGAAGTGGCGCCCGACGCCCGCCCCCCGGTCGTGCGGCTCATGGACTACGGGAAGTTCAAGTACGAACAGTCCGTCAAGGCCCGTGAGGCCCGCAAGAAGCAGACCCGCACCGTCATCAAGGAAGTGCAGTTCCGCCCCAAGATCGGCGCCGGGGACTTCGAGGTGAAACGCAAGCGGGTCGAGAAGTTCCTCCGGGACCACGACAAAGTCAAGGTGACGATGCGGTTCCGCGGGCGTGAGGTCACCCATCCCGAGATCGGGCACCAGATCCTGCGCCGTCTCGCCGAGAGCGTCGAGGACTACGGCGTGGTCGAGGTTCCTCCCCGGCTGGAAGGTCGTCAGATGACGATGGTCCTGGCACCGGTCCGGCGCATCAAGGAGGCCCCCGAGCCCGAGAGGGACACGGCACAGGTCCCGGACGACGCGGCGGACGCACCAGAGGAGACCCAGGGAACCGAGACCGGCGACTCGACGGGGACGAGCCAGGAAACCCAGCAGTAGGAGCATCCAGTGCCGAAACAGAAGACCCACAAGGGCGCCGCGAAGCGCTTCAAGGTGACCGGATCGGGCAAGATCCGCCACCGGAAGGCCTGGCGCGGACACAACCGATACAAGAAGTCGTCGGCGAGATGGCGGCGCCTCAAGGGGATGGAGACCCTCGAAGGCGGCGACGCCAAGCGAGCCAAGCGGCTCCTCGGGAGGTAGGACCATGGCGAGAGTCAAGAGAGCGATCAACGCGAAGAAGAAGCGGCGCAAGTTGATGGATCGGGCCTCCGGCTACACCGGTGCCCGGAGCCGCCGATACCGCGCCGCCCGCGAACAGGTCATGAACGCCATGCAGGACTCGTACCGAGACCGCAGGGCGCGCAAGGGCCAGTTCCGGCGCCTGTGGATCCAACGGATCAACGCCGCCGCACGGCTCAACGGGACGACCTACTCGCGGCTGATGGCCGACCTCAAGGCAGCCGACATCGAGGTCGACCGCAAGATGCTCGCAGAGATGGCGGTCAACGATCCTGCCGCCTTCACGTCCCTGGTCGAGGCCGCCTCCGGCGCATCGGCCGAGTGACCACGACGGATCCCGACCCGACGGCCCCGCACCACGCGGGGCCGTCGGCGTAGCGACCATGCGCCGGGTCACGTCCACCTCCAACCCGGCTGTCAAGGCCGCCGCCGCCCTCCACCGAGCCCGGAACCGGCACACGACGGGCCGCACCCTCGTGGAAGGTCCCGGACCCGTCGCCGCGGCCCTGGAGGCGGGGATCGTCCCCGAGACCTACTTCACGACGTCGTTCGACGCCGAAGCCGCCCGCGCCGCCGAGCTCGGCGCCGAGGTCCTGGTCGTCGACGAACCGGTCCTTCGCCGGGTCGCCGCCACCGACCACCCACGGGGACCCGTCGCCGTCATCGCCATCCCGACACCGACGAGGCCCCGACCCGTCCCGACCCTGGTCCTCGCCGGGCTCGCCGATCCCGGCAACGCCGGCACCCTCATCCGCAGCGCCGCGGCCTTCGGCTACGACGTGGCCGTGACGCCCGGAACGGTCGACGTATGGAACCCCAAGGCGATCCGCGCCGCCGCCGGCGCCCACTTCGCCGTCACGATCGTCACCGCCCTCGACCTCTCCGACCTGCGCGCCGTCGGCCTGACCATCGTCGGCACGTTCCCCACCGGCGGTGACGCTCCCGACGCCCTCCGGCTCCCGTCGCCTCCCGCCGTCGTCGTCGGATCCGAAGCGCACGGCCTCGACGATCGCGGCGGCATCGACGTGGCCGTCACCATCCCCACCACCGGCGCCGTGGAGTCCCTCAACGCGGCGGTGGCAGGGAGCCTCGTCATGTACACCTTGGGCGCCTCCCGCCACCGCTAACCTCAGGCGCCACATGGAAGCTCTCGACCGTCTCAGCCAGCTCGAAGCCGACGCCCCGGCCCGCATCGCCGCCGCCTCGGACCTCGAGAGCCTCGCGCAGATCGAAGCCGAGACGGTGGGGAAACGCTCGCCGCTCCTCGAGATCCGCCGCGGGCTCGGATCCCTGCCCGACGATCAACGCCGCGAGGTGGGCAGACGCGTCAACGAGGTGGCCCAGCTCCTCGGCTCGCTCATCGCCCAACGCCGCTCGATCCTCGAGACCGCCGCCATGGAGGAGGCGCTACGTGCCGAAGAGGTCGACGTGACCCTGCCCGGCCGCCGGCCGCCCCGGGGGACCCGGCACCTCATCGACTCGATCCAGCAGGAGGTCGTCGACATCTTCGTGTCCATGGGCTACACGGTCGCCACCGGGCCGGAAGCCGAGACGGAGTTCTACAACTTCACCGCGCTCAACATCCCGTACACGCACCCGTCGCGGCTGGAGAGCGACACCTTCTACCTCGACTACGGCGAGGTTCCCGAAGGGACGCTCCTGCGCACCCACACCTCGCCCATGCAGGCCCGCTACATGGAACTCAACCGCCCCCCCGTCTACATCGTCGTCCCCGGACGCGTGTTCCGGCGTGACTCGGACTCCACCCACACCCCGTCGTTCCACCAGATCGAAGGTCTCGCCGTCGACACCGACATCACCTTCGCCGACCTGAAGGGCACCCTCGCCCACTTCGCCCGCCTGTTCTTCGGGCCGGACACGAAGACGAAGTTCATCCCCCACTACTTCCCGTTCACCGAACCGTCCGCCGAGATGCACGCGTACGCCGACGGACGCTGGCTCGAGCTGCTCGGCTGCGGCATGGTCGACCCGGCCGTCTTCGGCCACGTCGGCTACGACCCGAACCAGGTCACCGGCTTCGCCTTCGGCATGGGCGTCGAACGCCTCGCCATGGTCCGCCACGGCATCACCGACATCCGCGCCCTGTACGACCCCGACCTCCGGATCCTGAGGCAGTTCCGATGAAGCTCACCCTCGACTGGCTGAAGGACTTCGTCGACGTTCCCGTCACCGACCCGGCCGACCTCGTCGACGTGTTCGAGAGCCTCGGCCTCGAGGTCGAGGAATGGGGCCGTATCGAGCCCACCTTCTCGGGGGTCGTCGTGGGCAAGGTCCTGTCGGTCGAGCCGCACCCCAACGCCGACAAGGTCCGACTCTGCACCGTCGACATCGGTGCGGAGGCACCGTCCCAGATCATCTGCGGGGCCTGGAACTTCGACGCGGGAGCGATCGTTCCCGTCGCGGTCCCCGGTGCCGTGCTCCAAGGCGACTTCGAGATCGGGCGACGCACGATCCGAGGCGTCGAGTCGAACGGGATGATCTGTTCGGAAGAGGAACTCGGTCTCGGCGACGACGCCGCCGGCATCATGGTCCTCGATGGGGACTACCCGTGGGCCGCCGAGCACATCGGCGCCGACCTCGCGAAGCTCCTCCCGTTCCCCGACGCCTACTACGACCTGGCCATCACCCCGAACCGCCCCGACTGCATGTCCGTGTACGGCGTCGCCCGCGAACTGGCGGCCTACTACGACCTCGACCTCGTCGAGCCACGCACCGACGTCACCGAGGTCGGTCCTCCGTCGACGGCCTCGATCACCATCACCGACGCCGACGCCTGCCCACGTTTCGTCGCCAGGGAGGTGCGGGGCCTCGTCGCCCGACGGTCGCCCCACTGGCTGCGGCGCCGTCTCCAGCTCGCCGGCGTTCGACCCATCTCCAACATCGTCGACGCATCGAACTACGCGATGCTCGAGGTCGGTCACCCCACCCACGCCTTCGACATGGACCGTCTCGGCGACCGCGTCGTCGTCCGCCACGCCACCGCAGGAGAGACCATCACCACCCTCGACGGCGTCGAACGGACGCTGGAGCCCTCCGACATCGTCGTCGCGGACGAGACCCGGCCCGTCGCGATCGCCGGCATCATGGGAGGTGCCGATACCGAGGTCCACGACGGGACCTCTCGGGTCCTCATCGAAGCCGCCTACTGGAACCCACCCAGCATCCTGCTCACCTCGAAACGTCTCGGTCTGCGATCCGAAGCCTCGGCTCGCTTCGAACGGGGGATGGATCCCAACTTCTGCGATCGAGCCGCGGACCGCGTCGCCCACCTCCTCCAAGAGCTCGCCGACGGAGCCGTCGCTCCACCGCTCGTCGACGAATACCCGAAACCCATCGCCCCCCGCAGCATCCTGTTCGACGTCGCCGAGGTCCGTCGACTCCTCGGCATCGACCTCACCGTCGCAGAGGTGACCGACCTCCTCCGGCGCCTCGGGTTCGAAGTGGCCGGTGACGGCCCCCTCGAGGTGACCGTCCCCACCCGCCGGCCCGACGTGACCCGCCCCGCCGACCTCGTCGAGGAGATCGCCCGCCTGCACGGGTTCGACAACATCCCCGACAGGGTGCGCACGGGCACCGGAGGCGGCCTGCCCACCCGCGAACGGAAGCTCCGCAAGATCCGCGACGTCGTCGTCGGCGCCGGCTACCACGAGATCGCCACCTTCTCGATCATCGCCGAATCCGACCTCGACGCCCTCGGCCTCCCCGAAGGCAACCCCGCTCGCGACGCGGTGGCCGTCAGCAACCCCCTGAACGAGGAAGAGCGGCTCCTCCGCACCACCCTCGTCCCGGGCCTGCTCCGCGCCCTGGCCGTCAACGAATCCCGGCAGCTCAAGGCCATCCGACTCTTCGAGATCGGAACGGTGTTCATGCCCGGCTCCGGGAAGCTCCCCGAACAGCCGCTCCGGCTCGGCTTCGTCGCCGGCGGCCAGCCGGAGATCACCTGGGAAGGCCAGGGACGCACCCCCGACGTGTTCGACGCCACCGGGCTGTGGGAGCTGCTCGCCGTCGAGCTCGGCGTCCCCCAGCCGGCGGTCCGCCCCCACCGGTCGCCCGTGTTCCACCCCGGCCGCTGCGCCGAGGTACTCGCCATGGGGACCCCGATCGGCACCGTCGGTGAGGTCCACCCGGCCGTCACGGAACGTTTCGGGCTGACCGGGCGTGTCGTCGCCGGGGAGATCGACCTCGACGAGCTGCTCCTCGAGCGAACCCCCTGGCGCTTCGAACCCCCCAGCACCTACCCGCCGGTCATCATCGACCTGGCCTTCGCGGTCGACGACGACATGCCGGCCGCCGCCCTCACCGACACGGTCCGCCGGGCGGGCGGTCCCTTCCTCGAGGAGCTCACCGTCTTCGACGTCTTCGCCGGCGGGAACCTGGGCCAAGGCCGCAAGAGCATCGCCATCCGTCTCGTCTTCCGGGCCCCCGACCGGACCCTCACCGACGACGACCTCGTCCCCATCCGCACCGCCATCGTCGAGGCCGTCGAACGGACCCTCGGCGGCACCTTGCGAGGAGCGTCGTGAGCGACTTCCTCATGGTCACCGACCTCGGGATCGAAGGACTGTCCCGGCTCATCGACCTGGCCGGGGACGTCAAGGCCGATCCGTCCCGGGTCGCCGGCCGCCTCGCCGGCGCCAAGATCGGCCTCTTCTTCCAGAAGCCATCGACCCGCACCCGGGTCTCGGCCGAAGGCGCCGCCGCCGACCTGGGCGCACACCCCATCGTGCTGCGCAACGACGAGGTCGGCCTCGGTCGCCGCGAAGCCGTCGAGGACGTCGCTCGGGTCCTCGACCGGTACCTCGACCTCCTCGCCTTCCGGGTGTTCGACCATGGGGACCTCGTCGCCATCGCCCGGCACGCGGACGCGCCCACGGTCAACCTCCTCTCCGACCTCAGCCATCCGTGCCAGGCGCTCGCCGACCTCCAGACCATCGCGGAGAACCGGGCCGTAGCCGGCACGATCCTGACCTACGTCGGAGACGGCAACAACGTCTGTCACTCGCTGATGCTCGCCGGCGCCATGTCGGGCATGGAGGTGCGCGTCGCCCATCCACCCGGCTACGCGCCCCTCGACGCCATCACGGAGGAGGCGACGACGCTCGCCGTCGCCACCGGCGGAGCGATCGAGGTGGGAACCGACGCGCAGGAGCTCGTCGCCGGCGCCCACGTCGTCTACACCGACGTGTGGGCGTCGATGGGTCAAGAGGACCAAGCCGAGGAGCGCCGGCGGGTGTTCGCCCCCTACCGCGTCGACGAGGACCTGTTCGGGCTCGCCGCCCCCGACGCCATCTTCCTCCACTGCCTTCCGGCCCATCGCGGCGAGGAGGTCACCGCCGGTGTGCTCGAATCGCCGCGCTCGCGGGTGTTCGATCAGGCGGAGAACCGGCTCCATGCCTTCAAGGCGTTGCTCCTGCACCTCTTCGATGCCATCGACTGACCTCACCGAGGTCCTCCAGACGATGCCGGTCACCGAGGCCGTCGACACGTTGATCGGTTGGAGGGTCTCGACGAACTTCGACGGCCGGCGGACGACGGTCATGATCACCGAGACCGAGGCGTACGCCGGCACCGATGACCCCGCCAGCCACACCTACCGTGGCCGCACCAGACGCAACCAGGCCATGTTCGCCGGTGGTGGGACCCTCTACGTGTACCGCTCCTACGGCATCCACTGGTGCATGAACGTCGTCGTCGGACCGCCCGGCACGGGGCACGCGGTGCTCCTGAGAGGCGGCGTGCCGATCGTCGGCGAGGAGGTGATGCGGGTCCGCCGTGGACGGGCCGATCACCTGACCGACGGTCCCGGCAAGCTCGCCCAGGCCCTCGGCGTGACCGGCGCCGCCGATGGGACCTCGCTGATCCGAGGCCCCGTGCGTCTCGTCCCAGGGGACCTTCCCGATCGATGGCAGGTCACCGCCACCACGCGTATCGGCATCACGAAGGCAACCGAACGCCGATGGCGCAGGATCGCCGTTCCCATCCACCGGTCCGGGGACACGGGCGGGCGCGGCCGGCTCAGGGATTGACCCAGACCGTCACCTGCCCGGCGTCCACCGCACCAGAAGCGGGGCTCTGCTTCCACACGATGCCCCGCCGAGCGGCCGCCGCGTCGGGGTCGTCCTCGGCGAGAACGACCACGTCGTAGCGCACCCCGAGTTCGTTCAGACGGTCCTCCGCCGTCGGGAGGGGCAATCCGATGAGCACCGGGAGCACGGTCCCGGGCCGGGGGCCCGCGACGGTGAGCCGAACCGGCCCGTCGATCCGACTCGAGCCCGCCGGCGGATCCTGGGCCAGGACCGTGCCCTGCGCCAGCGGGCCGGGTGCCGCCCAGTCCACGACGGCGCCCACCCCGAGATCGGCCAGCGACGACACCGCCTCCGCCAGCGCCAAGCCGACCACGTCGGGCAGGGAAGCCGCGGCGGTCTGCACCCCCTCGGGATTGTGGACCGGACACACGATCGTCGGTGCCCGGTCGGACGGCAGGTACACGCGCTGCACGTTCTCGCGCGGGCACAACGGGCCTGCCAGGAACCCGGTCGACACGTCGATGTCCACCGCCACGGTTCCCTGCTCGGAGGCGATGGCCAGGTCGCCGTACGGCACCCCCGCCAGTGCCGAGGCTGCGAACCGGGACCAGATCCAGGCCGGCCACGTCCCGCCGGTCACCGAGAACGGCGTCGCCGGGGGCTCCATGGGCACGGTCCCGGTCGGGAAGCCCACCCACACCGCGGCGACGAGCTCGGGCGTGTACCCCACGAACCACGCGTCGGCGTGGTCCTGGGTGGTGCCGGTCTTGCCCGCGGACGGGCGCCCGATCCGCGCCTGCTGGCCGGTCCCGCGCCGGACCACGTCCGACAGCGTCGAGGTGACCCGCTCGGCGATCGTCCGGTCGAGCACGGCGCTCGTCGCGGGGACCGCCTCGTAGATGTTCACCCCGTCACGATCCTCGATCGCGGTGACGAAGATCGGGTCGACATGGACCCCACCGTTGGCGAACGTGCCGTAGGCCGACGCCATGTCCAGGACCGACACCTCCTGGGCACCGAGGGCGAGGGAGTGGAACGGTTGCAGATCGGAGGTGATCCCCATCGCCTCGGCCAGGTTCGCCACCCGCTCGGGCCCCACGAGATCCATCAACCGGGCGTAGACGACGTTCACCGAGAAGACCGTGGCCTCGGCCAGGGTCAGATCAGGGAAGGTCGCCTCGTCGTAGTTGGTGACGAACCACGGCCCCGACGGCGTGGCGATCTCGACGCTCGTTCCGCCCGGTAGCACGTTGTCGAGTTGGAACCCCTGTTCCAGCGCCGCCGCCAGCACGAACGGCTTGAACGCCGAGCCGGCTTGACGCCGTCCCTGGGTCGCCAGGTTGAAGCGCGCCACGGGATCGGATTCCGAGAAGAAGTCGCGCCCGCCGACGAGCGCCGTCACATAGCCCGATCGCGGATCGATGGCGACCAGGGCCGCGGACGGCGCCTCGTCGGCCATCACCGAGTCGACCGCCTCCTCGGCGGCAGCCTGGACCGCCGGGTCGATCGTCGTGTAGATCGACAAGCCGCCGTTGAAGAGGAGGTCGTAGCGTTCCTCCCTGGTCGCCCCCAAGGCCGGATCCTCGAGCAGGCGCCTGCGGACCTCGGCCACGAAATACGGGAACCGGACCTCGGGCGACCGGTCCGCGACGACCCCCAACGGCGCCGCCTTCGCCGCCGCCGCGGCGTCGCGATCGAGCCAGCCCAGGGACACCATCTTGTCGAGTACGACGTTGCGGCGTTCCCGCGCCGCGTCGGGGAACCGGAACGGGTCGGTGCTCGAGGGAGCCCTGATGAGCCCTGCGAGCAGCGCCGCCTGGGCGATCGTGAGGTCCTGCACGCGGGCACCGAAGTACGTCTGCGCCGCCGTGGCCACCCCGTAGGCTCCGGCACCGAGGTACACGGTGTTGAGGTACCGCTCGAGGATCGCCCGCTTGTCCAGGCCCTCCTCGAGGCGGAGGGCGAGGATCGCTTCCTCCACCTTGCGGTCGACGCTCACCTCCGGGGTGAGGACGACGTTCTTCAGGTACTGCTGGGTGATCGTCGAGCCGCCCTGCACCACGTCACCGGCTTCCACGTTGGCCAGCAACGCCCGCACCATCGCCTCGACGTCGACCCCGGTGTGCAGCCAGAACCGTTCGTCCTCGATCGCCACCACCGCGTCGATCAGCGCCTGGGGGAGCTCGTCGTACGGGACCAGCTCTCGGTTCTCCGAGGCGTACCAGGTGGCGAGCACGGAACCGTCGGCGGCGTACACGACCGTGCTCAACGGCCGGTCGCCGAGGCCCGGATCGGCCAGCGGCTGCACCGAGCAGGCGGTCGCGACCAGACCGAGACCGAGGATCACTGCGGCGAGCCGGCGCATGGGGCCACGATACCGCCGCCGGACCGGTCGGCGATGCCGGCGGCATGGCGGCCGGGAGCCTCCGCCGACCGCCGGACCGCGGAGGGCCGACCGCCGGACCGTGGAGGGCCGACTGCCCCGCACTAACCTTGCCCGTCATGCGATCACCCGACGAGCAGCTCGCCTATCTGACCGAGACGGTCGACACCGTCCTTCCCGAGGGGGAGCTGCTCGCCAAGCTCCAAGAGGGCCGCCCCCTGCGCGTCAAGCTCGGTGTCGACCCGACCGCGCCCGACGTCACCCTCGGCTGGGCGGTCGTGTTCGACCTGCTCCGTCGGTTCCAGGAGATGGGCCACGTGGCCGTCCTCATCCTCGGCGACTTCACCGCCCAGGTCGGTGACCCGTCGGAACGCAGCGAAACCAGGAAACGGTTGACCCCCGAGGAGGTCAACGCCCACGCCGAGCGGGTGCTCCCCGTCATCGAGGAGCTGCTGGCGCCCGAACGGCTCGAGATCCGGCCCAACTCGGAATGGCTCGCCCAGATGGGCATGCACGACGTGCTCGAGCTCACCTCGAAGATGACGGTGGCCCGGATCATGGACCGAGAGGACTTCGCCAAGCGCTGGGCAGCCCACGAGCCGATCAGCATGATCGAGTTCATGTACCCCCTCCTCCAAGGCATGGACTCGGTGGCGGTCGAGGCCGACATCGAGATCGGTGGCGCCGACCAGCTCTGGAACCTCCTGGTGGGCCGGGAGATCCAGGAACGCTACGGCCAGCGGCCCCAGACCGTGATGACCGTCCCGTTGCTGGTGGGCACCGACGGGAAACGGAAGATGAGCCAGTCGCTCGGGAACTACATCTCGGTCAGGGACGACGCCGCCGACATGTTCGGGAAGGTGATGTCCATCCCCGACGAGGTCATGCCCGAATGGTTCCTCCTCGCCGCCGGTGCCCCGCGCTCGGAGGTGGAGTCGATCCGGGCCGGGCTCGCCAGCGGCGATCTGCACCCCGGGGCGCTGAAACGGGAGCTGGCCCGCCGGATCGTCGCCCGGTACCACGGCGACGACGCCGCCGACCGAGCCGAGCAGGCCTTCGACCGCGTCTTCGTCCAGCACGAGGCACCCGCCGACGTGCCGGAACATCCGCTGCCGGCACAGGATCCCGTCTGGCTGCCCGCGGCCTTGGCGGAGGCCGGCGTCGTCGCGTCCAACTCGGAGGCCAGGCGCCTCATCGCCCAGGGGGCGGTTCGTATCGAGGGAGAGAAGATCACCGACGAGCGCGTCCCCGCGGACCGGCTCCGGGGGCGCATCGTCAAGGTCGGCAAGCGCCGGTTCGTCCGGTTCGTCTGAGCGCGACAGGAGGTCGTCATGTCGACATCGAGTTGGGAACATTGGCCGTCGTGGGTGAAGATCGTGGCGATCCTCCTCCTGGCGGTGCCCGTGGTGTGGGCCGTCGGGGTCATCGTCGACTTCGCCACGGGGGTCTCGGCGGGAGCCACGGTCGCCGTCATCGGGCTCATCGGGCTGGTGGTGTACCTCGACGCCCGGCTCCGCGAGGAACGCGACTCGAAGGGCCGCTGATCACACGACGCCCGAGATCAGCATCAACACCACGAGGATGACCAGGTACGCGGCAGCGCCACCGGCGACGAGCAACCACCGCAACCACCGGGGGATCTCCGATCCGCCGAAGATGTAGTAGAGGACCACGCCGAGGAAGGGGACGAGGAAGATGACCGCGAACCATCCGACGGTCGCGCCCCGGCTCAGACGGTCCTGTCGGCGCACCAGATCCCACACGGCGAGGGCCATCCACGTCCCCATCAACGCCAGGGGCAGGAAGTACAGGTAGAGGGAGAACAGGACCGTCCACAGGGTGGGTTGGCTCACGGGCACGCCGCTCACGGTTACCTCCTTGCCCCGGATGCGCGTGCCGTCCGGGAGGGTCGGGACCTCGATCGCCGCGAGGTCGGGTTTCTCGAACACGTCGACGGCCGGTCGGGCGGGAGCGCCCTTGGCGTCGGGCATCTGCGGCTGAGGGCCGGGGGCAGGGAAGGTGCGGTAGTCCGAGCCCGGCGGATAGCCGAAGTTCTGATCCGCGGTCGCGCCCAGCAGCAGGGCGACGCCGCTCAGGTCCCACACGACCGGCGCGTTCAGGGTGAGCCCGTGGTACAGCTCGGCCAGGGGAGGGGAGGTCCACGTGTCGTGGCGGTTCCCGACGAAGACGTTGCCTGGCGCCCAAGGGCCGATGATGGCGAGGTCGCCGAGGCCGGTGCCGGCGATCGTGTTGTCCCGCACGACGTTGTTCTTCGGCCACCAGAAGTTCTTGTCCGGCAGCATCGTGACGATCACACCGTACCGGTCGTGGTTCACGATCAGGTTCCGCTCGACCACGTTCTCCTGTCCGCCGCCGAGCACCACGCCTTCGCCGAGGGCGAGGCCGGCAAGACCCTTCGTCGGCGCCGTCGCGTTGTTGTTGTCGATGATCAGGTTCCCCACGATCGTCGCCCCGACCTGGGGTGGGTACAGCTCCGAGTCGAGGGAGTTGGGGACGATGCCGCCCATGTTGTTCCGCCACAGGGAGTTGATGATGTACAGGTCGCCGCCGGCGTTCGTCCCCGAATACGCCAGGCCGTTGTTCTCGGACACGACGCCGTCGATGACGGCTCGGCACGACGTGCACTGACCGATGTAGTAGCCGGAGTCGCGGTTGCCCGAGGCGTAGGAGTACTCGAAGCGACCCACCTCGGAGTCGAAGGCGTAGATGCCGTAGTCGCCGTTGTTGTGTGCGGTGAGATACGAGCCGCGATAGCCCTCCACCCCGGTCCAGTAGAAGCCGTTGATGACGTAGTTGCGGGCGGTCATGTTCTCGATGGCGACCCCGTCGGCGACCACCTGGATGCCGTTGGACAGTTCGAAGCCACCGTCGAGGATCGTCTCGTTGCGGTCCTCCCCGCGGATGGTCAGCGACGGGGTTCGCACGACCACCGCCTCGCGGTACACCCCGGGGGCGACCAGGATCATGTCCCCCGGTGCGGCCGCGTCGACGGCCTGCTGGATCGTGGGCTCCTCGGAGGGCACTTCGATCACCTCTCCGGTCCATTCCGCCACGGCCTCGACGTCGGAAGGTTGGGGCCGCTCGTAGTCGGGAACGTCGCCCACCACGATGTAGCCGGCCATGCCGTCGCCTTCGGGCGTCCCGTGGAACGTGCAGAAGTACGGGTAGACGCCCGGCTCGGTGAACGTTCTCTCGAACCGGTCCCCCCGTTCGAGGACGAGGTCGGACTGCCACGTGCCGTCCGAGGCGAAGACGTTGTGCGGGTTGTCGCCCTCCATCTTCCACTCGACCGTGCCTCCCACCTCGATCTCGAGCACGGGCGGGACGAACTGGTCATCCACCGCGAGCACCCCGGTCGTCCCCGCCTCCGCGGCGGCATCGCCCGAACAGCCCGCGGCGAGCAGGGCGGCGCCGGCGATCGCCGTGAGTATCCAGAGGGGACGGGACATGCCAGCGATCGTAGACCACCGCCCACCGCCGCCGCCATCGGAGCCACTACCGTTGCGCCCATGACCTCCACGATCCCGGGCCTGGTCGACGAACGGTGGCGGGGCCACCTTCGCGAAACGCCGATGCCGCAGTGGATCGACCCGATGTTGGCGACCCTGACGTCCGAGCGGTTCGATTCCCCTGAGTGGATCTACGAGCACAAACTGGACGGGGAGCGATGCCTCGCCTACGTCGAGGGTGGCGTCGCCCGGCTCCGTTCCCGCACCGACCACCCGATCGACGCGTCGTACCCCGAGATCGCCTCGGCCCTCGGG
>JALVQZ010000209.1 GCA_027036355.1 Acidimicrobiia bacterium | reverse complement strand
GTTCCTCCGCCAACACGCGTCTGAGGGCCCGGCGGAGGAACCGAGCATGCCAGGTCCGGTACCACCACACGTCGGCCGGGCCGCTGAACGGAGCGAGGAGGCGCCGGACGGCGAACACCGGGTAGACCAGCGACCGCTCCGCAGAGAACGGCGTCACGACCTCGACCGGGATGCCCTCGGAGCGCAGTGAAGCGGCGACCTGACGGAAATGGGTCTGGACGCCGGTGCCGCCGTGGGTATCGGGTTGGAGCGTCGCGATGACGATCCGGCGCTCCACGGGTGCCGTGTCAGCTCACCCGATCGGCGGGACCCACGCCCAAGGTGTCGGCCATGGATCCCTTGGTCAACGTCATCTCCGGACGGAGCGGCGCCTGGTTGTACACGTACCCGACGACGGGCGTGCCGATCAGGTCGAGCCGGTGGCGGAGCTCCTCCGCACTGGCGACGTCACTGGCATGGAGGACGACCACGAGCGCCCGATCGGCGTACTGCACCAGCGTGCTGGCGTACGCCACCCGGAGCAACGGTGGAGCGTCGATGAGGATCAGGTCGTACTCGTCCTTGACCTCTTCGAGGAACAACGCGGCCTCGGGTGACCCGAAGAAATCGGGGGCCGCGACCGGGACCGAGCCGCGGGACAGCAGATCGATCGGCGGGCTCCCCTCGAGCTCTACCCGGGTGACCGCATCTCGGAGGGTCGCCCGGCCGGTCGCCGCCTCGGTGATCCCCAGCATCGGTGTGGCCCCGGGGTACAACATGGAGGTCAGCGCCTGGTTCCCGAAGTCGGCATCGATCGCCAGCACCCGCGTTCCCTTCCTCGCCGCCGCCAGCGCCGTGTTGGCGATCACGACCGTCTTGCCTTCCGCCAGACCGGCGGAGACGGCGACGACCGTCTTGAAGTCCGGCTCACCGCCACGGCGAGTGCCGAGCTGCTTGAGGGTGATCCCGGCCGCAACGAACCGGAACCCCTCGGCGGAAGCCGACGCGGGTGCGTCGACCACCGGCATCGACGATTCGATCCGCTCCTCGTAGAAACCCGGAACGTCCGCGATGAGCTTCGATCCGAGCACCAGCTCGGGCTCGGTCCGGTCGGCGAAGCGGCGCCGACCACGGGCGAGCAGGTACGCGAGGGCAGCTCCGCCGATCGAGCCGAGGATCAGTCCCAAGGCCACGAACAGCCCGACGCTCGACTGCTTCGCCGTCTCCGCCGGGTCCGTGAAGATGACACCGTTCCCGGTCAGCTCGGCATCGACCGAGAGCTGATCGCGCCGAGCCCGGAGCTCGGCGAGCCGGTTCCTCGCGTCCTCTTCCTCGCGCTGGAGCAGAGCCAGCTTCGGATCGGGCGTCACCGGTTGGGTCAACGCGGCCCGGAGCGTGTCGACGCGCGCCTGCAAGGTCGCCAGCTTGGCCGCCGACGCCGCGAACTGCTGGTCCGTGGCCCGTGAGCTCGGCGGCTCGAAGGCCAGGAGCTCCGCTTCGGCCGCCTCCAACTCCGCCTGAAGCTGCTGCCGCTCGGGGTCTTCCTGCTGGAGGACCTGGATCTGGTTCTGGGTGTGCTCGAGTTCGGACTCGATCTCGGCGATCGATTCGTCGAGCTTCGCCAGCGCGTCGCGGAAGGACGCTTCCGCGGTCTGGCGGGCGATCTCCTCATAGGCGGCGACGACCCCGTTGACCGACGCGATCGCCGTCGTCGCGATCGGGTCCTCGAAACCGACCGTGATCAGGTTGCTCGACGACGACGTCGACACGGACACCCCATCGACGAGAGCGTCGACCGACTGGTCGATCGGAGGGTCCTGAGCGGCGAGGAGCTCGACCGTACGGGTCGCCACCCTCCTGGACCGCAGGATGGCGGCCTGATCGGCGACGTAGCGTTCCGGCGTGTCCGCCGCGCGTTGATCGAACACGTTGGACGACCGCGGATCCTGGACGGTCAAGGCGGCCTCGGCGCTCCAGGTGGCCGTCTTGGACGCGTACAACCACCCGAGGCCGGCGACGGCGATCGCTGCGAAGAGGACGAGCCACCGGTACCTCCACACCGCACTCAGGACCGTCGGTTCGAAGGTCTCGCTGTTCATCTCGTACATCGCTGAAGCTCCCCCACTGAAAACTGCTCACGGCAGCCTACCGCTCCCCCGGTGCTGTCGGAGGGCCCAAACCCGGGAGGTGCCGGTGCACTAGTCCGTCGGTGGGTCCCGGGATGGACGCTTGGCCAACCTGGGGGATGCCCATATACTGAGCGGCGCCGATCCGGGAATGGTCGGCGCATCGACCTCAGGGGGGAACCGATGGTGGGAAGCATGCACGTAGAGCGTGCTGATGGGGAATCGAGGGATGAGGGCCGCAGCCGCGACCACATCCGGGTCATCGGGGGGACGACCCCCGGACCGTACCAACGATGGGTCAAACCCGTGCTCGACCGACTGGCCGGCGTCGTCCTCAGCGTGGTGACGCTGCCGATCGTCGCCGTCATCGTGCCTGCCATCTGGGCGACGATGGGCCGTCCTGCGATCTTCAAGCAAGAGCGGGTCGGGCTGCACGGCCGTCCCTTCACCGTGTACAAGTTCCGGACGATGGGCCACGACCGCAGGGCCGAGGAACGACCCATCGACGGTCCCGACCGCCGCATCAACCACAAGTCACCCGACGATCCGCGGCACACGCCGCTCGGTCGGTTCCTTCGCAAGTGGAGCCTCGACGAGGTCCCCCAGTTCTGGAACGTCGCCCGCGGCGAGATGAGCCTCGTCGGCCCGAGGCCGGAGCTCCCCAGCATCGTTCGTCGCTACGAACCGTGGCAGCATCGTCGCCACGAGGTCCGGCCCGGCGTGACCGGGCTGTGGCAGGTGAGCGCTCGCGGCGAGATCCCGATGCACGAAGCCACCGCGATCGACATCGAGTACGTCGACAACGTCACGTTCCTCGGCGACCTCAAGATCTTGGCCCTCACCCTCCCCGCCGCCTTGGGGATGCGGCGAGGCGCATGACCGGCCATGTCCACCAGGGAAACGAAAGGTAGGGAAGCATGAAACTGCTCATCTTCGGCGTCGGAGGCTTCATCGGCTCCAACCTCGTCGAACATCTCATCGCCGAAGGCGAACACGAGGTCATCGGCATCGATCAGAGCGACGAGAAGCTCGCCGGGATCGAGGGCCCGAACTTCACGTTCGTGGAGGCCGACATCACCAAGTCGCACGACCTGGCCGACGAGATGGTCTCCAAGGCCGACGTCGTCGTCGATCTGATCGCGTACGCCAACCCGAGCATCTACGTGGCGACGCCCATCGACGTGGTTCAACTGAACTTCTTCGAGAACATGAAGATCGCCGAGTACTGCATCAAGCACGGCAAGCGCCTGTTCCAGTACTCGACGTCCGAGGTGTACGGCAAGGCCGGCCGTGACGGCTTCTACAACGAAGAGACCTCGGACCTCATCATGGGGCCGGTCACCAAGCAGCGTTGGATCTACGCCGCGGGCAAGCAGTACCTCGAGCGCATCATCCACGCCCACGGTCTCCGCGGCGATCTCGAGTACACGATCGTGCGGCCGTTCAACTTCGTCGGCCCCCGGTTCGACTACCTGGTGCCGGCCGAGACGAAGGGCGGACCCCGGGTGTTCGCCCACTTCATGTCGGCGCTCCTCACCGGAGGGCCGATGTACCTCGTCGATGGCGGCAACCAGCGGCGGAGCTTCACGCACATCCAGGACACCTCCGAGGCGTTCTCGATCCTCCTGGACCATCCGCAGGCGATCAACCAGATCTTCAACATCGGGAACCCGGCGACGGACATCTCGATCAAGGAGCTGGCGATCTTCATGATGGAGCTGTACGAGGAGCTCACCGGGAAGAAGCCGAACAACGAGTTGATCGAGGTCAGCGGTGAGGAGTTCTACGGCGAAGGCTACGAGGACATGAACCGAGTGCCGCCGGACATCTCGAAGCTCCGCTCGCTCGGGTGGGAGCCGAAGCGGGGCCTGCGCGAGACGTTCTCCGACGCCATGCGGTACAACCTCGATCCGGCGGTGCACGCCTCCATCCTGGCCTGAGACGATGCGTGTCCTGCGGCGGCTGCGGCTCCACGTCCTGGGGTCCGTAGCCGCCGCGACGCTGCTCCTCGCGGCGCCCTCGGTCGCGTCGGCGGCGCCGACCGTCGCCGGCCCGGTCCTCGTGGTCGCCCCGCATCCCGACGACGACGTGATCACCGCGGCGGGGATCACCTCGACGCTCTCGGAGGTGACGATCGCGTTCGTCACCAACGGCGACTTCGACACGCCGACCGACCCCGTGATCGCCCAGACCCGCCAGGACGAAGCCGTCGCCGCCCAGGTCGGGTGGCTGGGACGGGTCGAGGACGACCTCGTGTTCCTCGGCTATCCGGACGACTCGCTGGCGGCGGTCTGGTCCACCGACGCGCCCGCCGTCCACACGTCACCGCGGACGTCGAGGACCGCGACCTACGCACCTCCGAACGGACGCGGCCTGGGAGGCACCGACTGGCACGACTATCGCACGGGATCGGTCGGCCAACACGGCGACTACAACCGTGACGACATGCTGGCCGACATGGCGGCGCTGATCGACGCCCGCCGGCCCACCCACATCTTCACCACCAACCGCTGGGACGGCACCGACGATCACGCGACGACCTACGACCTCGTCACCGCCGCCATCGACGTGGTCACGGCCGGGGATCCGTCCTACCGACCGGTCCTCCACTCGACCATCGTCTGGCACCCGGACGAAACCTACTGGAACACGTGGCCCCAGAACCGCGACCCGACGGCCCCGACCGCCGAGGCGCCCGACCTCGAGGCCCAGACGAGCGGCGAGCTGGTCTGGTCCGAGCGGGAACGGTTCATCGTTCCCGCCGCGATGCAGGACCCCGACGACGCGCAGAACCCGAAATCCCAGGCGATCGCCGCCCATGCCAGCCAAGGAGGGCTCGGGGACTTCATCGGCCGGTTCGTGCATCTCGACGAGGTCTTCTGGGCCGACTACCCGAACGGCCCGCTGGGCGCGCCCGACGCCTATGCGACGTCCGAAGGTGGCACGATCGTCACCGGGCCTCCCGGCCTCCTCGACAACGACTGGGGCGCCACCTCGGCTCAGGAGGTGGCCGGCCCGTCCAACGGGACGCTGTCTGTGGCCGCGGACGGGTCGTTCACCTACACCCACGACGGGTCCGAGACCACGACCGACTCGTTCACGTACCGACCGATGCGCGGATCGACGCCCGGTTCGATCACGACCGTGTCGATCACGATCTCTCCGGTCAACGACGCTCCGATCGCGCAGGACGACGGGCCGTACCCCGTCGACGAGGGTGGATCGAAGAACGTGCCCGCCCCCGGGGTGTTGGGCAACGATTCCGATCCCGAGGGTGGGTCGTTGACGGCCGTGTTGGTGTCGGGTCCGTCCAACGGCACGCTGTCGCTGGCCGCCGACGGGTCGTTCACCTACACCCACGACGGGTCCGACACGACCACCGACTCGTTCACCTACAAGGCCAAGGACGCCTCGGGAGCGTGGTCCGCCCCGACCACCGTGTCGTTCCAGATCGGTGCGTCGACCCACACGGTCGCCCTGGTGGATCCGGCCCAGGGTCTGTGGCACCTGTTCGATGCGGACGGCAACCAGGTGGATTCGTTCTTCTTCGGGAACCCCGGCGACGTCCCCATCTACGGCGACTGGGACTGTGACGGGGTCGAGACGCCGGGCATGTACCGCCAGTCCGACGGATACGTGTACCTGCGCAACTCGAACTCCCAAGGCGTCGCCGACATCCGGTTCTTCTTCGGCGATCCGGGCGACATCCCCCTCGCCGGCGACTTCGACGGCGACGGCTGCGACACCGTGTCGATCTTCCGTCCCTCGGAGGGTCGGGTGTTCATCATCAACGAACTCGGTAAGAACGACGGCGGCCTGGGAGCGGCCGAGTTCGACTACTACTTCGGCAACCCGGGCGACAAGCCGTTCGTGGGGGACTTCGACGGGGACGGCAAAGAGACCGTCGGGTTGCATCGGGAATCCACCGGGCTGGTGTACTTCCGCAACTCCCATACCCAAGGCGTCGCGGATGCCCAGTTCATCTACGGCGATCCGGGGGACCGGATCGTGGCGGGTGATTGGAACGGTGACGGGAGGTTCTCCCCGGCCCTGTTCCGACCGTCCGACACCACGATGTACTTCCGGTTCACCAACAGCCAAGGCGTCGCCGACGACCAATGGACCGCCGGGGAATCCACCTGGCTCCCCGTCTCGGGGACGTCCAACTGAGCGTCAACCCCTCGAGCGGCGGAGGAACCGGCCCAGCCTGACGGCGAGCGCCACGGACGTCTGCATCGGGTTCGCGTAGCCCCCGGTCGGGAACACCGAAGCATCCCCGATGAAGAGGCCCTCCACCGTGTGCACCTTCCCGTTCGAGTCGACCACCCCGTGGCGGGGGTCGGCGGACATCCGAGCGGTTCCCATGTGATGGTGCCCGCCCCGGAGTCGAGGACCCCAGTCGGGGCCATCGTCGCGGAACGCCGGCTCCGGCTCGAGCACCCCGAGACCCGCCCGCTCCAGTTGCTCCCCGATGATCGCCTGAGACCGCATCACCGTGTCCTTGTCGATCCGCGACAGACGCCAATCGAGTCGCACCCTGGGCACGCCGAGGCGGTCCCGATCGCGATGGTCCACGGTGACCCGGCTGTCGGGGTTCGGCGCCTGCTCGCTCTGGGTGTACAGCGCCAGCTCCCGCGGACGCCGGAGCGCCTCGTGGTAGATGATCTGGAACACATCGGGAAGACCTCGCACGATCCGGCCCAGCAGGCGACCGAGCCCCTCGGGCACCGCCCCGGACCGGAGCTGGCGCCACGTCTCCGCCGGCGACCGGAGGTTCGTGACGAGGAGCTTGAACGCCTCGTACGCATCGGACTCCTCACGGCTGACCGGGCTGACCGTCCTCAAGTGCGTCGAGAAGTTCAACAGGTGTTCGACCCGCTTCCGCCCTTCGGAGATCACGTAGGCGACCTTCATCCCCCCCGACGGTCGTTGCATCGCCAACCGGGCACGCGCTCCCCCGATGCCGCGATCGACGGCCGGCAGAGGCGCGCGACCCGTCCGTCCCGGCGGCAACACCTGCAGACGTGCCGTGACGAGGTGTGGATGCTCCATGAAGTGGCGTCCCACGAGATCGTGTTCGTTGCCGAGACCCGCCGGGCGGGCCGCGTTCGACACGAGCAGCAGCCGCGCCGTCTCGATCGCTCCGGCCGCCACGACCACGGTTCGCGCCGCCACCTCGAAGCTCCGTCCGTCGGTCCCGGACACCCGAACACCGGTGACCGCGTCGCCCTGCGCCGTCGTCAGGATCTCCGTCACGGTCGCATCGGCGTAGACGGTGACGTTCGCGGACCTCTCCAGGCGTTCCCCGTACACGTCCCAGAACTTCGTCGGCGGGCTGCCCTGCCAGACGGCGATCTCCACGTCGCCGGCCACGAACGGCGCCCGGTACATGGGGGGCAGATCCCGAGGGGATACCTCCGCCACGGTGCGCGGGAGCTCACAGAGGCGGGCCGCCTCGTCGAGGTAGGGGGCGAGCTCGTCGTAGCCGATCGGCCAACCCGTCGAAGGGAACCACTCGCGCCGCTCCAGGTCGAAGGGTTCGATGGGCCGGCACCACCCCGCCCACAGGTTCGACGCCCCACCCAGGCTCCGGGTCCGCGTCTCGGTCAGGTCGTAGTACGGGAGACCGACCACCGCTCCATCGTTGAGCGACCTGTGCCCGTCGTCCTCGACGCGACCGCCGCTCTCCAACACGACGACGTCGATCCCGGCGCCCTCGAGCTGCAAGGCGACGGTGATCCCGACCGGACCTCCGCCGACGATGCACACCCCCGCTTCCAACCGCGTGCCGTCGGGCACGTCGTGGACGTCCGTGAGACTCACCCCGCCACCACCTCTCGATCCGCCGACCCGTACACCTCGTTCAGCGCTCGGTGATACCCCACCAGCCGGCCGAGGCTACCCGCACCCAGCCCGAGCGGGCGGGCGAACGCTCCGGTCCACGCCGCCGTCGCGGTCACTGCGAGCTGGATGGGCGCCGCCACGGCCGACACCCTGGTCAACGTCACCGCCCGGTCCGCCGCCGCCAGCTCTTCGGTGGCGAGGAAGAGCGAGGCGAGCACCAGGTTCGCGAGGATCGTCGCCGCCACGAGACCGGGCACCACGTACGCGGCCGGAGCGATCAGACGCATCGGATTGCCGAACCACGGAACCGCCACCACCAACAGATAGCCGACACCGACGAGCGTCGTCCCCGCGAGCAGGACACGCCCGGTCCGCCGCGCGGTGGCGCGATCCCGCCGGATCGCCGCCTCCATGACCCGCGGTCGGAGCGCGAACGTCAGACCCGTCGCCAGGACGAGGATCGGTTGCGCGACGACTCGAGCCGCCTCCGCGTGGCCCATGGCCACGGCACCGGCGAGGGTGGTGATGATGCCTGCCGCAACGAAGTTCGCCCCTGCCGGGATCGCTGCCTGGAGCAGCAGCCAGCGGCCAGAGCGCGCCAGCGACCGGAACCTCAGTCGCTCCCGGGCCAAGCGCGACACCCGTCGACGGACCAAGATCGAACCGACCGCCAGGGACACCGCATTGGCCACCGCCAGAGCACCGAACGGCACCCACACGACCGGTACGCCCACGGCGAGCAAGAAGCCCAACATCGCCGTGGTCACGGCGAACTGGATCGCCGAGACGGCCGCCGCGTGCCACGGGAGCCGGGCGATGTGGAACATGCGTCGGACGTGGTCCTGGGTCGGAGACAGGAACGTCGCCACCAACGCGGAGACCATCAGCGGCACCGTCACATCGGGGGTCGTCAACCCGGAGGCGAACGCGAACGCCGCCACGATGACGGTGCTCCCCAGGAAGGCAGCAACGAGGCCCGGCCGTAGGCCCGAGAAGAACGAAACGAGCCGACGATCGACCGGACGTCCCACCGCCACCACCTCGGCTGGCACGTAGATGAGCTGGTAGGCGATGATCTGTCCAAGCACGAACGCCGTGAAGAACACGGCGTAGATGCCCCGGGTGACGTCATCGAGGACGTTGACGGCCACGAGGCCCGACGCGAACGTGGCCAGGGACGCGAACCCCGCGTCGACGATGCCCGCAGGCAGGCTCTTTCGTATCGAGCTCATCGACGGCTCATCTCCCCCGTATCGGCCGCGCGACCCACCCGGCGACCACTGTGCGTGCACACGGCTGACACGAATAGTAGTCGGTGGTACAGTGGAGCCGGGAGTGGGCGCTCCCACGGACGGCGCGCCGGCCATGCGTCGCCCGGTAGGGCAGGAAACTCGATCAGGGGGAAGGCTCCTATGCAGACCAGGTCACACCACATGGATCGCTGGCTGGCGATCGTCATCGCCCTCGCGATGCTCGCCGCGTCGGCGCTGCTGATCCCGCTCGCCGCCGGGCCGGCGCGAGCGTTCCCGGGGTCCAACGGCAAGATCGTCTTCGAGCGGGACGGGGACATCTGGGTCATGAACGCCGACGGTACCGGGCAGCAGGCCCTGCTCACCAGCGGCGATCTCCACCGGGCCCCGGTGTGGTCGCCCGACGGAACCAAGATCGCCTTCTCGTCGACCCGGGTGACCAACTTCGCGAACATCTGGGTCATGAACGCCGACGGCACCGGCCTCGTGCAGGTCTCCGACGGCAACGCCGACGGGGAGCCCTCGTGGTCCCCCGACGGAACCCAGATCGTCTTCGAGCGGAGCATCAGCTACGCGTCGCCACTCTCGGGAACCGCCACCTCGGTGGCGGCCGCGCCGGCGACGACCCTGACCGACAGCACCGCGGACTTCGTCGCGGCCGGCGTGGAGGTGGGTGACACGCTCTCCAACACCACGTCGGGTGCCACCGCGACGGTCACCGCGGTCGCCACCACCACCCTGACCCACACCGCGCTCAGTGGAGGCACGCGACAGGACTGGGCCATCGGCGACGGCTACACCGTCGCCCGCCTCGTGTCCCATCTCCAGGTCTTCAAGACGAACGCCGACTCGATCGGGACCGCCACCCAGCTGTCGTCGGGCGGCACCACCCCGACCTACGACGACTACTCCCCCGCATGGTCGCCCGACGGAACCAAGATCGCCTTCTCGACCAACCGCAACGGCAACGACGACGTCTACATCATGAACACCGACGGTTCGGCACAGACCAACCTCACGGCGGACCTCGACGACGTGGCATGGGAGCCGGCATGGTCGCCCGACGGGACCAAGATCGCCTTCCAGACGGCGGACATCCCATCGCCACCGTTCACGTCGGCCGAGAACATCTGGTTCATGAACGCCGACGGCTCGAGCAAGGTGCAGGTGACCTCCGGCACCTCCACCTACGACCGTGACCCGACCTGGTCGCCCGACGGGACCAAGATCGCCTTCGAACGCGACAAGGGCAACCCGATCGTCGCCGACGACGAGGACATCTACGTGGTGACGGCGGCCGCAGGCGGGACCGTCACCCAGCTCACCAACAGCGCCGGCATGGAGGACAACGAGCCCGACTGGCAGGCCGTCCTCGCCGGCGTCGCCGACGCCTACGGGACCAGCGAAGGCGGGACGATCAACCAGCCCGCCCCCGGTGTGCTGGCGAACGATCCCCCGCTCGTCTCCGATCTCGGCACGCTGACGGCCGTGTTGGTGTCGGGACCGTCCAACGGCACGCTGTCGCTGGCCGCCGACGGGTCGTTCACCTACACCCACGACGGGTCCGAGACCACGACCGACTCGTTCACGTACCGGCCCGTGCAGGGCACCATCCAGGGATCGACCGCGACGGTCACGATCACGGTGACCCCCGTCAACGACGCGCCCACGGCCGTCGATGACGGGCCGTACACCGTCGACAAGGGCGGATCGAAGGACCTGCCGGCCCCCGGGGTGTTGGGCAACGATTCCGATCCCGAGGGTGGGTCGTTGACGGCCGTGTTGGTGTCGGGTCCGTCCAACGGCACGGTGTCGCTG
>JALVQZ010000208.1 GCA_027036355.1 Acidimicrobiia bacterium | reverse complement strand
TGACGACGATCAGGATGATATTCCTCGTCGTGAAGTCGGGGACCAGATCCACCCCGTTGGTGAGCTGTCCGGAGTGGAACAGGAAGGTGAAGCCCATCGACTGGAGCAGCGCCAAGATGACCGTGACATACCTGGTCCACTGCGTGATGACCTTCTGCCCGTGCTCCCCTTCGTCCTGTAGCGCCTGGAGCTTCGGGATCACCACGGCGAGGAGCTGGAGGATGATCGACGCCGTGATGTAGGGCATGATGCCCAGGGCGAAGACCGACATCCGTGTCAACGCCCCGCCGGAGAACAGGTTGAGAAGACCGACGAACCCCTGCTGGCTGGCGGCGTCGGCGAACTCCTTCACCCGAGCCAGGGAGACCCCGGGAACCGGGATGACCGAACCGAGCCGGTACAGGGCGAAGATGGCCAACGTGAACAGGATCTTGTTCCGGAGGTCGGCGATCCGGAAGGCGTTCCTGAAGGCGGTGAGCATGGGTTGTTGGCTCCTCTAGGTGGGGAGACGGTTCACGCCTCGATGACCTCGACGGTACCGCCGGCGGCCTGGATCTTCTCGACGGCACCGAGGCTGAAGGCGTGGGCCTTGACGGTCAACGGGCGATCGATCTCGCCTTGACCGAGGACCTTCACCTTCCCTCGCGCCTTGATGAGCCCGTGGGCCCTCAGCTCGTCGGGCGTCACCGTCGAACCGGCGTCGAACTCGGCGAGTCGTTCGACGTTGACGACCGTGTACTCGATGCGATTGGGATTGCGGAAGCCCTTCAGCTTCGGGAGCCGCCGCTGCAGCGGCATCTGCCCGCCCTCGAACCCGGGGCGGACCTTGTTGCGGGCCTTCAGGCCCTTCGTTCCGCGCCCCGCGGTCTTGCCTCGCCGGCCCGACTCCCCTCGCCCGACGCGGATCTTCTTCTTCTTGGATCCTTCGGCCGGCCGAAGGTGATGCAGTTTGAGCTTCATCCGATCTCCTCCACGTCGAGCAGGTGCTTGGCGCGGAAGATCATCCCCCGCACGTCGGGCGAGTCGGGCCGTTCCACGCTCTGGCGGATCTTCCGCAGACCGAGGCTCTCGACGGTCGCCCTGGTCTTCGGCTTCTCGCCGATGGTGCTGCGCACCAGTGTGATCTTGAGGGTCTTGGCCATCGTCACACCTGCGTCTTCATCAACTCGGCGGAGCGGTAGGCGGCGAGCAGCGCCGGCGGGAAGATCTCCTCGGCCTTCTTGCCCCTCGCCCTGGCCACCTCGTCGGGGCGCTGCTGGGCCTGGAGGGCGTTGACGGTCGCCTTGGCCACGTTGATGTGGGTGGGCGAGCCGAGGGACTTGGCGAGGACGTCCTTGATGCCGGCGGCTTCGAGGATCTGCCGAACGGCTCCGCCGGCGATGACCCCCGTGCCGGGCGCGGCCGGCTTGAGCAGGACCCGAGAGGCACCCTGCTCTCCGATCACCTCGTGGATGATCGTCTGTCCCGCCATGGGGACGTCGAACATGTTCTTCTTGGCGATCTCGAACGCCTTCTGGATGGCGGTCGGCACTTCCTTGGCCTTGCCGTACCCAACGCCGACCTTGCCCTTTCCGTTCCCGACCGTCACCAACGCGGTGAACGAGAACCTCCGTCCACCCTTGACGACCTTGGCGACGCGGTTGATGGTGATCACCCGCTCGTCGAACTCGGGCTTCTCCCGACGGTCCCGACGATCCCGGTTCCGGTCCCTGCTGCGATTGCGATCCATTGAGCGCTCCTAGAACTCGAGCCCGGCTTCACGGGCTGCTTCGGCGAGCGCCTGGACACGACCGTGGAACGGGAACCCGCCGCGGTCGAAGACGACCGCGTCGATCCCTGCTTCCTTGGCCCTGGCGCCGATGAGTGCACCGACCTTCTTGGCGACGTCGACGGTCAGCGTCTCGTCCTTCAACGACGCCTCCCGGGACGATGCCGAGACGATGGTCTTGCCGGCCTCGTCGTCGATGACCTGGGCGTAGATGTACCGGTTGGACCGGAAGACGGCCAGGCGCGGCCGCTGCGCGGTGCCGGACACCTTCTTGCGGACACGGAAATGGCGGCGACGTCGAGCGTCCGCTCGTGAACCCCTCATCAAACTCCTGCCTTCCCTGCCTTGCGGCGAACCTGCTCACCGGCGTACCGGATCCCCTTGCCCTTGTAGGGCTCGGGGGGACGGACCCGCCGGATGTCGGACGCGACCTGCCCGACCTTCTGCTTGTCGATGCCGCTGACGATGATCTTGGTCGGTTCGGGGACCTCGAAGTCGATGCCTTCGGGGGCGTCGATCTGGACCGGGTGCGAGAACCCGACCTGCAGCTCGAGGGTCTTGCCCTTGAGCGCGGCACGGTAGCCGACTCCGACCGCTTGCAGCTCCTTGCGGTATCCCTCGGCGACGCCGGTGACCATGTTGGCGATGAGCGCCCGGGACAGCCCGTGGAGGGCTCGGCTCTGGCGCTCGTCGTCGGCCCGTGACACCGTGACGACGCCGTCGTCGACGGTGACGGTGATCCGGGGGTCGATCACCTGGGTGAGGGTCCCCTTGGGGCCCTTGACGGTGACCGTCTGGCCGGTGACCGACACCTCGACGCCCGCCGGCAACGGGATCGGGTTGTTGCCGATGCGACTCATGTCACCACACCTCGCCGAGGATCTCGCCGCCGATGTTGCGGCGCCGCGCCTCCCGGTCGGTCATGAGACCGTGGGAGGTGGAGACGATGGCGACGCCGATGCCGCCCTTGACGCGCGGGATCTCGGAGGCGCCCTTGTAGACCCGCCGACCGGGCTTCGAGACCCGACGCAGGCCATGCAGGACCGGTTCGCGACCCGAGTAGCGGAGCCGGACCGTCAGTTCCTTGCCGACCCTGGCGTCCTCGACCTTGTACGAGTCGACGAACCCCTCTTCGGCGAGGATGCGGGCGATCTCCTCTTTGATCTTCGACGACGGCATGCCGGTCTCGGGATGCAACGCCTGGTTGGCGTTGCGGATCCGGGTGAACATGTCGGCGATGGGATCGGTGTACATGGCTACCACGACGCCTTTCTCACGCCCGGGAGCTCACCTTGGTGAGCGAGCTCGCGGACGGCGATCCGGGACATGCCGAACTTGCGGAAATAGGCCCGGGGCCGGCCGCTGACGCCGCAACGGTTGCGGTAGCGGGTCGCGCTGGAGTCGCGGGGGAGCTTGGCGATGGCGGCATACGCCTCGCGCTTGTCCTCGTAGGACGCCTCGGGGTCCTTGATGATCGCCAGCAGCTCGGCCCGCCGCTCGGCGTACCGCTCGACCAGCATCTTCCGCTTCTGGTTCTTCACGATCTTCGATTTCTTCGCCATGTCTCACACACTCACTTGTTGCCGTCGGAAAGGGAACCCGAAGGCGTCGAGCAACGCCTTGCCCTGTTCGTCGTTCTCGGCGGTGGTCACGAACGTGATGTCCATGCCCCGGACCTTGACGACCTTGTCGTAGTCGATCTCCGGGAAGATGAGCTGTTCGGTGACCCCGAAGCTGTAGTTCCCACGACCGTCGAACCCCTTGGGGTTGAGCCCACGGAAGTCGCGGATACGCGGGATCGCCAATGCTACGAGACGATCGAAGAACTCCCACATCCGGTCGCCCCGCAGGGTCACCGACACGCCGATGGGCATGCCCTCGCGGATCTTGAAGTTCGACACCGACTTGCGCGCCCGGTTGATCTTCGGCTGCTGTCCGGTGATCGTGCGCAGATCCTCGACGGCGGCGTCGATCAGCTTGGCGTCCTGGGCGGCGTCACCGACGCCCATGTTGACGACGATCTTGACCAGACGCGGGACCTGCATCACGTTGTCGAGACCGAGCTGCTCCTTGAGCTGGTCGACGACCTCGGTCTTGTACTTCGTCTTGAGGCGCGGCTCCATCAGAGCTCCCCTCCGCATTTCCGGCACACTCTGACCTTGATCCCGTTCTCCTCGATGCGGAACCCGATCCGGGTCGGTCCACATTCCTTGCAGATGATCATGACGTTGGAAGCGTCGATGGGCATGTCCTTGTCGATGATCCCACCTTGCATCGCCTGACCCTGGGGGCGTTGATGGCGCTTGGCGGTGTTGACCCCTTCGACGATGATCCGGTTCTTGTCGGGGAAGACCTTGGCGATCTTCGACTCCTTGCCGGCGTCCTTGCCGGTGATGACCTTCACGTGGTCGCCTGCGCGCAGCTTCATCAGAGGACCTCCGGTGCCAACGAGACGATACGCATGAAGCGGCGGTCGCGGAGTTCCCTGCCCACCGGCCCGAAGATGCGGGTACCGCGGGGCTGCTGCTGGTCGTTGATGATGACGCACGCGTTGTCGTCGAAGCGGATGTAGGTGCCGTCCTCTCGACGGTTCTCCTTCTTGGTCCGCACGACGACGGCTTTGACCACCTCGCCCTTCTTGACCGTCCCACCGGGAGTGGCGTCCTTGACGGTGGCGACGACGACGTCGCCCAACGACGCGTAGCGCCGTCCGGATCCACCGAGGACCCGGATGACGAGCACTTCCCGGGCGCCCGAGTTGTCTGCGACCTTGAGTCGTGTCTCTTGCTGGATCATCGGGCTCGCTCCACGATCTCTGCCACTCGCCAGCGCTTGGTCTTCGACAGCGGGCGGGTCTCGACGATCTTCACGGTGTCACCGAGCTTGGCATCGTTCGCCTCGTCGTGGGCGTGGAGACGCGTGCGGACGGGGACGGTCTTGCCGTACTTCGGGTGCCGCTTGGTGTCGCGGACCTCGACGGTGACCGTCTTGTCCCGCGCGTCGGAGACGACGACGCCGATCCTGGTCTTGCGGCGTGCTCGTTCCATCACGCTTCCTCCTGGGCCTGCTGCCATGCGGCGATCTCCTGTTCCCGCATCACCGTCTTGATGCGAGCGATCTCGCGCTTGACCTGGGTGATCCTGGTGGTGTTGTCCAACTGGTTCGTGACGAGCTGGAATCGCAGGTTGAAGAGCTCCTCCTTGGCCTCGGCGAGCTTGTCGCCGAGCTCCGCGTAGGTGAGCTCTCTGAGCTCGGCGGTCTTCATGTGTCCTCCCGCTTCACGAACTTGGTCTTGACCGGCAACTTGTGCCCGGCGAGGCGCATCGCCTCGCGCGCCAGCTCCTCGTCGACACCGGCCATCTCGAACATGACCCGTCCCGGCTTGACGACGGCGACCCAGTACTCGGGGTTGCCCTTGCCCGACCCCATCCGGGTCTCGGCGGGCTTCTCGGTGATGGGCTTGTCGGGGAAGATCGTGATCCAGACCTTCCCGCCGCGCTTGATCTTGCGGGTCATGGCGATACGCGCGGCTTCGATCTGCCGGGAGGTGATCCAGCCCGGTTCGAGCGACTGAAGCCCGTAGTCCCCGAAGGACACCTTGGTGCCGCCCTTGGCCTTGCCGGTCATCCGGCCCTTGTGCGTCTTGCGGTACTTGGTCCGCTTCGGCATGAGCATCAGGCGTCACCTCCCTCGTCGGTCACTTCGGTCGCCGCGCCGGTCTCGGTGGCTTCGGACGCCGGAGGCTCCTCGGTGGCTTCGGGTGCTCGAGGCTCTTCGGAAGGCGTCTCCGCGGCCGGGGTCTCCTCGACGGGCGCCTCGGGCGCCGCCTCCGTGACGGGAGCCGCGGCTTGAGGGGTCTCCGCCGACGCGGGCGCGGTCGGCTCGGTCGGCACGACGGCCGCCTCCTCGACGACCTCGCGGGCTTCGGCGAACTCGGCGGCCGCCTCCGACGTCGTCGGCTTCTTGCCGCCACCGGCCTCGATCAGGCGCTTGCCGCCGTCCTTGCGCTTGCCGCCACCGGCCTCGACGACCCGTTTGCCGCCACCGGCCTCGATGAGCTTGCGCTCCCGACCACCGCCCGCGGCCGCTTCGGCCCTGGACTTCGCCGACCGACGCCGGCGCTGGGACGGTCCACCCGCGGCCAGGCGGGCCTCGGCCGCGATCCGTTCCCGGCTCAGGCCGCCCGTCTCGAGGACGTCGCCCTTGTAGACCCAGACCTTGACCCCCACCGTGCCGACCGTCGTGTGCGCGGTGGCGCGGCCGAAGTCGATGTCGGCGCGCAGCGTGTGCAGGGGGACCCGTCCCTCGAGGTACCACTCGCGGCGGCCCATGTCGGCGCCGCCGAGCCGTCCCGAGGCCTGGACCCGGACACCTTCGGCCCCGGCCTTGAGCGCCGTCTGCACCGTCCGTTTCATCGCCCGCCGGAACGACACGCGTCCCTCGAGCTGATCGGCGACGCTCCGAGCCAGGAGCTGAGCGTCGGTCTCGGGGTTCTGGACCTCGATCACGTTGAACTTCACGAGGCGGTTCGTCAGGTCCTCGAGGCCCCGGCGGAGGCGGTCGGCCTCGGAACCGCCGCGACCGATCACGACGCCCGGCCGCGCCGTGTGGACGTCGATCTGCACCTTCTTGTCGCCGATGCGCTCGATGTCGATCCGCGAGATCGCCCCGCGCTTGAGCTCACCGGTGATGTAGCTGCGGATCTTGTGGTCCTCGTTGACCTGGGCGGCGTAGTCCTTCTCGGAGTACCAACGCGACTTCCAATCGGTGACGATGCCGAGTCGCAGCCCGTAGGGGTGGATCTTCTGGCCCACTATTCGTTCTCCTCTTCGTCTGCGACGACGATCGTGATGTGGCTCGTACGCTTCCTGATCTTCGTGGCGCGACCTCGGGCACGGGGACGCCAACGCTTCAGCGTCGGGCCCTCGTCGGCATAGGCCTCGGCGACGAACAGCTCGTCGGCGTCCAACGCCAGGTTGTGCTCGGCGTTGGCGACGGCCGAATCGAGGCACTTCAAGATCACGTCGGCGGCGCGCCGGTTGGTGTGCTCGAGGATCACTCGAGCCTCACCGACCGGGAGACCCCGGACGAGGTCCAGCACCCGTCGCACCTTGTACGGCGACTGCCTGATGAACCGCGCCTTGGCGTGCGTCCTCATCGCTTCCTCGCAGACCGTTCGCCCGCGTGACCCCGGAAGGTCCGGGTCGGTGCGAACTCGCCGAGCTTGTGACCGACCATCGACTCGCTGATGTACACGGGGACGTGCTTGCGCCCGTCGTGAACCGCGATCGTGTGACCGACCATCTCGGGGGTGATCGTCGAACGACGACTCCAGGTGCGGATCACCCGCTTCTCACCCTTCTCGTTGGCGGTCTCGATCTTGCGGAGCAGATGCTCGTCGACGAACGGACCCTTCTTGAGACTCCGAGCCACGCGGTTACCTCCGACCCTTCTTCGTGCGCCTGCGAACGATGTACTTGTCGCTGGCCTTGTTCTTCTTGCGGGTTCGCCCTTCCGGCTTGCCCCACGGGCTCACCGGATGGCGGCCGCCCGAGCTCTTGCCCTCACCACCGCCGAGGGGATGATCCACCGGGTTCATGGCCACGCCGCGGGACTGGGGCCGCTTGCCCTTCCACCGGCTCCGTCCCGCCTTGCCGATCTTGATCAACTCGGCCTCCGGGTTGCCCACCTGGCCGATGGTGGCTCGACAGTCGAGCGGCACGTTGCGCATCTCGCCCGATGGAAGCCGGAGCAGGGCGAGCTTGCCCTCCTTGGACATGAGCTGGATGGCGGTTCCCGCCGAACGGCCCAGCTTGGCCCCGCCGCCGGGGCGGAGCTCGACGGCGTGCACCACGGTGCCGGTCGGGATGTTCCGCAACGGCAACGCGTTGCCGGGACGGATGTCGGCCGACGAACCCGACTCGAGCATGTCACCGACCTCGATCCCGAGAGGCGCCAGGATGTAGCGCTTCTCTCCGTCGACGTAGTGCAACAGGGCGATCCGCGCGTTCCGGTTCGGGTCGTACTCGATGGCGGCGACCTTGGCGGGCACGCCGTCCTTGGTCCGGCGGAAATCGATGACGCGGTACCGGCGCTTGTGACCACCGCCGCGGTGGCGCGACGTGATCCGCCCGTAGCTGTTGCGCCCGGACGATCGCTTCTTCTTGTCGAGCAGTCGCTTCTCCGGCTTCGACTTCGTGATGGTCTCGAAGTCGGAGACGGTCTGGAACCGGCGGCCCGGCGATGTCGGCTTGCGCTTCTTCACGCCCATGGTGTCATACCTCGAAGATGTCGATCGAGCTGCCGGGGGCCAGTTTGACCAGCGCCCGCTTGGTGTCCTTGCGGCGACCGAACTTCCATCCGGTCCGCTTCCGCTTTCCCTTCCGGTTCATCGTGTTGACCGAGACGACATCGACCTCGAAGATCGCCTTGACGGCTTCCTTGATCTCGGTCTTGTTGGCCCGCCGGTCCACGATGAACGTGTACGTGTTGAGATCTTCGATCAGGTCGTAGGACTTCTCCGAGACGACCGGTTCGAGGATCACGTCGCGAGGATCCTTCATGCGTCCTCACCTCCCGCCTCGTCGGTCCGGCCGGCGGCATGGGCTTCCGTGCCGCGAGGGGCGCCCTGACCGAGGTCGAGGGTGCCCTTGGACATGATGATCGTGTCGGCCCACAGCACGTCGTACGTGTTGGCCTGGCCGAGGTTCGAGGCGATGACCCCGTCGATGTTGCGGAACGACTTGATGGCGACCCGCTCGTGGTCCTCGGCGATGAGGAGCACCTTGCCGGTCACCCCCATGGCCTCGAGGAGCTCGACGGCCCGCTTCGTCTTCGGTTCGTCCCAGACGTCGAACGTCTCGACGACCTTGATCTGGCCCTCGGACGCCCGCGCCGACAGGGCGCTGCGCAAGGCCAGGCGACGCATCTTCTTCGGCGTGCGCTGGGAGTAATCACGCGGCTTGGGGCCGTGGGCGACACCGCCGCCGACCCACTGCGGCGCCCGGATCGACCCCTGCCGAGCACGTCCGAGGCCCTTCTGCCGCCACGGCTTGCGACCTCCGCCGCGAACCTCGGCCCGCGTCTTGGTCGAATGGGTACCGGCCCGCGCCGCCGCCAACTGGGCCGTGACGACCTGATGCATCACCGGGATGTTCGGCTCGATGCCGAAGATCTCCGGCGCCAGCTCGACTTCGCCCTTGGGGGTTCCGTCGGCCGCGTAGAGCTCGGCCGTGCGTGCCTCAGCCATGTGCCTTCACCGCCTCCCGCAACACGACGATCGCACCCTTGGGCCCGGGGATCGCACCCTTGACGAGCACGAGGTTCCGCTCCGGATCCACCTGGACCACGTCGAGGTTCATGATCGTCTGCCGATCGGACCCCATCCGCCCGGGGAGCCGCTTGCCCTTGAACACCCGGGCGGGGGTCGCGCAGGCGCCGATGGCACCGGGGGCGCGATGCACCTTGTGGGCGCCGTGGCTGGCTCCCTGGCCGGCGAAGCCGTGGCGCTTGATGACCCCGGCGAACCCCTTGCCCTTGGTGATGCCCGTGACGTCGGCCTTCTTGCCGGCCTCGAGCACGTCGCCGACGTTGATCTCCTGGCCCGGCTCGAACGCGTCCGGGTCGTCGACCCGCACCTCGACGATGTGCCGATGGGGAGCGACGCCGGCCTTGGCGAAGTGCCCGACCGCGGGACGGACGGCCTTGTCCGCCGACATCTCCTTGAACGCGATCTGGATCGCTCCGTACCCGTCGGTCTCGGGACGCTTGATCTGGATGACGCGGACCGGACCGGCCTTCACGACGGTCACCGGGATCGCCCGGTTGTCGTCGTCGAAGACCTGGGTCATGCCCAGCTTCTCTCCGATGATCGTCTTCACGTCTTGATCTCCACTTCCACCCCGGCGGGCAGGTCGAGTCGCATCAACGAGTCCACCGTCTTCGGCGTCGGATCGATGATGTCGATCAGTCGCCGATGGATCCGCATCTCGAAGTGCTCCCGGCTCGTCTTGTCGACGTGGGGACCCCGGATGACGCAGTACCGGTGGATCTTCGTCGGGAGCGGCACCGGTCCTTTGATCTTCGCCTGGGTTCGGACCACGGTTTCCGCGATCTTGCGCGCCGACTCGTCGACGACCGAGTGGTCGTACGCCTTCAGTCGGATCCGGATCCGGTGCTCAGCTGCCATCGTGTTGTCTTCCTCTACTTCCTGTTCGGCCCGGTTACTTGATGATCTTGGTGACCCGGCCCGCACCCACGGTCCGGCCACCCTCACGGATCGCGAACCGCAACCCCTCATCCATCGCGATCGGCGCGATCAACTCCACCCGCATCTCGGTGTTATCACCCGGCATCACCATCTCAGCCCCCTCCGGCAGATGCACCGTCCCGGTCACATCCGTCGTCCGGAAATAGAACTGCGGCCGATACCCATCGAAGAACGGATTGTGCCGACCACCCTCCTCCTTGGTCAACACATACACCTGCGCCTCGAACTCGGTATGCGGCGTGATCGACCCCGGAGCCGCCACCACCTGACCCCGCTCCACATCATCCTTCCCGATCCCCCGCAACAACAACCCCACATTGTCCCCAGCCTGCGCCTCATCCAACAACTTGCGGAACATCTCGATCCCCGTCACCGTCGTCGTCTGCAGATCACGGATCCCCACGATCTCCACCTGATCGCCCACCGACAACGTCCCCTGCTCCACACGACCCGTCACCACCGTCCCCCGACCCGTGATCGAGAACACATCCTCGATCGGCATCAAGAACGGCTTCTCGGTATCCCGCACCGGCTCCGGCACATACGAATCCACCGCCTCCATCAACGCCACGATCTGCGCCGCCGCCTCAGCATCCCCCTCCAACGCCTTCAACGCCGACCCCCGAACCACCGGCACCTCATCACCGGGGAACTCGTACTCGGTCAACAGATCCCGAACCTCCAACTCCACCAGATCCAACAGCTCCTCATCATCGACCATGTCCACCTTGTTCATGAACACCACGATGTACGGAACCCCCACCTGACGAGCCAACAACACATGCTCACGGGTCTGCGGCATCGGACCATCCGCCGCCGACACCACCAGAATCGCCCCATCCACCTGCGCCGCACCCGTGATCATGTTCTTCACATAATCCGCATGCCCCGGCATATCCACATGCGCATAATGACGATTCGGCGTCTCATACTCCACATGCGCGATCGCGATCGTGATCCCCCGCTCACGCTCCTCAGGCGCCTTATCGATCTCATC
>JALVQZ010000207.1 GCA_027036355.1 Acidimicrobiia bacterium | reverse complement strand
CCAGAACCCAACCGCACACCCCGCCGGCGGCTGGCAGACTGGACCGATGTCGAGAACGGGCCTCCCCGAACGTCGACATGATGTACCCGGGCACCAGCCCGCCGCCGACCGAGGGAGACCAGCGTGGAGTACGCACTGCTCATCTACGACGACGAATCCGCCCGCCCCGACCCCACCTCACCCGAAGGACAAGCCGTCTACGAGGCCTACTACGCCTTCACCGAGGAGATCACCGCCAACGACGTCAACCGCGGCGGCGAAGCCCTCCACGACACCACCACCGCCACCACCGTCCGGGTCCGCGACGATGAGCTCGTCGTCACCGACGGACCCTTCGCCGAGACCAAGGAGCAGCTCGGGGGCTTCTACCTCGTCGAAGCCCCCGACCTCGACGGCGCCATCGCCATCGCCGCGAAGATCCCCGGCGCCCGGTACGGATCCATCGAGGTCAGGCCCGTCATCGACTTCGGATGACCACGCCCGCGGCAGCGATCGAGGCCGTGTTCCGCGAGGAGCACGGCCTCGTCCTGTCCAACCTCGTCCGCACGCTCGGCGACATCGAACTCGCCGAGGACGCCCTCCAGGACGCGTGCCTCGCCGCGCTCGTCGCATGGGCCGACGAGATCCCCGACCGACCCGGCGCCTGGCTCACCGTCACCGCCCGCCGCAAAGCCATCGACCGCATCCGCCGCTCGGCCACCCTCCGCCGCAAGTACGAGACCATCGCCGCCACCCAACCCACCACGGTCACCGACGACCAAGGACCCGACACCGTGCTCATCGACGACCGCCTCCGCCTCATCTTCACCTGTTGCCACCCGGCGCTGTCCCCCGACGCCCGAGTCGCCCTCACCGCCAAGACCGTCGGCGGCCTCACCACCGCCGAGGTCGCCCGCGCCTTCCTCGTTCCCGAACCCACCATGGCCCAACGCATCGTCCGAGCCAAACGCAAGATCCGCACCGCCAACATCCCCTACGCCGTCCCCGCCGACGCCGACCTCCCCGAACGCCTCTCCGCCGTCCTCGCCGTCATCTACGTGATCTACACCGAAGGCCACAACGCCACCTCCGGCGCCGACGTCGTCCGCACCGAGCTCACCACCGAGGCGATCCGCCTCGCCACCATCGTGGACGGGCTCCTGCCCAACGAACCCGAGATCATGGGACTCCTCGCCCTCATGCACCTCCAAGAAGCCCGCCGTCCCACCCGCACCGACGACCAGGGCGATCTCGTTCTCCTCCCCGACCAGGACCGCAGCCGATGGGATCACACCCGCATCGCCGCCGCCGTCGCCCTCCTCGACAAGGCTCTCCGCCGCGGCGCCCCCGGCCCGTACCAGATCCAAGCCGCCATCAACGCCATCCATGCCCAAGCCGCCGACGCCGCCGACACCGACTGGCGCCAGATCGCCCTCCTCTACGACGAACTCGCCCGCCGGACCCCCTCCCCCGTCGTCGAGCTCAACCGCGCCATCGCCGTCGCCATGGCCCACGGACCGGCCGCCGGCCTCCGCCTCATCGACGCCATCGACGGTCTCGACCGCTACCCCCACTACCACTCCGCCCGAGCCGCGTTGCTCCGCGACCTCGGCGACGAACCCGCCGCCGTCGCCGCCTACCGCCGCGCCCTCACCCTCACCACCTCCCGACCCGAACGGCGCTTCCTGACGGCCCGCATCACCGAACTCGAGACCGGAGCCGCCTCGTGACCGTCGACCCAGAACGCGGCCGCTCCCCGAGACGAGCAGGCCACCGGGAGCGTTCCACTCCCCAAGGCGACGTCAGCCCTCCAAAGCCCCCGGATCGGACGGTACGTCCACCGCGTACGGCTGCAAGATCGCCAAGGGCACGATCGCCAGCACCGCCTCGTTCGTCGACGCCAGCACCACCGGGGCCGCGACCCCGTCGTCGTGAGCGGCCAGCCAGTTGCGAGCCGTCACGCACCATCGATCCCCCGGCGCCAACCCCGGGAACCGGTACTGCGGCATCGGTGTCGTCAGGTCGTTGCCGATCCGGCGCTGATGCTCCAGGAACTCCCTGGTCATTACGGCGCAGATCGTGTGGCTCCCGCGATCCTCCGGCGCCGTCCGGCACGTCCCGTCCCTGAACCACCCCGTCACCGGATCCGCCGAGCATCCCTCCAACGGACCGCCCAGGACGTTGCGTCCCGTCACGCCCCGGTGCCCACCCCGAGGAGCAGCCGGTTCGCCTCCTCGATCGCGGTCCGTGCCTCCTCGACCTTCTGGGCGTAGGTCACCAGATCGCCTCGCCGCAGCGCCGCGTCGGCATCCAGGAACGCCGCCTCGGCTCGGGTCAGCAGCTCGGCGACCTGCTCGTCGATCGTGCCCGATGGCGGCTCGGTCGACCCGCCGTCTCCGGGCTGATCCGGTGCGGCCTCCCCGAAGATCCTCGCGAAGGCTTCGTCGAGCGAATCGGCGATCTCGATCTGGCCGTTGTACGACACGACGACCCGCTTGAACTGCGGGATCCCCGACTCGGCTCCGCCCGAACCCGACGCCTTGATGTAGATCGGCTGGACGTACAGCAACGACTCCTCGATCGGGATCACCAGCATGTTGCCCTGGATCACCTCGGAACCTTGCTGGCCCAGCAGCGTGAACTCCGCCGAGATCGTCGGGTTCTGATTGATGAAGTCCCCCACCTGTCCCGGACCGTCGATCTGGCTGTCCGACGGCAACGAGTACTCGATCTTCCGCCCGTACTCGGTCAACGGCCCCGACTTGGCGACCATGAACGCCACCATGTTCGGCCGATCTCGCGGCGTGAACGGCTGCATCAACAGGAACGAGATCTCGTCCTCCCCAGGCAGCTTCATCAGCAGGTAGTACGGCAGCATCGGCCGGTACTCCTTGCCCGACGAATCGACGAACCGGGCTCGCAGATCCGGCCGCGGCGAATCCGACGGGTCCCTGGCGATCTGCCACGGGTCGACGTTGGAGAAGAACTGCTTCGGGTCGGTGACGTGGTACAGCCGGTAGATGTCGGTCTGGACCCGGAACAGGTCCTCCGGGTACCGCAGATGCGACACCAGGTTGTCCGGCAGCTCCGACGCCGGCTTGTACAGACCGGGGAAGATCCGCTGGTTCGCCTTCACCAACGGATCGGTCGGATCGATCACGTACAGATCCACCGTGCCGTCGAAGGCGTCGACCACGGCCTTCACCGAGTTGCGGATGTAGTTGAACCCGTTGGGCAGACCCGGCCCTCGGTTGAGCCGCGACGTGTCGGCGAACGTCGAGTACGGGTACCGGTCCGTCAACGTGTACAGGTCCATGACCCACTTGATGCGGCCGTCGACGAGCACCACGTACGGATCGGCGTCGGCGTACATGAACGGGGCCAGCCGCCCCACCCGATCCCGGATGTTGCGGACCATCAGGACCCGGCTCTCGGACGTGATCTGACCCGAGATCAACGTGTCGAGATCACCGAACCGCAATGAGAACGCCAACCGCCGCAGGATCCCGCCCAACGGCACCCCGCCGGCGCCGTCGTAGCTGTTGCGCTGCACCTTGTCGCCGCCGGTGCCGAGCGGGAAGTCGACCTCCGGCTCCTTGGTTCCGACGATCAGGAACCGCGACGTCGCCCCGTCACCGAAGTAGATGCGCGGCTGGTCGATGGTCAGGTCCGGGTCACCCGACGTGTTCTCCGGCGGGATGTCGCGGATGAGCAGGTCCGGCTTGCCGTCGGCGGTCACGTCGTTGGCCCGCGACAGGATCGCCCCGAACCCGTGGGTGTAGACGAGATGCTCGTTGACCCACCCGCTCTCGGGCAGGTTGTCCTCCTGCAGCTCCCTGGCCGACAGCATCACCTGGGTCGTCCGACCGTCCAGCTCGTACCGGTCGACGTCCACGTCGAAGATGTTGTAGTAGGTGCGGATGTTCTGGAGCTGCTTGTAGGTGATCTCCAGCACGCCCGGATCCCACAGACGGATGTTCGAGATCGTCGCGTCGTTCGCCGCCAGCGCCGCCGCGTCGAGATCACTGGTCGCCGCGAACGTCCGCACCTCGGTGTCCGCCAACCCGTAGGCGTCTCGAGTGAACTCGATGTTGTTGGCGACGAACGCCGCCTCCTTGTTGACCTCGTCGGGGATGACCCGGAACCGCTGCACCAGCGCCGGGTAGATCCCCCCGACGGCGATGGACGTCACCAGCCACAACCCGACGGCCACCACCGGCAGCGTCCAGCCGCGGAACCGGAGGTTCACCAGCAGGATCACCGCGGCGACGAACGAGATGATGATGAGCAGGTTCAGCGCCGGGATCTGAGCGTTCACGTCGGTGAAGGACGCGCCGAACACCCGCCCACGGGTCGAGTACAACAGGTCCCACTTGTCGAGCTGATACCCGACCGCCTTCAGGAGCACCAGCGACGCCAACAGCAGCGAGATGTGCGCCTTCACCGTCGGGTTGGTCCGATCCGACGGCCGCTGGACGGCGATGCCGCCGTTGAGATAGTGCACCGCGACCACGACCAGGGTCAGGACCAGCAGGAGCTGGAACGCCCAGCCGAACACGTCGCGGAACAACGGCACCTGGAACACGTACAGACCGACGTCATGGCCGAAGATCGGATCGGCGACACCGAAGCTGCCGCCGTGACGGAAGAACAACCAATCGTCCTGCCACGCGGCGGCGCCGAGTCCGATCAGGATCCCGAAGAACGCCGACGCCGCCAGCCGGACCCGCCACGCCCGCGGCTCCATCCACATCTGGAACCGCTCCAGCAGCTCCTCGTCGGGCGTTCCCGGGATGATCATCCCCCGCGGCGACAGCCGGTCGACGACCCACAGGTTGAGGAGGAACAGGCCGAACGCGACGACCGAGGCGACGGCGACCAGCCCCACTCTCGTCAGCACCAGGGTCCGCCAGATCTGGGTCTGGCCCATCGATCCGTACCACAGGTAGTCGGTCCACAAGGTGGCGATCCACCGCCCGAACAGCAACAGCACGAACAGCAGGACGACGACGATCGTCAGGAGCTGACGGGGACGGGAACGTGGCGCGGGGACGTCCGGTTCTCTGTTGATCACACCGGGATGCTACCGGTCCGCCGGCACTGCACCGGCAGGCACCACCGTGCACGCACAGCTCGCCTCCGCCGGCGGCACCACGGTGCCGTCCGGAAGCGGTCCCGCCGGAGGCCACGAGCCCATCCCGGCCGGGCACCGGGCACACGACAGGCCGGCCGAGACGACCTCGACACGGTCGACGCCCAACGCCTCCAGCCCCGCGAGGAGACCGCGGTGGTAGGCCTCGTAGGCGATCGTCCGCACCCGACGTTCGGCCTCGTCGGTCCGCCACGCCCGGAACACCTTCGACACCGACGCCGCCACCTCCCTCGCCCCGGCGCCCGCCTCGCGGGACCGGCGCAGCGACGCCGTCACGGCCTCGTACAGCGCGGCGGCGAACGTCGCCGCCGGGTCACCGGAGGTGGTCGTCGAGATCTCCGGAACGGCCGCGGCCCCCGCGAGCTCGGCGGCGCCGGCCGCGCCGGCCAGCTCCGCCTCCCCGGGGACGTCGGCGACGACCCCCGACAAGCCGCCGGCGAGGTCGTCGACCGACGGCTCCCATCCGTCATCCATCCGGAGCTCCTCCAGAGCCCGGTTCTGGAGTTCGACCAGGTCCCGTTTCACCGTCCGTAACGCCTGGTTCTGGATCGGCAGCAAGAGCCGGTCCCGCACCGCGAAGGCGTCGACCTCGACGGTCGCCGCCGCGCGTCGAGACCCGGAGGGTGGCTCCTGCGCCGCTTCCTCGGTCTCGGCTGGAACCGCCGCCGCGGGGGCCTCGACCGCTTCGACGGGCGACGAGGCCGCCTCGGGCGTCCGCAACGAGGCGAACAGCGACGCCAGCTCGTCGCCGCCGCCGTTCGTCGAGACGGTCGCCGGCGCGGCCTCGACGGCGAGACCGGCCGCCGCCTGGACGAGGGCCTCCACGGCCTGCACCGACGGCGCCGGCGGCTCGACCGCCGCAGGCTCCGGTTCCGGCTCCGGTTCGGGTTCGGGCTCGGGCTCGGGCTCCGGCTCCGGCTCGGGCTCGGGCTCCGGTTCGGGCTCGGGCTCCGGTTCGGGCTCGGGCTCCGGTTCGGGCTCGGGCTCCGGTTCGGGTTCCGGCTCCGGTTCGACGACGGGTTCCGGTTCGGACGCCGACCCCCCGTCGCGGAGGGCCTCCACCTCGGCCGCCAGCTCCAACGCATCGACAGGATCGGGCACCACGAACCGGGCGGCAGGCACGATCCGCACCGACCCCTCGTCCTCCAACCAGTGCGACACCGGTGCATCCTCGAGCAGGTCGTCGACCAGGTCGGGCTCCGGCTCCTCCAACGCCTGCCGCTTCGATTCGATCTCCTCCTCGAGGCGACCGATCGACGACCTCGCCGCCTCCAGCTCCGCCATCAGCTCGGACCGCCGATCCTCCAACGCCCGCGCCCGCTCCTGGGCCGCCTCCGCCTGCTGCCGGGCGGCAGCCAGAACCGCTTCGGACTCCTGCCGGGCGGTCGTGATCAACAGCTCCGCCTCCTCACGGGCGGCCCCCACCAGCTCGTCGCGCTCCCGCCGGGCGTCGCTCACCAGACGCAACGCCTCACGTTCGGCCTCGGCGCGCAGCAACATCGCGTCCTTCTCCGCCGCCACCAGCATCGCCTCGGCCTCGGCGATCGCCGAATGCACCAGCGCCGAGCTCTCCTTCCACGCCGACGCTCGCAGGTCGAAGGCCGCCGCCTCGGCCTCCTCCAGCAGATCCTCGATACGGGCCGACGTCTCGGCCAACCGCGCCTCCGCATCGGCCGACGCCCGCGACCGCATCCCCTCCGCCGCCGAACGGGCGGCCTCCAAGATCGCCGCCACCTCCACCCCGATCGTCTCGAGCTCGACCGCCAGGTTCGACGGCTCGTCGAACCCGAGTTGGGTCAGCGTCTCGGAGACGCGAACCAGCTCCGCCTCCAGCGCCTCGATGCGGGACGCCACATCGTCTCGGAACCGGTCCACGGCCTCACGGTCGTATCCCCGCCGAGCGACGGGGAACTCGGCGGCGCGGATGTCCTCCGGGCGAAGATCGTCCATGCCCCGGAGAGTAACGACCACCAGGCCAGGACGAACGGATTACCCGATCATCCGGTCCCGACGGCCGGTAACGAATCCAGGAACGCCAGCGCATCGTCGATGGTGGTCACCTTCACCATCTCGATGTCGGCCTCCGTCGTGAGCGCCTCGTCGTAGTTCCCCTCGGGGATCAGGATCGCCTCGGCCCCGGCGTCGACCGCGGCGAACACCTTCTGGCGGACGCCGCCGATCGGCCCGACCGTCCCGTCCCGCGAGATCGTGCCCGTCCCCGCGATGCGGTGGCCCTTCGTCAGGCTCTCCGGCGACAGCTCGTTCATGATCTCCAACGCGAACATCATCCCCGCCGACGGCCCACCGATGTTGCGCGAGTCGATGTCGACCTCGATCGGGAACTCGACGATCGGCTCGTTGTTGTCCAGCAGCACCCCGATCATCGGCCGGGTCGGGTCGTCGACATGGGGGCCGAGCACCAGACGCACGTCGATGCGCCGTTCCTCACCGTCGACGTCACGCAGCACCACCAGGTCTACCGGATCACCGATCTCCTTGTCCGCGAGGAGATCGATCACGTCGGAACGGAACTCGATCGGGTTCCCGTCGAGCTCGACGATCACGTCGTCGGGCAGCAGCTTGCCGTCCGCGGCCGAGTCGGGAACCGTGTCGATGACCAGGGCCCCGGTACCGATCAGCTTCACGTCGTACCCCAACTTCGTCAAGGCCACGAACGTCGCGTCACGCTTCGCCTGCTGCATCGCGGCCAGGTTCTCCCGACGGAGCTGCTCGGGAGACACCCCCGGCGGCCGGACGTTCTGTCGGGGCACCAGATCCACCCGCTCGTCGAGCTTGGCGCCCAACCAGTCGTACGGGTTCGCCGTCTTCAACGACACCGTCAGGAAGAACAGCTCCCCGGCCCGCTCGTGACCGCTCGGGACTTTCACGAAGTCGGCCGTGTCGTACACCGGCCCCGGCGAGAACGTGTAGAACGGCAACTCGATCCGCGGCAGGAACAGCAACAGCGCCCCCACCAGCAGCAGGAACCCCGCCAGGGCGAACGGCCACACCGGCCACCGGTCCGGCGGGCGCACCTCCTCGGGAAGGCCGGCGAACGGGTCGCCGGCCTCGAGTTCGGTCGTCGAGGCGCCGTCGTGGTCCATGACCGACCAGCCTACCGGCCGCCCCGACGTTCCCCGACCGCCGATCCCCGGCCGATCGAGCCGGAACGCCGGCGACCCTCACGGACCACCCTCCGACGGCGGGCACCCGCCGAGACCAGGAACCACGACACGCCGTGGCTCACGCGATGCGGCCGCCGGCGATCAGATCGGCCTGGACGACGATGCGGAACCGGGCCGAACCCTTGGGGTGGCAGGCGAACATCGTCAACATCGGGCGGCCGAACTCGTAGGTGATCCACACGTCCTCGGGCTCGACGATGAAGGTGTCCGACACGCGGTACAACGCCGGCGGACCGTCGAGGCGCTCGACGGTGATCAGGTCGCCAGGCCGGAGACGATCGAGATCGAGGAACGGCGCGGTCCTCGTCGTGCGGTGGCCCGCCAGGACCGCGTTGCCGGGGCCGCCCAGCGCGGACGTCCCGACCCAGTGGGCGACACCCAGGTCGATGACCTCGAGCGACACCCCCGACCGGATCGTCTCGTCGACCCCGATCGCCGGGATCACCAGGCGCCCGATCTCGGCGCCCGACGACTGGGAACGGTGGAACGCCGACTGACGGCCCGACCCGGGAAGGAGACCGTCCGGCGCCTCGACCGCCGTCGCAGGCGACGCCGACCACACCGTGGCCGACGCCACGATCAGGGCAACGAGGGCCGTGCACAGCTTCCGCATCCGTGTTGCATCGGCAGGAAACGCCGCCACCTGGACCGCTACGATGGCGCCCCACCGACAAGGAGGACGACGTGCAGGCCACACATCCAGGGACGCTCGCCGGCAGGTTCCTGAACCGCTCCGCCGCCGCCACGATCACGGCCATGGTCGGGTTCGCCGTGCTCACCGCCGTCCTCGCCCAACTGCGGGTCTACCTGCCGGGGAACCCGGTGCCGATCACCGGCCAGACGTTCGCCGTCCTCCTCGCCGGCGCCGCGCTCGGCTCGTGGGCGGGCGCCGGCAGCCAGCTCCTCTACGTCGCCATGGGCATGGCCGGACTCCCCGTCTTCGCCGGCGCCAACGGAGGATGGACGTACGCCACCGGGGCCACCTTCGGCTACCTGGCCGGGTTCGTCGCCGCCGCCTGGCTCGTCGGCAAGCTCGCCGAACGGGGCCAGGACCGGTCGGTGTGGACCGCCATCCCGGCCTTCCTCACCGGGACGGCCGTCATCTACACGCTGGGGACCGTCTGGTTGATGTGGACCGTGCCCGGCATCGACGGGATCGCCCAGGCGGTCGCCGTCGGCGTGGTCCCGTTCCTCGCCGGCGACGCGCTCAAGATCGCGCTGGCCGGGGTGGCGCTGCCCACCGCGTGGCGCCTCACGGGTCGCGTCTGAGGCTCCGATCGCCTCACACACTTCTTACGTGCCGATCACCCCGCCCTGATCAGGGTCTCCCAACCTGGTGGTGAACCAGGAAAGGAGACCGCAATGCGAAGCGACCGCCGGCTCGGAGCCGTGCTCGTCGCCGTCGCCCTCACCGCGACCGCCTGCGCCTACGGGGCAGGCGTCGACGACGCCGTCGCCGACCAGGCGCCGCTGGTCACCGTCGACGGGTCGACCGGCGGAACCACCGCGACCACGACGTCGACGACCGGACCGTCAGACACCGGATCGTTCGTCGTCGACGACGGCCAGGGCGAAGAGGACGAGACGGCGACCACCCCGCCGTCGAGCACCACGACCACGACCGTCGACCCCGGTGGGTCCACCACCACGACGACCACGACAGCTCCTGCCCAGGACGGGGACCAGGAAGCAACCGTCGACACCGACGTCGATCTCTCCGAACTCGATCAGCTCCTCACCGAGCTCGACCGAGAGTTCGCCGACCTCGACGCCGCGTTCGACACGGACGAAGGAGACATCGAAGGATGAAGAACCCAACGACCCTCAAGCGGATGCTCGCCACGGGGCTGGCCGCCGGCATGTTGCTGGCCCTCCCCGCGGCGGCCAACGCCCAGCAAGCCGACACGGCGACGGACGATCAGGCGACCGTCCAGGAGGTCACGCCCGAGCATCGGGTCGACTTCGACACGGCCAAGCAGCGTCTCATCGACGCGATCGAGCGCCGCCTCGAGACCCTCGAGCGGCTCACGAACATCGTGACCGGCAACGACCACATCACCGCCAGGCACGAAGCCGAGCTGCTCGCCGACTACGCCCAGGCGGCCAACGGGCTGCGCATCGCACGCGGCGACGCCGAAGCGGCGACGACGTTCGAGGAGCTGCGGCAGATCGGCCACAGCGTCGTGGTCGACTATCGCATCTACCTGGTCGTCGCCCCCAAGACCCACGAGGTCGTCGCCTCGGACACGGTCGTCGACGCCGCCGACCGGATGGACGGCATCGCCAACGAGCTCGGTGCGGCCATCGACCGGGCCGAGCAGGCCGGCTACGACGTCACCGAGGCTCGTCGCTGGCTGACGGTGGCCCGCGACGAGATCGGTGAAGGCCGGCGGGCCGGTGGCCCGGTCGCCGACGACGTCATCGGGCTCCAGGCCTCCGACTACCCCGACCCGGCGAAGGGCGCCCTGTCGGAGGGCAAGCGGCGCCTCGAGAACGCCCGCATCGACCTCCGCGAAGCCAAGGTGGCGCTGGAGAAGTCGTACGCGGCGCTCCAGGATGCGGTGGGAGATCCCGCCGACGTCTGAAGATCCCCGTCCGATGGGAGCGATGATGGGAGGCTCCGGCCTCCCATCATCGCGTTACGCTGCACCGCCATGGAACGGGAGGCACGCATCAGGGAGCTCCTCGAGCGGGACCGCTACGCGGCCGGGCTCGGGATCTCGCTGGTGGAGGTCACCGACACCGAGGTGATCGTCGCCATGCCGGTGACGTCCGAGCACGAGAACTTCCACGACGGC
>JALVQZ010000206.1 GCA_027036355.1 Acidimicrobiia bacterium | reverse complement strand
ACCGCGGTCCTGGCGCTGCTGACCATCTTCGTCGGCGTCCTCGGCTGAGCCGGCGGCGTCACTGCTCCCCGGAGGAGTCCCGCAGGAACCGCTCGATCTCGTCGACGAGTTCGTCCGCGGTCGGCAGCGCCTCGAACGACGGCGGCGGGGACTGGGCGTCGACGGCCGACTCCAGCTTGGCGACGTAGGCCCTGGCGTCCTCCCTCCCGGCGACGATCCGGTCCAGCTCCTCGCGCTGTGCGGCCGCCTCCTCGGCCACGGTACCGACGGGGACGTCGACCCCGAGCTGCCGCGACAGGTGCTCCAGGAGAGCGAGCTCCCCTGCGTGGTAGGGCTCGTTGACGTAGTGCGGAACCTGCGCCCAGTAGCCGACGGCGGGGATCCCCGCATCGGCGAACCCGGCCCGGATGATGCTGACCGCGGCAGCCGGCACGACCAGCTCGTTGGACAGCACCTCGTCGCCCGGAGCGAGCAAGCCGTCGTCCGAGACGGTGCACACCACCCGCACCGGCCGGGTATGCGGCACCGGTGCCGGGACGGCGCCCAGCGTCACCAGCTTCGAGACGCCGATGCGCCGGCCGAGTTCGACGAGCTCGGCGGTGAGACGCCGCCAGCGGAAATCCGGCTCGCTGCCCGAGCCCACCAGGATCGTCTCCCCCTCGACGTCGGCGCGCACGATCTCGATCGACGGCCAGACGACCTGATCCAGGTTCCCCTCCGAGAAGTGCAGTACCGGCCGGTTGGACCGGAAATCGAAGACCCGATCGGCGTCGACCTCCGCGACGAGGTTCCCATCGGCACCGAGCCGGCGCGCCGCTCCGCTGGCGACGCCTGAGGCGTCTCCCCATCCCGCCAAGGCCAGCACGAAGGGGGCTCCGGCGGTCCCTTCCAGATCGACGATCCGGACCAGGTCGCTCATCGTGACCTCCGCGCGGGGCGAGGGATCGGACCGAGACCGTCGCCGGAACGGTGCCCGGCCAGTCTGTCGATCGGGACCACCACGACCGCTTCTCCCGGCAGCATCTCGGGGATCGGCCAGCTCGATGCCCGGTACTTGTCGACGAACAACGCCGCCACGTCGGCTTCGAACCCCGGGTCCGTCACGACCGAGGCGGTCCCCCACACGGTGACCGCCTCCCATTCGCCCATCAGCTCATCGAACCTGGTCACGGTCACACAGACGTCCGGCTTCCTCAGCACCGCGTCGAGACGAGGTCCGGGGCGGGTGCGGAAGACGATCCGATCCCCGAACAGGACGAAGAACACGGGCGACACGTAGGGCTCCGAGTCGATGATCGTCCCCAGATGAGCGACCTCCACCTCGGTGAGGATCTCGTGGCAGCGTTCGAGCGGGATCTCCGGCATGCCCCGAAGCCTACGACGCCGATCGACTCGTCGCGGCGCAGATCGTTACAGGTACAGGCCCGAAGGGGTCTCCTCCGCCTTCGCCTCGAGGGCCTGCTTCCGCCGGAGCTGTTCGAGCTGGGCGGCGGCCGACACCTGTTGTGACCACAAGGACGCCTGGATGCCGTGGAACAGCCCCTCGAGCCAGCCGACGAGCTGAGCCTGCGCGAGCCGCAGCTCCGACTCCGAGGGCGCCTCCGCCTGCAGCGGAAGGAAGATCGCGTCGACCTCCTCGCGCAGCTCGTCGGACAGGGCCTCCTTCAGCTCGTCGAGGGATCCCTCGTAGATCTTCACGAGGCGACGGCGACCGGCTTCGTCGAGGGGCGCCTGACGCACCTCCTCGAGCATCGCCCTGGTCATCGAAGCGATCCGCATCAGCTTGCTCGGTTCGGCGACGAGGGCCGGTGGCGACACGGCCGGAGCCTCCTCGGTCGCCGCCGGAGGATCCACCACTTCGGGGGTGAGCGGCGCCGATGCTGTCGAGGTTTCGTCGGTGAGAGGTTCGTCGGACATGACGCAAGCATACGCCGACGGGGAACGGTCCGACGCGGTACCCTGCCGAGGTGGAGGGAAGCGACCGCTCAGGGGACACCGGCGGCGGTCGGCCGCGCCCGAGACGACGATGGCTGCGCCGTCTCGGGCTCGCAGCGGCGGCGATCGTCGCCCTCGTAGCCGCGGGCACGGCGGGGGTGTTCATCGTCGGGCCGAGGCGGGCGCTTCCGCAGGTCGACGGGATGCTCCCGGTCGATGGCCTCCACGGCGAGGTGCGGATCGTGCGCGACGCCGTCGGCGTCCCGTACATCGAAGCGTCGGACACCCACGATCTGTTCTTCGCCCAAGGATGGGTCCATGCCCAGGAACGGTTCTGGCAGATGGACGTCTGGCGCCACATCGGTGCAGGAACGTTGGCCGAGATGTTCGGCGCCGACCAGGTCGAGACCGACGCGTTCTTGCGAACGATGGGGTGGCGACGACTCGCCGAAGCCCAGTACGCGGCACTGCCCGACGCCGAACGGCGGGTCCTCGACGCCTACACCGCCGGCGTCAACGCCTACCTCGCCACCCGCTCCCCATCTCAGCTCGGCTTCGAGTACACCCTGCTGGATCTACTCAATCGCTCCTACGAGCCGGCGCCATGGACACCCGAGGACAGCCTCACGTGGGGAAAGGTGATGGCGTGGGACCTCGGCGGGAACCTCGGGGCGGAGATCGATCGAGCCATGCTGGCAGGGCTGATCGGCCCGGACCGGGTCGACCGTCTCTACCCGGGCTACCCGGAGACGAGCCCGGTGATCGTTCCCTCATCGGACCGGGACGTCCCCCCTGCCCCCTCGCTGCGGCTGTCGCCGGCGATGACCGCGGCCCTCGGGCGCGTCGGCGAGCGCGTCGGGGCGTTGCGGATGCTGGCCGGTCGGGGGGATCCCGACGTCGGGGTCGGGTCGAACTCGTGGGTGGTTTCCGGTCGGTTGACGGCGACCGGAGCGCCGATCCTCGCCAACGATCCGCACCTGGGGATCCAGATCCCGTCGATCTGGTACCAGATCGGCTTGCGGTGCCGGCCGGTGTCCGCCGACTGCCCCTATGACGTGGTCGGGTTCTCGTTCGCGGGATCTCCGGGGGTCGTGATCGGACACAACGCTCGGATCGCCTGGGGCTTCACGAACCTGGGGCCCGACGTTCAGGACCTGTACATCGAGGAGATCGATCCGGACGATCCAGATCGTTACCGGGTCGGTGAACGATGGGTCGACATGGAGGTTCGGGTCGAGACGATCGACGTGGCCGGTGGCGCCCCCGTCGAGATCCGCGTGCGGTCGACCCGGCACGGGCCGGTCATCTCCGACGTCTACGGCCCGCTGTCCGACTTCGACGCCGCCGGGGTCGAGCGACCCGAACCGTACGCCATCGCCCTGCGGTGGACGGCGCTCGACGACGGGCCCAGCATCCTCGAACCCATCCTCGGGTTGAACCGTGCCGCCGACTGGGAGTCGTTCCGGGCCGCCTTGGCGCGCTTCGACGTTCCGGCACAGAACGTCGTCTACGCCGATGTCGACGGCCACATCGGCTACCAGGCGCCCGGACGGATCCCGATCCGCAGGAACGGCGACGGCACGCTGCCCGTCCCCGGCTGGACCGACCGCTACGAATGGGAGGGGTTCGTCCCCTACGACGAGCTGCCCCGTCTGTTCGATCCGGAGGCCGGCTACATCGTCACCGCCAACAACGCGGTCGTCGACGGCGGCTACCCGTACCTGCTGACCGCCGACTGGAACTACGGGTACCGGGCCAGACGGATCGACGATCTCCTGTCGTCGAACCCGGGACTGAGCCTTCGCGACCACGGCTGGATCCAGTTCGACACCTACGACCTGTGGGCCGAAGAGCTCGTCCCGGCCCTCGTTGCGGTGACCAGCTCGGGCTTCGACGCGACCGACACCGCGGCGAGACGGATCCTCGCCGACTGGGACCGCTACGACGACGCCGACTCCGCCGGCGCCGCGATCTTCAACGTCACCTGGCGACGGATCCTCGCCAACACCTTCGAGGACGAGCTCCCGGAGGATCGTCGACCGATCGGAGCCTCGCGGTGGGTGACGGTCGTGTCCGATCTGCTCAGCGACCCCGACGACGCGTTCTGGGACGATGTGACCACCCCCGAACGCGAGAACCGTGACACGATCCTCCGGCGTTCGTTCCTCGAGGCCGTCGACGAGCTCGCCGGCCGGTTCGGCGACCGGCCCGAGGACTGGCGCTGGGGCGACCTCCACACGTCCACGTTCGTCAACCAGACCCTGGGTAGCACGGGGATCGGGCTCGTCGATGCCCGCTTCAATCGCGGGGCGTTCGCGACGTCGGGGAGCAAGGACGCCGTCAACGCCACCGGATGGACCGCCAGCGCCGGCTACGAGGTCGACTGGGTCCCGTCGATGCGGATGCTGGTCGACCTCGGCGACCTGGACCGGTCCCTGACCGTGCACACGACCGGACAGTCGGGCCACATCGCTTCGCCGCACTACGACGACATGATCGACCGCTGGCTGCGAGGCGACTACTACCCGATGTGGTGGGCGCCGTCGTCGATCGCGGCGGATGCCCGATCGACCCTGGTGCTGGTCCCAGGCCGATAGCCCAGGATCGGCCCCGGCCGTCTACGCGACCGTGAACTCGATCGTGTGCCAGCCCGTCGCTCCGTCGGGCCGCGGATCCTGGCGTCGTTCGGTCTGGGTCACGCCGGTCCCGTCGGTCGCCCTGACCCTGAGGCGGTGGCTCCCTGGGGGCGCGTCGATGGCCAGCATCCACTGCACCCATGCATCCTCGGACAGCGGCTCGGAGAGCTCGGCCTCCTGCCAGGGTTCGTCGTCGAGCTGGACCTCGACCTTGGCGATCCCTCGGGTGGGCGCCCAGGCGACGCCGGCAGCGATCACCTCGCCCACGACGCGGTCCCCGAAGATCGGCCGGTCGATGCGCGACTGGGTCTTGATGGGGGCCTGCTTCGCCCAACCGCGGGGGATCCAGTAGCCGTCGAACGCGTCCCATGTGGTGAGCTCGATCTCCGACAGCCACTTGGTCGCCGACACGTACCCGTAGAGGCCGGGAACGATCAGCCGGGCAGGGAACCCGTGCCGGCGAGGGAGCGGTTCGCCGTTCATCCCGACCACGATGAGCGGATCGCGGCCGTCGAAGGCCGCCGCGGTCGGGAACCCTGCGGTCCATCCGTCGACCGACCGGCCGACGATCTGCGACGCGTCGGGCTGCACACCGGCCATCTCGAGCACGTCGACGAGACGGACGCCCTGCCACTTGGCGTTCCCGACGAGCGTGTCGCCGACCGGGTTGGAGACACACGAGATGGTGACGTACCGCTCGATCTGGGGCATGGAGAGGAGATCGTCGTAGGTGAGTTCGACCTCGCGATCGACCATGCCGGTGACCTTCAAGGTCCAGGTCTCGGGGTCGACCACGGGAACGACGAGCGCCGTGTCGACCCGGTAGAAGCGCGGCTCACCGAGCACGATGGGCGTGAGCCCGGGGATGTCGAAGGCATGTTCCGCCGACACCTCGACGACCCTGATCTCCGGCTCTGGAAGCTCCGCCGACACCCGTACCGCCTCCGAGCGGCGGATGATGAGCTGCCGGCCTGCGATCGTCGCCACCAGGGCGCCGGCGGCGACGGTCCCGAGCAGCCCGAGGAACCGGCGGCGCTCGATCACGTCGGGTCCGGGGACCGCCGCGGCGGCTTCGGGCGGCACCGACGATCTCCGGTCGGCGTCGAGGAGGAGACGAAGCGCCAGGGCGCCGATGGCGGCGGCCGATGCGGTGGCGATGACGGTGGCGGCCGGAGCGGACGCCCCCGAGGCGAGCTGGGCGGCGATCCCCACCAGCGCGAACGCGCCGAACACGACCGGGCCGACCCATGGGCGCCGGGAGGCGACCCGACCCGTCACGGCGCCGAGGACGAGCGCGACGACGACGGTGCCGATGGCGAGGGCGCCCTTGTCGGCGGTGCCCAGGACCGAGATGGCGGTCCGCGCCAACCATCCCGGGGAGATGTCGACGATGACGCCTCCGATCGACGAGATCGCCGAGGGGATCCCGGAGGACAGGCCGGCGGCGAACTCGGTGATCCCCAACGCGAGGCCTGCCGCCGCCGCGCCGGACCACCCGGCGCGGCGCGCGGCGACGGTTCCGATGGTGGGACTCGTGTCGCTCATCGGCGACAGTCAACCATCTCCGTGGCGTTCCGAGCGATACGGGCGGACGAAGTTCACGCTTTGTTCACCGGCCGAGCCCGCTTGCCCCACGCCAGGAAGCGGTCGCGACCGAAGGTGTTGAGGACGCGGGAGGCCGGGATCCATCCGCGCTGGGCGTTGCGAACCCCCCATCGGATGTTGGCGAGCTCGGAGACGTGGTGGGCGTCGGTGTCGATCACGAACACGACGTCGTCACGGTCCCGGATCGAGAAGAGCACGTCGGCGGAGACGTCCAGCCGATCGAGGTGGGAGTTGATCTCGATGGCGGTCCCCGTCTCCGCGGCGACGTCGAACACCTCGTCGAGGTCGAGTTCGATCCCCGGACGGATGCCGATGCGACGCCCGGTGAGGTGACCGATCGCGTCGACGGCGCCATGACGCATCGCGGCGACGATGCGGGCGGTCTGCTGGTCGCGGGGAAGGTCGAAGGACGAATGCACGCTGGCCACGCACCAGTCGAAGGCCATGAGGAACTCCTCGTCGTAGTCGAGCGATCCGTCCTTGCCGATGTTCAGCTCGCTGCCGTGGAGGATCGTCAGGTCCGGGTAGCGCTCCCGCAGCTCCTCGATCCGGGCCCGTTGCCGGAGCATCTCGTCCCTCGACAGCCCGTTGATCGTCAGGTTCTCGGCGTGGTCGGTGATCGCAACGTACTCGAGGCCGCGTTCGGCCGCCGCCGCCACCATGTCCTCCAGCGCGCTCCTCCCATCGCCCGACCACGACGAGTGAACGTGCAGGTCGCCCACGATGTCGTCGACGGTCACGACCTCGGGAAGCGTCCCCGCGAGCCCGGCCTCGATCTCCCCGCGGTCCTCGCGCAACGGCGGGAGGATCAGCGGAAGGCCGAGCGCGGCGTAGATGTCCTCCTCGGTGGACGAAGCGACCACTGCTCCCCCGTCGAGCTCCGACAGCGCGTACTCGTTCAACGTCCAGCCGTGATCGAGGGCGAGCTGCCGGAGATGGATGTTGTGCGCCTTCGATCCGGTGAAGTACAGCAGCGCCGCCCCGTACTGGTCCGCGCCGACGACCCGCACGTCGACCTGCATCCGGGTCGTCGTGACGACGGAGGTCTTCGTGTCCCCATGGACGATGACGTCCGCGACCAGCGGGAGCGCCACGAAGGCCTCCATCACGGTCGCCGGGGCGTCCGAGGCGACGATGATGTCGAGGTCGCCGATCGTCTCGCGGAACCGACGCAGGCTCCCGGCGTATTCGACCCGCTCCACGCCGGGGAGCTCGCCGAGGGCGGCGACGATGTCCTCGGCGAGCGGGAGCGCGTCGGCGATGGGCGTCCGGTGCTCTTCGGCGTGTAGGCCGAGCCGTTCGATCGCCTTGGCGATCTTCTGCTCGGTCTTGGCCGACATGCGTGGGAGCTCTTGGACCCGGTGCTCTTCGATCGCCCGTTGGAGATCTTCGATGGTCTCGACGCCGAGGCGATGCCACAGCAGGAGCACCGTCTTGGGTCCGACCCCGGGGATCTTCATCAGGTCGAGCAGCCCGGGAGGGTACTTCTCTCGCAGTCGGTCGAGCTTGCCGATGTGTCCCGTCTCGACGAACTCCCGGATCCGGCGGGCCGTATGGTCACCGATCCCTTCGATCGCCTTCAACTCGTCGAGATCCAACTCGGCCACGTCGACGCCTGCGGTGCGGATCGCGTCGATCGCCTTGTCGTAGGCCCGGACGCGAAACGCCTGCGCGGAACCTTCGTCGAGCTTCTCCAGCTCCGCGAGCTCCCTCAGGGCCTGGATGATCTCTTCGTTGCTCCGCCGCATCGGACTGACGGTACCGGGAAGCGTCCGTCAGAACACGTACACGGCGTACGCGGCGAAGGCGACGAGGAGGAGGACCCCCTCGAACCGGACGATCCGCTGTCCGGTGAACGCGAACAACCCGGCCAGGAACGACGCCGCCACCATGAGACCGACGATGATCGGTGTGACGTCGACGAGGGGGCCCGGACCGATCGTGGCGGCCAGCCCGGCCACCCCCAACGAGTTGAAGATGTTCGAGCCCAAGATGTTGCCAAGGATCAGGTCGGATTCCCCGTGGCGAGCCGCGGCGATGGCCGCGGACAGCTCGGGCAGGCTCGTCCCGACGCCGGTCATGAGCCCGAGGAACGCCGCCGACAGCCCGAACCGCTGGCCGAGGCCGATGGCGCCGTCGAGGAGCTGGTCCGCGGCGACCAGGGTGATCCCCAACGCGACGATGCCGATGACGAGCTCGCGTCCGACCTCGGATCGGAGACGCCGGAACCTGCCTTCCAGCGCGGCTTCGGTCGACGGCTCGCCGGTTCCGGGATCGTCGTCGCCCAGCTCGTCCTCGATCTCGGCCAGGACCGCGTCGGGATCCTCCGACGCCCAGCGGGCCATCAACGTGGTCGCGACCCCCAGCAATCCGAGCAGGAGGAGCCCTTGCCACAGCTCGGGATGACCGCCGGCGAGCACCGCGGCGAGCGTGACCACCGACGCGAACATGAGCGCCCCCTCGCGGCGGATGACCGCCCGGCGCGACGCGATCGGGGTCAGCAGCGCGGCCGCGCCGAGCACCAGCGACACGTTGGCGGTGTTCGAGCTGGTGACGTTCGACACCGCGAGGTCGATGTTGCCCTCGAGCGCGGCGAGGCCCGACACGAGGAACTCCGGCACCGACGTCCCGAAGCCGACGATGACCGCCCCGATCAGGATGACCGAGACCCCGAGTGAGCGCGAGACGCGGATCGAGGATCGGACCATGCGGTCCGAGGCGAGCACCAGGACGACGAGACCGACGACCGCCTGGATGATGTCAACCATGCCGGACACCCATGGCCAGGCATGCTACCGGCGGGTCCCCAGCCCTTATCCCCCCATGCGCGATGCCGACCGAGACGCTAGCTAACCTCGGAGCATCATGACCCCAGACACCGAACGCGTCCACAAGACCTGGCTGCACTCGGACCGGTACATCCCTCGCCGTTTCGTCCGTCCCGCCATGCAGTTCATGGAGACGGAGTCCGCCGGCGGGATCGTCCTCATCGTGGCCGCCATCGTCGCGATCATCTGGGCCAACTCCCCGCTGTGGGAGTCCTACTTCCGGTTCTGGGAGACCCACCTGACGATCGAGATCGGCTCCTGGTTCCATTTCAACGAGTCGCTGAAGGACCTCGTCAACGACGGCTTGATGGCGATCTTCTTCTTCGTCGTCGGTCTCGAGATCAAGCGGGAGCTGGTCGTCGGGGAGCTCAACGAGCCGAAGAAGGCGGCCCTCCCCGCGATGGCGGCGATCGGCGGCATGATCGTGCCTGCGCTCATCTACACCGGGTTCATCCTCTCGTCGGGCGGCGGCGAAGCCATCAAGGGATGGGGGATCCCGATGGCGACCGACATCGCCTTCTCCGTCGGCATCCTGGCGCTGCTGGGTTCTCGGGTCTCGATCGGGGCGAAGCTGTTCCTCCTGGCGCTGGCGATCGTCGACGACCTCGGCGCCATCATCGTGATCGCCGTGTTCTACACCGAGTCACTCCAGTTCGCCTGGCTCCTGGCGGCGATCGCGGGCCTGGCGCTGGTGGCGGTGGCCGGGAAGGTCGGGATCAGGACGTACCTGTTCTACGGGACGATCGCGCTGTTCGTGTGGTTCGCGGTGCTCGAATCCGGTGTCCACGCCACGATCGCGGGCGTCGCCCTCGGACTGCTCACGCCCGTCCACGCCCTCTACTCGGACGAGGAGTTCCGACGCAAAGCACGGTGGATCCTGGAACGGTTCGACATGGACGCGGCAGCGCCGAACTCGAAGGCCCGCCTCGACGAGGACGCCCTGCAGCTCGCCGCCGTCGCCACCGAGTCGGTGCCGCCCCTCAACCGGCTCGAGCATCGTCTCCACGGCTACTCCTCGTTCCTCATCATCCCCATCTTCGCCCTCGCCAATGCCGGTGTCCGGTTCGTCGGACTCGACATGGGCACCGTGGTGACCAGCCCGGTGATGCTCGGCGTCGCCTTCGGGTTGATGGTCGGCAAACCGGTCGGGATCGTGGGAGCGACGTGGCTGGCCGTGAGAATGAAGCTCGGTGAGCTTCCCCGGCGCACCGACTTCAAGAAGGTCGTCGGACTCGGGTTCATCGCCGGCATCGGCTTCACCGTGTCGCTGTTCGTCACCGAGCTGGCGTTCCGTGGTTCGGACCTGGCCGAGCTCTTCGGCGACGAGGCCAAGATCGGCATCTTCCTCGGTTCGTTCGTCGCCGGGTTGATCGGGTTCCTGATCCTCCGCTCCGGCAAGACGCCACAGGAGGAACTGGAAGACGCGAGGGAGACGGTCGGCGTGGCCGCCGTCGCCGCCGACTGATCCGGGCCGTGCCAGACTCGACGAGATGAACATCGCCGACATCACGGTCGTGGACGTCGCGGGCGACGCGCACAGGTTGGGATCGGTCCTCGACCGTCCCACCATCGTGCTCCTCCCCAGGTACTTCGGCTGAGCACCCTGCCTCGAGATGCTGGCGCAGTTCGCGTCGGTCCATGAGGAGATCCTCCGATCCGGAGGAGCGGTCGTCGCGATCGCGCCGGCGGCGGCGTACCAGGCCCGCCATCTGGCGGCGACGTCGGTGCCGTTCGGGCTGTTCATCGACGAAGGCTCCGCGGTGACCCGCCGCCTGGCGCTCCGCCGCCGCTCCTTGGCGGCGTTCGTGTTCGACCTGCGGGCATGGTCACGATGGCTCGCCGCCCTCGTCCGTCATCGCCGGCAGGGGCGCGTCACCGGACATCACTCGTCGGTCCCCGGGGTCGTGGTCGTCACCTCCGGCGGCGACGTCGTGTGGTCCCACGAAGGCCGCGGCATCGGCGACTACCCGGCGCCGGGCGAGATCCGCGCCGCGCTCGACCGGCTCATCGCCTCCGAGGAGGGGGATCGGCGCTAGGAGCCGCCGGCGAGACGACGCCTTCGGCCGCGCTGTGGTCGACCTTCCCCGGGGAACAGACGGCGACCACCGGCGGTTGGCACGTCACGATGACCCAACCGAACCC